>JAEYYY010000387.1 GCA_023430775.1 Pseudomonadota bacterium
CGACGGCACCGGCAAGCCGCTCTACTGGCTCGGCATCGGCAGCGCCGCCGACGTCACCGATCCGTATCACGAGCACTGGGGCGAGCCGGCCTACGCGGTCGCGCTCGCGTGGCACCTCGGCGGCCGCAGCGATTCGCAGCTCGAGAGCGCCGCGCGCGCGATGCTCGCCGGCCTCAAGTCCAAGGGCAGCTCGCCGCACATGCGCAGCTTCAACTGGCAGTGCCGGGCCGCGGTCGCCGCGCCGTACTACCTGCGCTGAGCCGCGGCGATGGCGCGCAGGCCGAGCGCTGACAGCGCCGGATCGTCGCTCGCCGCGAACACCAGACCGAGCGCGATCGCCCAGCCGCGGGCGCGCTCGATGGTGTCCGCGTCGGCGCCGGTCTCGACGAGGAACACCTCGCGCTCGCGATCGCCGAACGCCACGAACGCGATCATCAGATCGGTCGCCGGATCGCCGGCGGTGATGTCGCCGAAGTCGATCACACCGGTGATGCGCGCGCGATCCCACAGCACGTTGTAGGAGTGCAGATCGCCGTGCAGCCACACCGGTGGCGCGCTCCACGCCGGCGTGGTCAACGCGCGGTCCCAGGCGGCGCGGATGCGGCCGCGGTCGACCCGATCGCCGAGCTCGGCGAGCGAGCTGTCGAACCGCGCCTGGCGATCGATCAGTGGAACACCGCGCAGCGGATTGCGCGGGGCGCTGGCCGGAGCGGGCACGTGCAAGCTGCGAACGAAGCGTCCGAGCACGCGCGCGTTGCCGGCATCGAGGAGCTGGTCGCCGACCGGCTCGCCCGGCAACCGCCTGACGATGCTCCACGGATACGGATAGCCGGGACCGGGTCGGCCGCGCTCGACCAGCTCGGGCACGGGCAGCGTGCAGTGCGGCGCGACGAGCTCGACGTGGCGCTCGTTCTCGATCAGCGGCACCGCGGTCTCGCGGCGCGGCATCCGCACGAGCAGCTCGCCGCCGAGCGCGAAGATCTCGTTGTCCCAGCCGTGGGCGAACGGCGCGATCGCGAGCGTCGCGAACCGCGGGAACTGGGCATCGATCAGCGAGCGCGCGACCGAGACAGCGATCTCGATCTCGGCCGCCGGCATCTAGCCCTTCTTGCCGACCGCGACGCTGGCGGGCCGCAGCGTGTGCTCGCCCATCAAGTAGCCCTCGCGCATGACGTCGATCACCATGCCGTCCTTCGCGGCGTCGGTGACGGGCACCAGCGCGACCGCGTCGTGGCGATTGGGATCGAACTTCTCGCCGAGCGCCGGCGCGTGGACGACCCCGAACTGGCCGAGCCGCGTCAACAGGCTGCGCTTGACCAGCTCCATGCCCTCGACGACATCCGCCGACTCGACATGCTGCTTCGCGGCCGCGATCCCGCGATCGAGATCGTCGATCACCGGCAGGAAGCCCTCGAGGATCTTGCGCGTGCGCTGCTCGAGCTCCTTCGCCGAGGCGCTCGCGATGCGCTTCCCGGCGCTCTCGATCTCGGCATGCGCCTGGTCGGCGCGCGCGTTCGCTTGCTTGAGCTCGAGCTCCTTCTTCGCGAGGAGCGCATTGAGCGCCTCGAGCTCGGACTCGAGCGTGGCCACGTAGTCATCGCTCGCTCCAACCGCGCCCTCGCTGCTGCTCCCGAGGAGCTCGTCGAGCTCCTTGGCAGCGGCTACGGCGTCGAACGGCGGGTCGGATTCGGTCATGGCGGAACCTTACCCCGGCCTGCCAGCTGTGGTGGATTCCCGGCGCGCGGCCTGATCACCAGCTCCACGTTCGCAGCCCGATGATCCCGTTGGCGGCGAACCACAGCGCGAACCCGAGCATGGCGATCGCCATCGCCGTCGGTGGCGCGCGTCGCCACCACGGCGGCCGGTCTGGGTGCCAGCACCAGCGGATGGCATGGATCGCTGCCGCGAGCGCGGCAACGGCATGGACGATCGTCGTCGCGCAGATCGCGATCGTCAGCGGATGGATCTCGCCGAGGCGCTGATCGATCGCGGCCTCGTACCACAGGCGCGGCAGCAGCATCGCCGCGAGCCCCGCGACCGCGAGCCAGATCGTCAGCTGCAGGCCAGCCGGGCGGCGGCGCTCCCACACCGCGATGCCGAGCACCGCGAGCGACCACAGCGGCGCGACGCGCAGCAACCACCAGCCGATCGTCAGCACGAGGTGGACGAGCGAGGCGGACGTCGCGTCGTCGGCCTCGGCGTAGGCACCGTGGGCGTGCATGATCGGCTTGCCGTCGGTGTCGCGCGCGAACTGCACCGAGGTCCCGCTCTCGCCGGGGAGTGCATAGCCACCGTGGCGCGACGGGATCAGCTCCACCGACTTGCCGATCAGCGGATCGAGCTGGACTCGATCGCGGGTTCGCAGCGCGTGCCAGCCGAACAGCCGGGTCTCGAGGAACGCGAGGATCGCGTGGCGCGGGCTGGCGAACCGATAGAACGCGGCTTCCGGCGGCCGGTGCGGGACGCGCGCCGCCGGCCACTCGCGGTCGACGGCAACCCCGCGGGCCATGAACGCGTAGAGCAGCGCGCGCACCTCGAGGTAGGCGCGCGGCGAGAACGTCGCCGGCAGCAGCATGACGTAGCCGCGGCCGAGCTCGGGGTGATAGCGGAGCGCGGACCAGAAGCCGGGCAGCCCGCCATCGTGACCGCGCGATCGCGTCGGATCGCGAACGTCGCCGTAGTTGCCGAGCCCGTACGCGATGTCGGTCATCGGGTACGGCAGCGTCCCGGTCCGCTCGATCCGATCGATCCCCGCCGCCGACACCACGCCGTAGCCCTCGCCGCGGCGCAACCAGAACTGCACCGCCGCGGCGAGCTCGGCGGGCGATGCGAGCAACGCACCGGCCGCGCGATGCACGATCGGCTGGTAGCGCGCCGGCTGACCGGGACGGTCGTACGCGACGGCGAGCCGCCGACCGAGCGTGCCGCTGCGCTGGAAGTCGGCCTCGGGAAGCCCGATCGGCGTCAGCACCTCGCGGCGCAGCCAGACATCGAACGGCTCGCCGGTGGCCGCCTCGATCGCGCGCGCCGCGAGCGTGTAGCCGACGTTGGAGTACGCGTGGCGCGTCCCGGGCCGCCACCGGAGCCGCCGCGATCGCGGATTGACCGACAGCGCGGCGCGCGCCGTCATCGCCTCGTCGGCGGTGAACACCTCGTTGAACCGCATGTCGTCGAGCCCGGCGGTGTGCTCGAGCACGTGGGCGAGCGTCACCGGCGTCTCGCGCTCCCAGGGATTGTCGACGGCCCCGGGCACGAAGTGGTGCAGCGGGCGATCGAGATCGAGCTTGCCCTGCTCGACCAGCCTCATCACGCCGAGGCCGATGAAGCTCTTCGTGATCGAGGCGATCCGGAACACCGTGTGCTCGGTGATCGGCGCGCGGCTCACCGGATCGGCGATGCCGACGCCGCCGACCCAGATCGGGCCGTCGCGCCCGACGATCGCGAGCCCGACGCCCGGCACCTGCTCGCGCTCGAGCACGGCGGCGACGCGCTGCTTCAGCTCGTCGATCGATGCCGGCGCTGCGACCGCGGGCGGCAGGTCGTCGACCAGCACCTCGTCGT
>JAEYYY010000407.1 GCA_023430775.1 Pseudomonadota bacterium
ACGGGGGGTGTTGGGCGGCTAGGGCGTCAACGAGGCCGCCGCGAGGGCGGCGGCGTCCGCCGGTGTCGCGGTGTCGGGTGCCGCCGAGGTGGCGATCGAAGCCGCCGACATCTATCTGCGCGAGCCCGCGATCACCGCGATCGCCGACACCGCGCGCGGCGCCCGCGACACGCTCGCCACGATCCGTCGCAACCTCAAGTGCTCCTTCCTCTACAACCTGCTCGCAGGCACCCTCGCCGTCGCGGGTCTGGTGCATCCGCTGATCGCGGCGGTGGTGATGCCACTATCGTCGGTGGCGGTGCTCGCGATCTCGCTGCGGTCGCGTGCGTTTGGAGGCAAGCGATGACCACGATGTATCTGATCCTGATCCTCGCGCTGGTCGGCGCAGCCGCGGCCGTGCTCGCCTTCGCGTGGGTGGTGCGGTCCGGCCAGCTCGACGATGTCGACACGCCGCCGCACCGCATCCTGTTCGACGAGTGAGGGCGGTGCGGAGGTTGCAGATCACGGCGTACAGGAAACCATGAGCACCGAACCAGCAGAGCTGCGACGCGCGCTCGGATGGCCGTCGATCGCTGCTTACGGCCTCGGAGCGATTCTGGGCGCCGGCATCTACTCGGTGATCGGTGCAGCCGCCGGTGAGGTCGGCGCCAGCATGTGGCTCGCCTTCCTGATCAGCGCGGTGGTCGCGATGGTCACCGCATTCGCCTATGCGGAGCTGGCGACGATGTTTCCGCGCGCCGGCGGCGAGTTCCTCTACGTCCACCATGCGCTCCCGAAGGCCGGCAGCGTGTCGTTCACCGTCGGGACGATGATGGTGGTCTCCGCTGCGGCCACGGCCGCGACGGTGGCAGTCGCGTTCTCCGGCTACCTGTCCGCCCTCGTCGAGGTGCCCGGCGTGGCGGCCGCCATCGCACTCGTGGTCGTCCTCGCGCTCGTCGCGATCGTCGGTGTTCGCGAGTCGACCTGGATGGTCGCGGCGTTCACGATGATCGAGGCCGCCGGGCTGATCATCGTCGTCTACCTCGGCGCCACCGACGAGCGCTTCGGCGAGGCCCTCGTCAGTGTGCCCACGCCGAACGTGCTCGCGGGTGCCGCGCTGGTGTTCTTCTCGTACCTGGGCTTCGAGAACATCGTCAATCTCGCCGAGGAGACGCGGCGTCCCGAGCGCGATCTGCCGAGAGCGATCATCGTCAGCCTCGTCGTCGCCACGGCGCTCTACATCCTGGTCGCGCTGGCCGTGGTGGCGCTGACCCCGCCGGCCGAGCTCGCGCGCAGTGGCGAGCCACTCGCTCACGCGGTGCGCGCGCGATCGCCGTCGCTCGCAGGCGCACTCGGTGGCATCGCGCTGTTCGCGACCGCCAACACCGCGATGGCGGCGCTGGTCTCGGGAAGTCGCATCCTCTATGCGATGGCAGGGGCGGGGAAGATGCCCGCCGTGTTCGCGCGCGTCGCCCGCAAGCGGCGCACGCCGTGGGTCGCGACGCTCGTCGTCATGGCGGGTGGACTCGCGCTGTTGCCGCTCGGGCGCATCGCCGTCATCGCGGGGCTGTCGTCGTTCGTGTCCTTGCTCGCGTTCGGCACCGTCAACCTCGCCCTCGTGATCCTGCGCAAGCGCGATCCGCAGCGCCGGCGACCGTTCCGCGTGCCTGGAGCGATCCGCGGCGTGCCGGTGCTTCCCGTCGTCGGCATGGTCCTCGCATTCGGCCTCGTGACCCAGCTCGAGACCCGGGTGATCGCGACCGGCGCTCTCATCGTCGCCGGCGCGCTGGTGCTGCATTTCGTCGGTCACCGAGTGCGACGCGCCGGGCTCGCGACGACTCGGTCTGTACCTGCAAAGTAGCGCGCACGATCTGCGCGCTGCCGATCGCAGCTTCGCGCCGTTGGCCGGGCACGCCGCATGCTGAACCTGGAGGCATGCGACTGTTCCCATTGCTCCTGGTCGCTTGCGCGACCACTCCCCTCGCACCCGCCAGAGCTCCACAGGAAGGCGGTCCGCGCGGCCTGCATGCGAACGAGCATCGCGAGGCGGCGCGCGAGCACGACGAGATCGCGCGCCAGCAACGGGCGTACGCGCGGGTCTATCCGATGACGCCGGGCGATCCGATGACGACCCCACAGATCGCGCCGTGGTACCGGAACTGGGATACGGCGACCGATCACGAGCGGCTCGCCCAGATCCATCGCAGTGAAGCGGCAGCGCTCGAAGCCGAGTACGCCGAGGCATGTGGGACGCGAGAGCTCAAGAAGATCGTCGGCTCTCCTCTGACCCGTCATCGCACCGGTGGCTGGAACACCAGCACCGGCGTCATCGTCTACCTGAGCCCGCTCGCGGGCAGTCCGGAAGCACTCCTCGCGGACCTGAGATGTCACCGCGCCTGGATGATGCTCGCGCCGGCGGGATCGATGGACGACTGCCCGCTCGATCTGCCCGGCTTGCGCATCGACGCACGAGGAGACGAGGGCGCGATCACGCTCGTGCTCTCGGTGGCAGACCAGAAGCTGGTCCCCGAGCTCCAGCGACGCGTCGCACGCCAGGCGGAGCAGGGTACTCACGAACGGCACGAGTGAGCCTGCTGGTTCTGCGCGGCGAGACCACCGAACGCAGAGTCTGCGCCGATGCTTGAGACAGTGGCTGGGGTTTTGCTGGCGCGGTTCGTGAAGCCCCTCGTTGCATGGCTCGCAAGCACGACAATCGTCTCCGCGGCTGGCGCCGGGTCGCCGGCGCGATGTGGAGCAGTCCCGACGACCCCCAGATCTTCGGAGCGCTCGACGTCGACGCGCGTCCGCTGCTCGCGCAGATCGAGCGCGCTCGGCTGGCCGGTCACCGCGTCACGCCGACGCACCTGGTCGGCCGCGCGCTGGCACACGCGCTGGTCGAAGTACCCGAGGTCAACGTCCAGCTGCGCGCGGGCCGGGCGCGTCCGCGCGAGTCGGTCGACGTGTTCTTCATCACCGCGGTGTCGGGTGGCCGCGATCTCTCGGGCGTCAAGGTGACGAACACCGAGCGCAAGACCGTCGTCGAGGTGGCCGACGAGCTGGCGCGTCGAAGTGACGCGATGAAGCGAGGCAACGACGCGGACTTCGCGCGCACGAAACAGCTCACCGATCGGCTGCCGAGCTGGCTGCTGCGCCCGGCGCTGCGGCTGTCGGCATTTCTCACCGAGCGGTTGCAGCTCGACGTGCCGAAGCTCGGGCTCCATCCGTCGCCGTTCGGTAGCGCGATGGTGAGCAGCGTCGGCATGCTCGGCCTGCCGCGCGGGTTCGCACCGCTGGCCTGGATGTACGACGTGCCGGTCCTGGTGCTGGTCGGCGAGATCACGAAGCAGCCGGTGGTGGTCAACGACCGTGTCGAGGCACGCGACGTGCTGCCGATCACCGCGACCATCGATCATCGCTACGTCGATGGCTGGCAGATCGCGAAGCTGATGCGTGCCTTTCGCGAGTACCTCTCCGCGCCGCACTGCTACGAGCCATCGATCATCGTCGAGGACGCCACCAACGAGCTCGTCGACGAGTACGCCTAGGCATGGCAGCTGCAGTGCCTTGATGCGTGAGCCCGCACGACATCGTCCAGCAGCTCCAGGCGATCGCGTCCGAGCACGAGCAGATCGCGATCGCGTGGCATGTCGCGATCGCAATTCTCGCGATCGCCTTGGTTCGCTGGGAGCCGTCGACGCGGACGGCCGTCGTGTTGACTGCGATGCCCGCTGCCTCGGTGTTTCTCGCCGCGGCGGGCTATCGGTCGTGGTTCAACGCCATCAGCTTCGCGGTGCTCGCGATCGTCTTGCTCGGGCCACGTCAGCTCGCGCCGCGCTGGCGGACGTGCGTGCCGGCGTGGAGCTCGCTGCTCGGCGTCGCGCTGATCATGTTCGGCCTGTGGTACCCGCACTTCACCGATGGCGGCTACCGATCGCTTTATGCCTCACCGATCGGCTTGCTGCCTTGCCCGAGCCTGGCGGTGATGGCCGGATTCACGCTCGTTGCGGGAGGTTTTGGAACGCGCGCGATCCCGGCGGTGCTCGCGGTGTGGACCGCGTTCTACGGCGCGTTCGGAGCGTTCGTGCTCGGCGTCGACCTCGATGTCGGCCTCCTGATCGCTGCGTTCGCTCTCGCTCGCATTGCTCTGCACAACCGGGGCGCCTGCAACCTCGCACTCGCGCCGAGCTAGCTTCCTGTCGCGGCGTGCAGGAAGCGCTGGACGTACGCGTCCGATGACGCACGCAGCTCGGCAGGGGTACCCCAGGCGACGATCTTTCCTTGATCGAGCATCGCGATGTGGTGCGCGATCCGGAACGTCGACGCCATGTCGTGACTGATCACCAGGCTGGTGACACCGAAGCGCTGCTGCGTGCCGGTGATCAGCGCATCGATCTCCGCGGCGCGCACGGGATCCTGGCCCGTGGTCGGTTCGTCGTAGATCACGACGTCGGGGCGATCGACAAGTGCCCGAGCAAGCGCGACGCGCTTCCGCTCGCCTGCCGACAGCTCGCCGGGCAACCGGTTCATCACCGCTCGGAGGTCGAGCTGGTCGATGATCTCGCTGACCCGTGCTTTCGTGTCGTGGCGCGAGGCGTGGTGCTCGCGAAGCGGGAAGGCGATGTTGTCCTCGACCGACAACCAGTCGAGCAGGCCGGCGTGCTGGAACACGAGGCCGAAGCGACGCCGCAGCGCGACCAGCTGAGGCTCCGACAGCGTGGCGAGGTCGGATCCGAAGGCGATCACCTTCCCGCGATCGGGGCGGAGCAATCCCATCAGGTGCTTCGCGATCACCGACTTCCCAGAGCCACTCGCACCGATCAGCACCGTGATCTCGCGTGGTGCGATCGCGAGATCGACTCCACGCAACACCTGCTTGTCGCCGAACGAGCGGTGGACGTCGATCATCTGCAGGATCGGCGGCTCGTCGACACGCGCCGCACCGTTGGATTCGATCCGCGGCACCACATCGCGGATCTCCTGGATCGGTGGGAGCTGGCTCGCGAAGAACTCCGCGGTGGTGCCCTCGAACGCGATCTTGCCGGCGTCGAGGAAGGCGACGCGATCGGCGAGCCGCTTCACGCTCGCCATGTCGTGGCTGATGATGACCGCGGTGATGCCGAGCTCGCGACGCGCGCGCAGGATCATGTCGTCGACGCGCTCGACCATCAGCGGATCGAGGCCGGTGGTCGGTTCGTCGAACAGCACCAGCTCCGGATGGCCGACGAGCGCGCGCGCGAAGCTGACGCGCTTCTTCATGCCACCCGACAGCTCTCCCGGGAGCAGCTGTTCACTCCCTGCGAGGCCGAGCAGGGCGAGGATCTCCTTGGCCCGCGTCTCCGCGAGCTCGTGTGAAATGTGCTGACCCTCCTCGAGGGGAAATTCGACGTTGCGCTCGACCGACATGCCATCGAACAGCGCGTAGTTCTGGAACAGCATGCCGACGCGACGGCGCAGCTCGACGAGCTCGACCTCGGAGACCGTCGCCAGATCGCGCCCGAACAGGCGGACGGTGCCACGCGTCGGCCGGATCAGGCCGAGCATCGTCTTGAGCAGCACGGTCTTCCCGGACCCACTGCGACCGACGATCACCGTGGTGGTGTCGCGCTGGATCGTCAGCCCGAGGCCGTCGAGCACGACCTTGTCCCCGAACGCGACCGTCACATCGACCAGCTCGATCATCGGTGAAGTCACACACGTAGGCGGTGCAGCACGCGTGCCCGCAAGAACGCGCATGGTTTGCGGACCGGATCTGACGATCGCAGGACATTCGCGAATCGGGGTCCGTGCGAGAAAACCCAGCGGGCATGCGACGTGCTGCGACGGGTATCCATGAAGCTCGCCCGTGGAACCCAGCCGATCGAGATCGGCTCGTTCGTGGGCAACTACGAGGTCTGCGATGTCATCGGCAGGGGCGGGATGGGGGTGGTGTTCGATGCCGAGCGGGCAGGACAACATGTCGCGCTCAAGGTGCTGCTCCCGCAGCTGGCCGCCGACGACTACGCACGGCGACGGTTCTGCGACGAGGCGGTGGCGGGGAGCATCGTCGATCACCCGAATGTCGCGACGACGCTCGAGCACGGCTACACCGATGACGATCGCCCCTATCTGGTGATGGAGCGCGTCTGCGGCCAGACGCTCGGAACGCGCATCGCCTGCGAAGGCGTGCCGTCGCTGCGCACGGCTGTCGCGATGGTGCAGCAGATTCTCGCGGGGCTGGGCGCACTCCACGAGGCGGGCATCGTCCACGGCGACCTCAAGAGCGACAACGTGCTCGTCGAGCGGCTCGACGATGGTCGCGATCGCCTGCGGCTGATCGACTTCGGCCTCGCGCATCCGCAGTTCGGGTGCGGCGAGATGATGCGGCACCCGTGCGCCGACGACCAGCTCGTGTCCGGAACGCCGGAGTACATGGCGCCGGAAGTCGCTCGCGGTGAGGGCTCGTCGATGGCCTCCGACCTCTACGCCGTCGGGATCATCCTCTACGAGCTGATCGTCGGCGCGACACCGTTCGTCGGCGGCACGGCGAACGAGGTCATCCGGCGTCACCTCGAGGACGAGGTCGTGCCGCCGTCGCTGCGCTGCAATCAGCCGGTCCCACCGGGGCTCGAGCGGATCCTCGCTCGCGTGCTGGCGAAGAACCCGGCCGAGCGCTACGCGACCGCGCGAGAGCTGTCCCGCGCGCTGACCGTGATCGAGCCGTTGCTCGACCATTCCTGTGGCACGCGGCTCACCCAGCCGCTGTCGCGCAATGCACCCACGCTCGAGTGGCACGCCGATCAGCGCCGGCGCGTCGCGCGTGGCACGCCACCGTGTCGCGCGCGCAAGTGAACCGGCACGTCGGTTGCTGCACGTGGAGGTATGACCAGATCACCGATCGTCGTCGAGGTTCACTCGCCCGCGCGGTTCGACCGAACCCAGCTCCTGCTGCGGGTTCTACTCGCGATCTTCCTCGGTTGGCTCGGCGTCACGGCCGGCTGGCTGGTGTTGTCGCTGTTCTTGTTCTTGCCGGTGATCGCAGCTTTTGCGGTCTCGATCGATCGCTTCCGATCCGGTGTCGCGCATCGCGAGATCGCGGTGCTGCGCTGGCTGCTCCAGCTGTCCGCGTACATGATGCTGCTGACCGATCGGTTTCCCGCCGGCGATGACACCGTGCGGATCGAGATCCCGATCCGCGCCTATCCGACGGTGAAGTCCTCGCTGTGGCGGCTGGTGACCTCACTGCCCAGCGGAGCCTTGCTGATCGTGATGTGGTTCGTGTCCGGCGTGCTGTGGCTGGTCGCTGCCGGGGCCGTGCTCCTGGGCGCGCCGATTCCTGCGCCGATCACCGGGTTCCAGCGCGGCGTGTTGCGCTGGCAGGCGCGCCTGGTCGCCTATCACGCATCGCTCGTCGATGACTACCCGCCGATCGAGCTGGTCACCGGCGAGTACGAGGAGGCCGCGGCGCCGCTCGCCGCGGGTGCGCGATGAGGACCAGGGAGCCGGGCATCGCGCTCGCGGTGATCTGTACGCTCGTCGGCATCGCGGCCGTGCTCGGCGGTCATGCGCTGGTTGCCTGGCCCGACGGCTCGGCGATCGGCTTGCCGCTCGCGGTGCTCGAGCACTCACCGTTCTCCGACTTCACCATCCCCGGCCTGTTGCTGGTGTTCGTGATCGGCTTCTCCAACCTGCTCGCGGCGGTGCTGGTGCTCGTCGGCTCACGCCATGCGACCGCGGCCGCGGGCTTTGCGGGCGTCGCGCTGCTCGACTGGATCGTCACGCAGATGCTGATGCTGCGCTCGGCGAACGCGCTGCAGCTCGGCTGCCTGGTCGCGGCGATCGCGATCATCGCGCTCGCCGCTCGCTACGGCACCAGGACCATGCGGCCGTCGACGTCACCGCGCTTGAGCCGCGCGTAGACCTCGTTGATCTGATCGAGCGGCGCGGTCTCGGTCTTGCCGAGGGCAAGCCGGCCGCTCTCGACGAGCGCCACCACTTCGCGCAGCTCCTTGATGGTTCCCCACAGGGTGCATTCGAAGCCGACCTCGAACCGCGAATTCTTCAGCACCTCGAGGCGTGCCGCGCCGCCGGCGAGACCGAGCTGGAAGACCTTGCCGAGCGTGCGCGTCGCGGCGACCGCGGTGGCAAGCGTGGTCTCGGCGCCGACGAAGTCGAACGCCGCGCTGACGCCGGTGCCGCGCGACAGCTCGGTGATCTTCGCGACCAGCTCGGGATCCTTGCCGTCGAGCACGTGATCGGCACCGAGCGCGAGGGCGAGCTCGCGTTTCTTCGGCGAGGTATCGACCGCGATGATGGGTGCGCCCGACAGCAGGCGGATCAGCTTGATGCCGTACTGGCCGAGACCACCGAGGCCGATGACGAGCGCGGGATGATCGGGCTCGAGGAGCGGTAGCGCCTTCTTGACGGCGCGATAGGGCGTCAGCGCGGCGTCGGTGAGTGGCGCCGCGACGGTGGGATCGATCTTGCCGAGCTTGACGAGGTAGCGCTCGTGCGGGACGCGCAGGTACTCCGCGTAGCCGCCATCCCACTGCGAGAGCCCGCACCAGGTCGGCGTCGAGCACAGCTGCTCGTGGCCAGTCACGCAGTAGTCGCAGTTGCCGCAGCCCCAGCCGCCGTAGACGACGACCGGATCGCCCTCGCGAACGCTCGTGACGCCCGCGCCGACACTGGCCACGAAGCCGGCGTTCTCGTGACCGAGGGTCAACGGCATCTTCGGCAAGATCTGGATCTCGCCGTCGATGACGTGGAGATCGCTGTGACAGAAGCCAGCTCCGGAGATCTTCACGATCACCTCGCCCGCTTCGGGGCGAGGAGTCGGAATATCATCGAGCTGGAGGGGTTGGTGATAGGCGTGGAGGCGGGCGGCTTTCATGACCACCCGCAATAGCCAGGACCGTGCCACTCAGCGACGACCGCGCACCACGAGCACGGAGCACGGCGCGTGACGGACGAGCTTCTCTGCGACCGAGCCGAGCAGCAGGCGCCGGATCCCGGTCCGACCATGAGTGCCGACGGCGATCAGATCGATGGTTCGATCTTCCTCGGCCTTCGCGAGGATGATCTCTGCGGGATGCCCCGTCAGCACCTCGCTGCGAACGTTCGCGCGCTTGCGATCGCGCACCTGCTCCGCGAGGGATTCGAGCTGGTTGGTCGCGAGGCGATCCGCGTCGGTGACGAAATCGACGAGCAACGGATCTCCCGAGGCTGCGAGCGGGAGCTCGATCGCGTGAACCAGATCGAGACCCGTTCCGCCGGGTTGCGCGAGCTGTTCGGCGCGCTCGAGGACGCGCGGCGAGTCCTCGGAGAAATCGACCGGGCACAGCACGTGGTCGAAGTACGGACCGTCGGGATTGCCGCGAACGACCAGCACCGACGTGGGCGCGTGACGCACGATGTTCTCGGCGACGGAGCCGATCATGAAGCGCTTCAGTCCGGTCCGACCGGCGGTGCCGACGACGATCAGGTCGAAGCCGTTGGCGGCGAGGTCGCTGATCACGTGCCCGGGAGAACCGTCGAGGAACTCGGTCGTGACCTTGTCCGCGCCATATCTGCGCGCGTCTTCCTTGGCCACCTCGAGCCCGCGCTTCTCGTCGTTCATCAGCAGCTGCAACGTCTTCCCCGGCAGCGAGGTCTCGTGCGCCGCCGCAACCGCCGGGAAGTGAAACGCGTGCGCGAGCACGAGCTCCGAGCCGGTCGACTGGGCGAGCCGTGCGGCGACGCGCAGAGCCGCCTGCGAAGGTGCCGAGAAATCGATGGGGCACAAGATCTTCCCGAACATGACCAGAGGACACTGCACCGCGCATTCCATCGCACTGCGTGGTTTTCCGACCGAGGCTCCAGGAGGGCCACGCGCCAGGTCTGCGTGGGCCTTCCACGGCGGCGCATCTCCTGCGCGGGTCCCGTTCGCACGACAGCTCCTCGAGGACGACCGCCATGCATCGCGGCGAGCTCGTCATCGGGGAACAGCTCGCGAATCGAATGTCGCGCGCAGATGATGCGTCGGCGCGCTGCTTGCTCGGCTGGTACTCGTGACTTCGCTGTCGCTTCTCGGCTGTCGAGACCGTGACCGGGTCGCGTTACCTGGTCGATGGCGGCATGCCGTGGTGCTGACCCACGCGCACATCGATCACTCGAGATACCTGCCTCGATCGTGTCGCGAGGGTTCGCCGGGCCGATCTGCGCGGCGCGCAAGAAATGCGACTGCCGTAACGGCGAGTGGCGACGCCCTTGGAGCATGCACATCTCGACCCTTGTTACCGAGGAGGACGTCATGATTCGGCTCGTCATCGCGATGGAACACGAGATCACGCGCTGGGCGCTGCGCGAAGCGTTCGCCAAGATCGCGGACATCGGCGTGGTGGGCGAGGCACGCACGCTTGCCGAGTTGCTCGACGTCGTACGGCGCGACAAGCCCGACCTCGTGCTGGTCGACGCCACCCTGTCCGAACGGTCGGGACGCGACGCTGTCAACGAGCTGCGCGAGCTCGAAGCGGGGCCGCTGGTGGTGATGATCGCCGCCCACGACGAGGCCATGTACGGGGTGGGCGCGGTGATGTCCGGCGTGCATGGTTACCTCCGCCCATCGGCGACGCCGGATCTGCTACTCGACACGATTCGCTCGGTGTGCCGCGGGGAGCGCGTGATCCCGCCGGATGTCGAGGCGCTCGCCGCCGAGACCGGTCATCCGGGTGCGCTGCTCACGCGTCGCGAGCTCCAGGTCATGGAGATGATCGCGCGCGGGCTGACCAACCGCGAGATCGCGGAGGAGCTAGAGATCGCGGTCAAGACCGTCGATACCCATCGGGGTCACCTGATGAAGAAGCTGGCACTTCGCAACAACTCGGACCTCACCAGGTTCGCACTCAAGCACGGCTACATCTCGATGTAGCTACCGTGCACGCCGGAGAGCGATCACGGTCAGGTCATCGCTTGTCTCCGCTTGCGTCGCGCTTCTCGCAGACGAACGCCGGCCAGCATCGCGACCACGACCAGTGCAAGGGCGTAGGCCGTGACGAACACAGGGCTGCCACGGTCGGTTCCGATGGAGATGGCATGGACAGTCGTCAGCACGAACACGACGAATGACAGGTAGTGGATGCGTCGCCATGTCGAGACTCCGATCCGCTTTCTCAGCGCAAAGCTCAGATGGACGACGACCATGAAATACGCCGCGAGCACGCCGATGCCGATCGCGGCCGGCCACCGGCTCGACATGAATGGAATGGCGATGTCGATCGCATCGAAGCGGACGTAGTCATCCGCGAGAAGCAGCGCGCCATGCGCCAGCACGAATGCGAGCGCGAGCGGAGACAGCCAGCCGTGAATGTCGACGAGCGCGGCGCGTGGCACGAGCCGGTCGCCGCGGCGGGTCGAGATCAGCAGGCCGATGATCACATCGATCCCGAGCACCACGTACGCGAGCAAGCCGGTCGCTCTCGACAGCATCCACGCGTCTGTTCCACGCGGACGTGGCAACGCTGGAACGATCAAGCCGAGGCGTGTCGCGATCGCACCGAGCAACGCGAGCGCGCAGATGCCGATGATCATGCCCTTCAGCGCATCACGCACGACACACCTCCAAGGTTCCGACCGTGCGGGTCGCGCCACCTTGCAGCACGAGGAAGGCGCTCAGGTCACGTTGTTCGAGCTCGCGAGCCGCAGCGTCGCTTCCGAGCACGAACGCGACCTTCGCCATGACGTCGGCAAGCTCCGCGGTGGGCGCGAGCACGGTTGCCTGGACGACATCGGTTCGTGCCGGCGCGTCGACCCGAGGATCGATCAGGTGATGCACGGTCTGATCGCCTCGCCGCCAGCGACGCCGATTGGCGGCACTGGTCGCGACGGCTCGATCGCGCACCGTGATCGTGCCGATGGTTGTCGTCGAGACGTCCGGGTCCTCGATCTCGACCGTCCAGCCCGAGGCGCCCGATGGCGCCCCTCGCAACACCGCGTCGCCTCCCGCATCGACGATCACGGCGCCAGGAGCCAGAGCCGCGGCGCGATCCACCGTGAGGCCCTTGAGGAAGCCGCCGAAGTCGATCTGCACGTGGGGCGGACGCGTCACTCGATGGCGTCGCTCGTCGATCTCGAGCATGGAGATGCTCGCATGTGCAGGCACGGTCGGTGGGTCGGCTCGATCGAGAGCACCGGGGAGGAACGACCGGTCGTAGCCAAAGGCCGCCATGGCAGCGCCGACCGCTGGCTCGAAGATGCCGCCCGTCATCGACCAGTGGGACCGCGCGCGAAGAAGTAGTTGCAAGAGGTCCTCGGATACCGCGAGCGGTCGGGCTGCACGGTTGAGCTGCGCCAGCTCGCTGTCCGGCAGAAACCGGCTGAAGCGCCGTTCGGTGTCTCGAAACAGCTGCTGCACCGATCGCGCGAGCGTACGTTCGCTGGCGACGCTCAGCTCGGGTGCCGCGACCGCCACCTCCGTGTTCATGGCGCGGAACGTCCACATCACGAGCTCCGGGTGCGGACGCGGAGGCGGGGGTGGCTCGTGGTGCGGAGGTCGTCCGGCGCGCGTTGCGAGGACCGCACGAGTCGCGAATCAGTTGCAGCCGGCGTGGAGGTTGTCGCGCGAGTCTCGGCGGTGAGCGTGCGCCACGCGGCCGTATAAACGAGCGCCAGGAGCGCGACGATGTACAGCCGCAGCTCGACGGAGCTCACGCGATGGACGGCGGGTTTCGCCTCGCGACGTTCAGTCATCGTCATCCTCCTCGTGGTCGCGATCGCGATGGTGCTCGTGGTGCTCGTCATCATCGTCGTCGTCGTCGTCGTCGCGCCTCGCCAGCTGGACGTCGTCGGTGGGCTGATCGAAGCGGGCTGGTGCCGTCGGAACAGGATTCTCCGGCGCAGGATCTGCGGGGAGAGCGGTCGCGGGATGGAACCAGCCAAGCAGCGACGCGACCGTGACCCCGATGGCGATGGTCGCGGACGAGGCGGCGGCGCCGATCGCGATGGCAAGGCGGCGCGTGGATGGGGCAGGTGCGGACATCGATTCCTCCGGGCATGAAAGGCGCAAGCAACACGCATCGGATGACCACGCGTGTTCGTGATGCTTGTTCGTATGGTCCCGGCCCTGACAAACGGCCATCCCACGAACGTGCGATGTACGTGGTAACGAGGAGTTCCGGGTCGTGACCCCTACGGACGATCGGAGTCCGACGTCATCGCGTCTGCTCGTCGCGCTGTTCCTGCTGATGGCGGTCGTGGCCGGGATCGATCTGATCACCGATCTCCAGCAGTCGATCTCGATGGTGCACGTCTTGCTCGAGCTGCTGATGGTCGCGATCGGACTCCTCGCGGCCAGTGCGATCGCGCTGCGCCTGCGCCGGGCCACGCACGACACGCATGTATTGCGCGCACAGGCAGCCGGGTTGAAGGAGAACCTGCGTGCCAGTCAGGAGGAAGCGGCCCGCTGGCGCGGCGAAGCGGCGACCTTCATCGCCGGGCTGAGTACCGCGATCGACGCTCAGTTCGCGCGCTGGGGGCTGAGTCCCGCCGAGCGCGAGATCGCGCTGCTGCTCCTCAAGGGCTTGAGCCACAAGGAGGTCGCCAGCGTTCGCTCGGTCAGCGAGACGACCATCCGTCAGCAGGCACGTTCGCTCTATCGCAAAGCGGGACTGTCCGGCCGCAACGAGCTTGCCGCGTTCTTCCTCGAGGACCTTCTCGGTCCGCAGTCCCGCCTTGCCTGATCAGCCCATCGCCTCGCGGACCTCGGCCTCGAGCACGTCGGTCACGGTCACCAGGCCGAGCAAGGCGCCTCGCTCGACGATCGGTAGTGCACCGATCCTCGAATCGGCGAGTCGCCCGGCGACCTCGGTGAGCGAGTCATCGGGGCCCGCGGTCTGCACCGACGAGATCATCGCGGCGGTCACCGGTGCTCGCCACCAGTCCTCGCGAAACGAGGTCACGGCGCGATAGTGGAGGATGTCGCGCTCCGAGAGGATTCCGCACAGCCGTCCGTCGCGGATCACCGGCAGGTGGCGGATCCGGTGCTGCATCATCGTGCGGAGCGCGTCGCCGAGCTTGTCCGCCTCGGTGACCGTGTACGGCGTGGTCTTCATGATCTGTCGGATCTTCATGACTGCTCCCTTCAAGCTCGCTTGCGAGCGACGAGGACCGGGCAGCGCGCGTGGCGGACGACCTTCTCTGCCACGGATCCCAGGAGGACCCGCTTGATGCCCGTGCGGCCGTGACTGCCCATCACGACCAGATCGATGGTTGGATCGGCATCGATGACGGACAGCGTCTGTGCACCGGCGTAGCCCACCCGCGATCTGGCGGTGATGGGCAACGTCGACATCCGCCGAAACCGAGCGACCTCGTTGTCGAAGATCCGGCGCGCCTGGTAGTCGATGGCACCGAGCAGGTCGGAGGCTGGTGGCTCGCCCAGGGGCACCTCTCCGGTCCACGCGACAGGCGCCTCGATGACGTGCAAGAGCGTGATCGATCCACCCGGCTCGACGAGCGTGGCCGCGAGGTCGAGCGCGTGTGCGGCGCTCTCCGAGAAGTCGGTGGGCACCAGCGCGTGGCGGAACGGACTGGGTTCGCCATCGGGTCGGATCGCGAGGACTGGACAGGGGGCGTGGCGCACGACCTTTTCTGCCACCGAGCCGAGCAGGACCCTCGCAAGTCCCGTCCGGCCGTGGGTGCCGATGACGCAAAGATCGTACGCATGCTTCTCGAGCTGCGCGACGAGCTGAGTCCAAGGAAGACCCGTCAGCAAGACTCCGGTCGTGTGCCGCGCGCCGGCATCGATGGCTTCCTTCACCGCTGCATCTAGCCTGTGCTGCGAGTCGTCGACGATCCCCTGGATGAAGTCTCCAGGAAGCGGTGCTTCGAGCGAATAGGCTGTTGCTGGAATGTACCAGGCGTGTGCGAGCACGAGCTCTGCGCCGCTCTCCTTCGCGATGCGAATGGCGACTCGGGCCGCATGTTGCGAGCCTGCCGAGAAGTCGATCGGGCAGAAGATCTTGGTGAAGGTCATGCCCGGTCACACTGCAATGCGACAGCCAACCCGATTCGAGGGGTTGTGGCTGGAGCTCGCGCAACGCCTGCGCGTGCTCGTTCAGCGCGCTTCCATGCGGCCTTCGAGCGGCGGTCGGCGGCGGGCGAGCATGTTCGCGATCTCGATCTCGGAGACGGCGTCGAACGAATCGAAGCGCGCACCGACGGCGGAAAGCCCCGACACCTTGCTCAGGCAATGCAAGCGATCCACGAACGGACGGATGCGCTCGATCATCTCCGCGTCGGCCACGGCGACGGCGAGCTCCACCGTGCGGGCCGTGCGCCGGACCGACCGAATCGCTGCCCGCACTGTCGAGCCGGTCACCACGCCATCGTCGACGAGAATGACGTTCCGGCCTCGGAGATCGAGGGGAGCTCGATCTCGAAGCAGCATCGACAGCCGATCCACCTCGGCCATCTGCTCGGCAACCAGGCGCTCGCACTCGTCATCGCCGAGGGCAAGCCGCGAGGTCTTCGCCGGATTCAGGTACATCGCTCCACCCTCGGCGACGGCACCGATCACGACGCGTGGCGAGGCGCGACCGACGATACTGCGCACGACGCAGATATCGAGCGGAGCCTGCAATGCGCGCGCGATCTCCGCAGCGACCGGAACACCACCGCGAACGATTCCGATCACGACCGGAGCCGTGGGCGCCCGCGAGCGGAGGACGGCAGCGAGTTGCCGACCCGCATCGGCACGGTTGGCGAACATCATGATTTCACCTCCAGCAAACTACGCGCCGCGCATTATCGCCGAGTCCACGCACGAATTGCAGCGGCTGGGGGGATCTGATGCGTGGTCTGTGACCGGCAGATCTCAGTACAACGAGCCGCCCGTCGCGGTGGTCGGCGGAACCAGGGTCGACAGCCTGACGCGGCCGGGTGCCGAGTGCTCCTGGCAAAACCAGCAGAGTCCGTCGGAGCTCCGGCGCAGCGTGACGCACGCAGGACACTGCGGTTCGGTCGCAGTCTCGCGGCCGAGCGTGCCGACCACCAGGACCGGGCAGGGCGAGCTCTCGAGGACCTGGTCCGCGATCGAGCGCCGGCCATGCATGCCGAAGCGACCGATCACGAGCAATCCCGCATCGACCTCGGCAGCGAGCGTCGCGATCTCCACGGCAGGCTTTCCGACTCGCACGTGGACGCGCAACTGCCAGCTCGTGTGGTCTGCTCCCATGTTCTCGATTGCCTCGACCACCGCGTTCTCGAGCCACTGCAGCTCGTGACCGAGGTCTGCCTCTCCCTTGCGTACGACACGAAGCACGTGAATGTCCGGCGCGTCGTGGCGAGCCGCCTGATCGAGGCCGTGCTCGAGCACCGCGGCCGCGTACTCGGTGTCGTCGATCGCGATCAGGACTGGAAATCGGATGGTCGACATGGCGCTCCCTGAAACAACAACGCTCGACGGGTCGCGCGAGCTACGCGACGCCGACACTCACGAGAAGGGTTGCCTTCGGACCTCGTCGGTCCCGTGACCGAATCCAGCTCCCCGCCACCTGCGGCCAAGCCAGACCTCGAGCATGAGATCGTCGGTGTCACGTCTCGTGTTGGAAGCGAGCCGTGCATGGTCTTCTCGTGATTCCTCGCCTGTGGAGTGGGCTCCCTGGGTGATGGTCGGACGCCGCGGTCGTTGCGAACCGTCGAGCTGACTCTCGATAGTGCACGGCGCGTTCCACGCGGCATCGACAACTTGCGATGCATCGTGCGCATCGGCTGCGTCGGTGCGAGCTCGCGATGCAGTCATTTCGCAGGTGGGTCGCCCGGCTTGTTGTCGTGCAAGTTGACGTCGATGGTGAGGTGGATCGGTTCGACCTTCACGGGCTCGACCTTGAGCTTCTGACCGACACAACCCGCGAGCAGGAACGACAGGGCGAGATGCTTCATGTTGACTCCCATGCGCGAGCGAGGACCGTTGCGGCGTCGCGCAAGCCGCGGATGTTGATGACGAGATCGAGGGCCTGAGGAATTCGCCGGCCGGTCCCGCGCAACTGGATGCGCAGCACCGGTGTTCCGGCGCCGGTCAGCGCCAGCGCCAGGCGGTCGTAGCGGAAGTCTGCGAGTGCGCCGCCGATGCGCTGCGGTACCGCCACCTGTCCGGCTGCGATCGCCTGCGCGGCGTCGTCGAGCCACGCGCCGGTTCCGATCTGGAAGCTGCCGCGTGTCGACAGGAGATCGATGCCTTCGAGCTCGCCACCACGCACGCGGATGGTGCCGGCCAGGACACCAACACCGGCCGCGGACGGAGATACCGCGGCCAGCAACGCTCCGAGCTGCAAGCCACGTACGTCGAGTCGGATCGCTTCATCGATCATCGCTGGCCGTGCCAGCGCGACCGTGCCGCCATACGCGGCTGCCTTCGCCCGGTCGATCCGCCAGGTCTCGCCGGCAGCCACGAGCGTCACCTCGCCGCCGCCGAGGGCGAGTCGGTGGATGCTCGCGGAGCGCCACGCGAGCTCGTGGGTGTCGGGCGTGCTCCTGCCGGTGATGCCGCGAACGGTATCGCCGCCACGCACGATCTCGCCGACACTCCACGTCGCCGAGCGCGAACCGACAGCCTCGAGGGCATCGGTCGGTAGCGTCACGACGAGGGCGCGGGCGAACGTATCGCGCCAGCGAGCTGTCGGCGCGTGCAGGACAAGCTCGCCGTCGTGCAACAGCGCGACCGGCCACTCCGCGATCGCGTCCCCCCATCGCACACGCCGCGCCCGTAGCTCGAGCGCGTCGCCGATCGTCGCCCTCGGTTCCTCGACCACGATCCCGCCGGCGGTCGCGGCTCGCGCCGAGAGCTCGAGCGTGGCACCGCGGACGCGCACGGCCGGACCATCGACGATCGTGTCGTTCCAGCGTGCCGATGCCGCGCGCACGTCGTGCGAGTTGCCGTGGCTGGTGCCGACGGGTGAAGCGATCACCGCGCCGTGCCAGCTCGCTGACCGACCTCGCCACGCGATGGCACCCGCCGGCGACACCGATCCACGCGGGTGGCTCACGGTGATCGCGCCGAGCTTCGACCTCACCACGGCTCGCACCGCTTCGAAGCTCGCGCCGGCAGAGGCGTCGTCGGCCTGCAGCGTGACCTCGCGCAACGCGACATCGGCGACCAGGAGCTGTTCGCATGACATCGTGACCGGCTCCGGCGCGATGCGTACCGGGGTGACTCGCCAGTCATTCGAGACCTCGCGAATCGCGGCGCCCCAAGGAACCGCGATCGTCACGCGCTCCGCACGAAGCGGTCCAGCCGCGGTGGCGGCCGTCAGCCGGCGTGCGCTGGTCGCGATCGGGCGAGCTCGCATCCCGCGGTCCGCGATCGCGATGTCGAGGCCGGCCTCGAAGTCGGTGAGCTCCAGCCAGCTCACCTGTCCGAACGTCGAGCTCGGAGATCGATTCTCGAGACGCGCGGTCTTCGCTCGAAGCTGCGCCGTGCCCGCGAGAGCGTCGACAGGGCCCGCGAGCTCGACCGCGACGACGGCCTGGTCGAGCTCGAAGCCGTGGCTCGACCACGATGGCAACCGGACCTCGGCGTGGCCGTCATCGACCACGATCCGCTTGCCGAGCGCGAGCGTCGCGGTTCCCTGCGCGGTCCATGTCGGAGAGCGCAGTGCGAACGCGACCGGTACGGCGGTACGAGCGAACCGACCGAGCTCCGTACACGCCGTGATCGAGACGGTGCCGCGACGCGCCGAGCTGCACGCGAGGTCGGTCGAGATCGCGACTTGCACGTCGTGCAGGACTTCACCGGCGAGCTTCCACTCCGGCGCGCGTGCGATGATCGCGACCGCACCTCCGGTGATCACGCGTCCCGACACCTCGAGCGTGGTCGCATCCAGCTCGATCACGCTGTCCGCGATCCGGACCTCGCGCGCCGGCAAGCCTGCTCCGTCATCATCGAGAAACCGAGCGAGAAGCTCTCCACGAATCCGCGCGCCACGGATCGACAACACGCCGGGGTCGCGCCACAGGAGAGAGACTCCCGCATCGATCTCGACCGTCCCGAGCGCGAAGCCTGGAGCTAGCTCGACGTCGGCGAGCTCGATGCGGTCGGTCTCGACGGCCACCACGCGGAAGCGCGCGTCCGGGAATCCGCGATCGGCGAGCTCGTCGCGAAGTTTCCACGCCACCAGATCGGGTAGCTCGCGATGTGCGATCGCCAGCGCACCACCGACCGCGGCGAGCGCGATCGCGGCTCGTTGGATGCGCATGGTGTCCTCACCGTCCGGTCAGGGCGCGCCGCACGCGAGCCACTCGCCGAGCGTCTGTCGCTCCTCGAGGGTCATGTCCGTATCCTCGGGCATCGCGGTGCTCGCGACGGCCTCGCGAAGGATCGCGTTCTTGTTCGCGCGGATCTGATCGACGCTTGTCAGCTGTGGATTCTCTTTGCTGGCGTGACAGGACAGGCAGTTGTCCTGGATCACGAGCTGGCCGTAGTTCTCGTAGGTGAGCGTCGAGTCCGGCGGACACTCGATGGTCGAGATATCGATTCCCGTCGGAGACCCGCCACCACCGCCGCCACACGCGGCGAGCGACAAACACAGAACTGCATGACGAAACATGGATCCTCCAAGGCCTCGAGGAGACCGCTGCGTGGAACGACTCGCACGCCAGCTTCTCTCCTCGTAGGGTTGCTTCTAGGGCACGTCAACGGGCAAGCAAGTTGCACGCAAAGATCGCGCGCCACGCGGCAAGCTTTTCGCCGCGCGTTACCAGGTCTCGGTGCCGTGACATTGCGTCGCCGTGCACGATCGGTTTGCCGCGTTGAACGCGCCGTTCGCCATCTTGACCTCGTGGACGCCGTTGACGTGCAGCGCGGCGTTCTTGATCGTCAAGCTCGCATCGACCACGTCGGCGTGGCACTCGGAGCACCGCATGTTCTCCTCGACGATGTGCCGGCGATGTTCGCCGGACATGTTCGCGCCGGAGACGCTGTGGCAATCGCCGCACGCCAGCGCGCCGGGCGTCACCCATGACTTGGTCCCGGTGTTTCCTCTGCCGTTACCGTGGCAGTACTGGTTCGCGCACGTCGCGGTGGCTCGGTTGTACGTGCCGGCGGGGTTGAGCGCGTCGAAGACGACCTCGGAGATGTTGTCGCCATCGACGTGTCCCGGGCTCGTGACCGAGATCGGCACGCGATGGCAGTTCGAGCACGTGACCGCGTTGTGCCAGTTCGCGCCACGAAGGTGCGCGGCGTGGGCGCCGACACCTCGCGCGACCGGCTCGATAGCGAGGAGCAACTGGCGATCGGCGACGTCGGTGCCGCAGCCACGGAACGCGCGGCGGCCACAGCCGAGGTCGCGGCAGCACGCGCTCTGCTCGCCGAGGATGGTCACGCGGATCGCGCGCACAAGACCGTCGTGGCGCCGATCACCGGCCGCGTGCTCCGCGTGTTGCGCGATAGCGCAGGTCCGATCGCCGCGGGGACACCGCTCCTCGTGCTCGGCGACGTCGGCGCGATCGAGGTCGTCGTCGACGTGCTGTCGAGCGATGCCGTCCACATCCGCCCCGGGATGGAGGCCATGCTCGAGGGCTGGGGTGGAGCGCCACTTCGAGGTGAAGTCCGGATCGTCGAGCCATCGGCGTTCACGAGGATCTCGGCGCTCGGTGTCGAGGAGCAACGCGTCAAGGTGATCGTCGATGTGGATGACCGAGGCGCCATGGTCGGTGATGGGTTCCGGGTCGATGCCAGGATCTTTCTGTGGCGTGGGAACAACGTGCTCGCGGTCCCCGCGGCCGCGGTGTTTCGCCATCGCGACGGCTGGGCCCTCTACACGATCGAAGAGGGTAGGGCTCGGCTGCGGAGCGTCGAGCTCGGCCATCGTGGGCGCGCGGAGGTCGAGGTCAGCGGCATCGCCGCCGGTGCCGTCGTGATCCTGCATCCGGGCGACCGTGTCGCGGACGGCAGCCGCGTCGAGCCGCGCTGATTGCGCGCCGCCGATGAGAAACGCAAACGCTGCGCGAACGCAGCCGCCGGCGATGGGTCCGCCTCTTGCTGCGTGGATCCGGTATGCAACCGCTCCCTCATCGCTACACCGTCATGCTCCAGGATGGCCATCTCGTCGCGCCGAACCGCGCCTCGATCCCGCTCGGTCCTCCTCCGCAGTTCGGCGGTACCGACCGTGTCTGGAGCCCGGAGGAGCTCCTCGTCGGCGCCGTCCTCGAGTGTCTGTGGACCACCTTCGATGCGTATGCGCGACGCGCGAAGCTCCACTACGAGCAGTGGTCGGGCTCGGGGATTGCCGTGCTCGAACGTGGTCCGACGATGCCGGTGTTCACCTCGATCGCGCTGACCGTCGACATGATGGTTGCTGCGAGCGAGGTAGCTCGCGCCGAGCAGCTTCTGACTTCGGCGAAGGACCACTGCATCATCGGCAATGCGCTGAACGTTCCGATCGCGGTGTTTCCGAACATTCGTGGCGAAGGAATCCAGGACGTCGCGTGACCAGCGCGCGGCACGGCAACTGCTTTCCGATCGGTCATGCCATACGCCACCAACACCGAGCTCCCGGAAGGGATCCGTAAACATCTTCCTCGCCACGCTCAGGACATTTTTCGCGCGGCCTTCAATCGCTCCTACGCGCGCGACGGAGATGACGCCCGCGCGTTCGGGATCGCGTGGTCGGCCGTGAAGCGACAGTACGTCCAGCGCAGCGCGGGCGTGTGGATCCGCAGAACGACACAGGACTGGCCCTGTCGCGAGGACCATTCGCACCGACACGCCCACGACGAGCCGGACGATCCCGATGCGACCAAGCAGTGTGGCTAGCGCTGACCTGCGGTCTGGCCGATGTAGATGTGAATTCGATCAACGGCGGAAGGCAAACAGGCCGATCAGCATGGCGGGCAAGAACAGCAGGGCTG
Source organism: Pseudomonadota bacterium (assembly GCA_023430775.1). Taxonomy (GTDB): domain Bacteria; phylum Myxococcota_A; class Polyangia; order Haliangiales; family Haliangiaceae; genus JABFXX01. The sequence goes on from JAEYYY010000407.1 coordinate 21,838, forward strand.
CCTCGCTACCAGCCGCGGCGGCGACGATCGCCGGCCCGGGACAGATGCCGCCGAGCCCCCAGCCGAAGCCGAAGATCGCAGCTCCGAGCAACAACGACAGATCGATGTCGTCACGCGTTGGAACGTGAAACCGAACGTCGAACCACGGCGATCCGCGTCGCGCGCGAATCCAGCGCTGCACGGGAGCGTAGACGAGAAGCGCGCCGCCGATCACGAACGCCAGGCTGGGATCCCACGGTCCGAGGACATCGAGGAAGCCGAGGACACGCGCCGGGTCGGTCATGCCTGACAGCAGCAAGCCGAGTCCGAACACCAGGCCGATGGCTGCGGCCAAGCCTGTCGACACCAGACGACAACGAACACATGCGGAGTCGTTCACGACATCCTCCCGACGATGGTCGCGGTGATTGCCGCAACCATCATGAAGACAACCACGGCGGTCAGCGATCGCGGAGCGGCGCGCGCCAGGCCGCAGATGCCGTGGCCACTGGTGCACCCGTTTCCGAGGCGAGCTCCGATCCCGACCAGGAGACCGGCAACGATCATCACCACCGGGGAGCTCGCCGAATCTCCAACCGCGCTCGTCGAGAACATCCGGGCCAGCAGCCCGCTGGCGACGAGCCCGAACAGGAACGCGACGCGCCAGCGCCGATCGACACCCGAGCTGGTCCATGCCCCAGCCGTGATCCCGCTGATCCCCGCGATTCGCCCATGGGTCAGCAGCAAGAGCGCGCTCGCGGTACCGAGAACGAGACCTCCAAGCAGCGCCGTGATCGACATGACCACGACCAGAGCAGATGTGGTGCCATCTGCATTCGACCAGCACACACGAGGTTGGCGGACGCGGCGACCCATCACCTGCAACGCCGTGTTTCGATCCCGCTGCACGGTGTTTCACCGGCGCGACCAACCCCGCAACTTGCGTGGGTCTCGAGGTGGCACTCCGCGTGAACGACTGCGGGGCATGCGTATCGCACTCGCGACCGATGCCACCGGCTCCGATAGCTCTGCGGTTCGCCACGCCGTCGCCATCGCCGCGTACGCGGGGAACACGCTCGTGACGATTCACGTCGAACCCGGCGATGACGTCGCGGACGAGCTGATCGAACGCTTGCGCGAGGCTGCGCCCGACCTCGTCGTGCTCGGGACGCACGCGCGCCACGGGCTCGCGGCGGTGTTTCAGGGCAGCATCGCCGAACAGATCGTGCGCAATCTCGACGTTCCGGCCCTGATCATTCCCGACGAGGGACGGGGATTGATCTCCGACACGGGGCAACTCCAGATCCATCACATCCTGATCCCGGCGCGCGACCCGAGCACGGCACGGGTCGCCCGCGATGCGGCGCGAGGACTGCTTGCTTCGCTCGGTAAGACGGCTCCGATCGAGGTCACCGACGTGCCCCTCGCGGCCGTGATCGCTCGCGCGCCCGAGGTCTCGTTGATCGTCATGGCCAGTCACGGACACGATGGCGTCAAGGACGTGCTGCTCGGATCGCCGGCGGAACGCGTGCTTCGCGACGCCAACTGTCCGGTGCTCTGCGTCGCCGTCTAGGTCTCCTCACGATCGCGCAACCCGTGCGTCGCCGAGGGAAGCCGCGCGAATCTGGCTGACTGAAACGGCGGTTGCACGGTGTTTCACCACCGGTCACAAGTCGGCGAAACACATGGACCACGATACGGCGCGGCGCTTGCGAAAGAGACCATCGTGGCCGCCGTTGGTTTCATCTTCGCGATCCTGATCGGGGTCTCCCTCGGCTTGCTGGGGGGTGGTGGCTCGACGCTGACCATCCCGGTGCTGCACTACGCGTTCGGCCTGGAGGTACACGATGCGATCGCGTCCTCGCTGATCGTCGTCGCGGCCACGGGCGCGATCGCCGTGCTTCCACATGCTCGCGCCGGTTCGGTGCGATGGCGTCACGGTGCCACGTTCGGGGTGGCCTCGATGGCAACGTCATTCGTGGGTGGCCGACTCGGCGCACTGGTGCCGGGCATCGTGCTGATCGTCGCCTTCGCGGCCGTGATGATGGTGTCGGGGCTCGCCATGCTGCTCCGCTCGCGAACCATGCCGACACCGGGTGCTCGTCGGCCGGGTTGGATGGTCGTGCTCGGAGGTGGCGTCGGTGTGCTGACCGGGTTCCTCGGCGCCGGCGGCGGTTTTCTGATCGTGCCCGCCTTGACGATCGCCGGCGGCCTCGGCATGCGCGAGGCGGTCGCGACCTCGCTGTTCGTGATCACACTCAACGCGCTCGCCGGCCTCGCCGGGACCGTCGCGCATGCCACCATCGACATCCCGCTCACCGCTGCGGTGACCGCGATCGCGATCGCCGGCAGCCTCGTCGGCGCCCGGCTCGGGCGCAGGATGCCTGCAGCTTCGCTGCAGCGCGTGTTTGGTTGGTTCGTCATCGTCCTGGCAACGCTCGTGCTCGTGGCCGAGCTCACCTGATGGAGAAGGAACATGCAGATCCAAGCGTTCTTCGATCCCGAAACCTTCACGCTCACCTACGTCGTGTTCGACCCCGCGTCGCGCGATGCGGTGATCATCGATCCGGTGCTCGACTACGATGTTCTCGCGTCGCGGACCAGCACCCGCTCTCTCGATCAGGTGACTGCGTTCGTGCTGGCCCACGAGCTTCACGTTCACTACGTCCTCGAGACCCACGCCCACGCGGATCATCTCTCCGGGTCTCAGTGGCTCAAGACGAGGTTCGGGGCGCAGATCGCGATCGGTGAACGGATCCGGGAGGTCCAGGAGACGTTTCGCTCCGTGCTCGATCTCGACTATCTGAAGACCGACGGTAGCCAGTTCGACCGCCTGCTCGCCGACGGCGATCGCCTCCAGGCAGGTACGCTCGTGATCGATACCATCGCGACGCCGGGACACACGCCGGCCTGCGTGACCTACCGGATCGAGGACGCCGTGTTCACCGGCGACGCTCTGTTCATGCACGACTACGGCACCGGACGCTGCGACTTTCCGCGTGGAAGCGCGCAGGCACTTTTCCATTCGATCCAGCGGTTGTACGACCTGCCCGACGAGACGCGCGTGTTCGTCGGCCACGACTACCAGCCCGGCGGTCGGCCGGTGGCCTACGAGACGACGATCGGACGCTCCAAGCGCGACAACCCCCAGCTACGCGCCGCGACCACGGAGGCAGAGTTCGTGGCGATGCGCACCGGCCGGGACCGCACCCTCCAGCCGCCTCGGCTGCTGTATCCGAGCGTCCAGATCAACATCGATGGGGGTAGGCTGCCGCCCGCGCATGCGAACGGCTCCAGCTACCTGACGATTCCGATCAGTCAGGCGAAGACGGCTCCGACGTACGACGATGTCGATCCGTCGTTCGTCGCGACGCACCGCGCCGAGGTCACGGTGATCGACGTTCGCGAGCCGCAAGAGTTCACCGGCGAGCTCGGCCACGTCCCCGGCGCGCACCTCGTGCCGCTCGGAAGGCTGTACGACGTCGTTCGCCTGTGGGATCCGGAGCGCGAGCTGGTGCTCGTGTGTCGGTCGGGCAGTCGGTCCGCCCATGCGGCAAGCGAGCTCGCGAAGCGCGGATTTCGCCACCTCTACAACCTGCGTGGGGGCATGCTGGCCTGGAACGCGGTCAGCTACCCCGTGGAACGCTAGAGTGAGCACGTGACCGACGCAACCGACCTCGTGACACTCGCCCTCGAAGATCTGGCGGTGGCCTGCGCGGTGCTGTCGCCTGATCTTTCGATCGTTCTGGCGACGCCGGCTGCAGACGAGCTGACGGGCGGTGCGTTGACTCGAGGCGTTTCGATCGTCAAGGCGCTCTGCGGTGACTCGCCTCATCGACCGATCGCCGAGGCGCTCGCAGCCGGACGGACCGCGAGCGGTGCCATTCTTCGGCCCGATCGCGAGGGCGCCATGCGTTCGCTCGAGGTTCGCGCCTCGCCGATCGTGCGTGCTGGACGGCGACTCGGTTGGTTGGTGATGTTCGCGCGGAGTCCGGACTACGGTACCGAGGCGGATGCACCGGTGCTGTTCCATGGCATGTGGACTCGCGACCCGGGCATGAAACGCGTGTTCCACGTCATCGAGCGGGCGGCGCGTCGAGATGTCAGCGTGCTGGTCCGCGGCCCCACCGGTAGCGGCAAGGAGCTGATCGCGCGCGCGATCCACGAGCTCTCGCCACGCCACGAAGGGCCGTTTCGCGCGATCAACTGCGCTGCACTCCCACCGACGCTGCTGGAGAGCGAGCTGTTCGGTCACGTCCGCGGGGCCTTCACCGGCGCGCTCAAGGACAGCCCGGGTATCTTTCGCTCGGCCCATGGCGGAACGCTGTTCCTCGACGAGGTCGCCGAGATGCCGCTCGATCTGCAGGCCAAGTTGCTGCGTGTCCTCGAGACGCGGTCGGTGATCCCGATCGGAAGCACCGAGTCGATCGCTGTCGACGTCCGGATCGTCGCCGCCACGCATCAGTCGCTGAGGCGCGCCGTCGAGCTCAACCGGTTTCGTGCGGACCTGATGTATCGGCTGCGCGTGGTTCCCGTCTTCCTCCCACCGCTCACAGCTCGTCGTGGTGATCTCGCGTTGCTGACAGATCGCTTCATCGAGCAGCTCAACGCCGAAGAGGGGCGCCGGATCACTCAGGTCGCGAAGGCTGCACGCGATGCGATCGAAGCCTATCCGTGGCCCGGCAATATTCGCGAGCTGCGCAACGCACTCGAGTACGCGTACGTCATCGGCGAGGGCGAGATCTTGCTCGACGTCGACCTACCGCCCGAGGTCAGCGGCATCGCCTTCGATCCGGAGCTCCCGGCGATCAATCGTCCGCCCGCCGAGAGGGAAGACGATGACCCCGACGTCCGAAGAATTCGCCGGGCCCTGATCCACGCCGACGGGAGCCGCGAACGCGCCGCCCAGATCCTGGGGATGTCGCGCGTCACGCTATGGCGGAGAATGAAGGCGCTCGGGTTGCTGGATGAGGCAGAGCCCGAGAGCTGACCCCGGCTGGCGGTCAGCGCACGCCGAACCTGCAGCCGGCGCAGGCAGCAGCGCAGCTTCTGCGCGCGGATCAGGCGATACCCGCGATGACGCGTGGCGTAGCCCTTGCTCGGTTGTCGAAGCATGAACGTCTCCACCGCCGTCGAATCCGGTCCACGGTTGCTTCTCCAGGAGCATCACGACGCCCTTCAGCTGGCCTGTCGCGATCTCATGGCAGGCGTCTACAATGACGACACCTTCTCGCTCACCAACCGGTATCGCCAGTTCGAGCGTGCCGTGCTCGAGCACATCGATGTCGAGGAGCGCGAGTTGCTGCCAGGCTTCGCGCAGTACTCGCGGCTCGATGCACGGATGATCCGGATGCAGCACGTCGAGATCCGCGACCAGCTGTATCGACTCGGCATCGACCTCGAGCTCCATCGAGCGCGCGCCGAGCGTTTCGCGATGCTGATCGAGACGTTGCAGCGACACGTCAGCTTCGAGGAGGTGACGCTCTATCCCTGGGCACGCGAAAACCTCTCGGTGCATGCGAAGCGCGAGCAGTTCGTGCGTCTCGGCCATTCGCTGCGCGTTCTCTCGCGCCTGCGCGGTCAGGCCTGAGCCTCACGGCAAGCTGGCGATCACCCGCCCGAGCTTGTCGCGCACCTCTTCGGCGATCGGTCGCAGTGACTCGTCGGCCGCGGCCGTCGTGCGCATCGGGTCGACCGCGATCACGACGGTGTTCTGCTCCCCGTCGCCATAGACGACGACGTTGCAGGGCAACATCACGCCGGCCTCGATGTCGGTCACGAGTGCGCGATGCGCGAAGCCAGGGTTACACGCGCCGAGGATCTTGTATGGCCGAAATTCGACGCCAAGCTTCTGTCGCAAGGTCTCGCGTACGTCGATCTCGGTGAGCACGCCGAAACCTTCGGAGCGCAGCGCGGCAGGTAGCATGGCGAGGACGGTGTCGAAGGGGAGGGGAACCTGTTTGCGAAGACCGGATGTCATGGCTCGTGCGCTTGCATCGGGCGTTCCGCCAGTCCCTGGCAGCAGGTGGGGACCTCGGCGAGCACGATCTCGATCGCGAGCCGGACCTTGGTGAGGAAGTCCTTGGTGGCTGGGACCTGAAACAGCCGGGGATGCGCTGCCCAGATCCCGGCGATCCGGGCGTCGATGGCAGCGGCTTCGGCAGCGGTCTCGATGCGCAGCGGATTCGACGAGTCGTAGCCCTCGCTGGGAGTCCGGAGGTGAATCACGGTGTCGTAGCGCCCCAGCTCCATACGGAGTGACGTGCCGACCTGCGCGAGCATGTCGTCGGAGTCCGGCCAGTACGCCAGCCCATCGACGGTGCCGCGGTCGCAGAGCACGAGCGCGTAGTCAGCTCCCGCGACGGAGGATTCGAGCTCGCGCTGGACGTGATAGATGGCGCGTTGCGCGGCCCGCTTGCTCGCGGAATCGCGAGGAAAGCCACCGCCGAACACGATGCTGGCTGATTCCGGAAGCACGTGGACATGCGGGCAGAAGGCTTGCCGGATCAGTTCGAGTGTCGCGGTCTTGCCGGCGCCGGGACCACCGGTGACAACGATCCGCTTCGGCTGGTGCAGGTGCGTGCATCCGCACGGGGTCATTACCCGAGGCGGTGCAAGCGCGTCGCCAGCGTGGCTCCTCGATCGCGCGCACCGAGTGCGTCAACGCAGGTCGCGAAGGCCGCCGCCGTTGATCACGTGCGTGAAACCGGCTTCTTCCAGCGCGCGCTTGGCTTTCGCCGCTCGCCCGCCCGATGCGCAGTAGACGACGATCGGTCGAGCACGGTCGCGACCGACCAGCGCGTCGACCTCGCCGAGTCGGGTGGCGATCTCGCCGACCGGTACATTGACGGCAGTCGGCAGATGCCCGTCGGCGAACTCGTCGGGTTCGCGGACGTCGAGCACCGCCGCCCCTTTCTCGATCGACGCGCGAGCCCCAGCGGGGTCAGGCGCGGTGAGCGGAGCGGGGGCTGGAGCGTCCGACTTGGAGCAACCGGCGAAACCGATCACGAGAGAAAACAGGAGCGTGCGCATGGGACGGCACACTGCATCGCATACACCAGCCGGCTGCGCCAGCGTTGCGCGTTCTCGCAGCGCGGCGACGGCGCGCCCTTTGCTGTTGGTGTCCAGCAAAGGAGATCCGCATGCGCGTCCACCAGATCATGATCGAACCTGTCGTCTGCTGTCAGTCGAACGAGCCGCTCGAGGCCGCCGCCCGCAAGCTGTGGGATCACGACTGCGGGGCCTTGCCGATCGTCAACGACCAGGGCGTGCTCGTAGGGATGTTGACCGACCGCGACATCTGCATGGCGGCGCTGCATCAGCGGAGCGCACTTTCCGAGATCTCGATTCCTTCAGCGATGTCGCAGGTCGTCTACGCGGTGACGCGCGATGCGAGTGTTGCGGAGGTCAAGGAATTGATGGCGGCGCAGCAGGTTCGACGGGTACCCGTGGTGGATGCCGACAACAGGCCGATCGGCATCGTGACCATGAACGACCTGATCCGCGCCGCAGCGCGGAGCGGCAACGGGATGACGAAGGCGTTCCAGACGCTGGCGTCGATCAGCCAGCCGCGGCGGCGATCCGTCGTGAAAGCCGCCTGACGGCGAGCTTGCGGGCCTCCTCGACCCACAGCACCAGCGAGCCGACAACGCCGAGCGCGAGCACGATCGAGAGGTCGAACGGCACGGTGTGGAGCACGCTGCCGAGGGGACTCCAGAACACCGCGGCGACCTGCAGCAGGTTGCCGATCACCAGCCCGCCGACGAGCCAGTGATTGCGCAGCACCTTCCACGTCAACGCGGAGGTGGTCTCCGAGCGGCAGTTGAGGACGTTGAACCACTCGCAGAGCGCGAGCAGCGTGAACGTCTCGGTCTGAACCTGCGCGGTGGGGACGCCGGCGGTCGTGCGCGCCACGAACCAGCCGAGCGTGACGAGCGTGATCGTCGCGGCCATCACCACGAAGCGGCGAACCAGGATGCGATCGAGGAGCGGCTCGTCGCGCGGGATCGGAGGCCGCTGCATCTCGCTTCCCTCGGCGGGCTCGAGGACGAGGTTGACGGTGACGAGACCTTCGGTGAGCAGGTTGTTCCACAGGATCTGGACGGCGGCGAACGGCGCCGGGTAACCGAGGAACATCGCCAGCACGAGGACGAGCACCTCCGCGGCCGACGTCGAGAACAGGAGCAGGATCGCCTTCTTGAGGTTGCGATAGACGATGCGGCCTTCCTCGACCGCGCTCACGATGGTCGCGAAGTTGTCGTCGCCGACCACCACCTTGGAAGCCTCCTTCGCCACCTCGGTGCCGGTGCGGCCCATCGCGACGCCGACGTCGGCCTTGACCAGGGCAGGAGCGTCGTTGACACCATCACCGGTCATCGCGACGACCTCGCCACGCGCCTGGAGCGCGCCGACGATGCGCAGCTTCTGCGACGGCGCGACGCGCGCGAACACGGAGATCGAATCGATCTTCGCCGCGAGCTCGCGATCATCGATCCGATCGAGCTCGCGACCATCACACGCGCCACGATCGTCAGTCGCGATACCGAGGGAGCGAGCGATCGCGATGCCCGTACCGACATGATCGCCCGTGACCATCACGGTCCGCACACCGGCGGCCCGGCAGCGCGCCACCGCATCGGCGACCTCGGGCCGCGGCGGATCGATCTGCCCGACCAGACCGAGGATCCGCACGCGACCCGGCTGATCGAGCGTCGCGTTGTCGACCACAGCGATCGCGAGCACGCGCAGCGCTCGATCGGCGAGCCGGGCGGCGGCGGCGAGCAGGTCTGCACGGGCACTCTCGGGACCGAGCTCGACGACGACCTCCGGCGCGCCCTTGATCACCACGAACGGCGCGCCATCGCGCACGTGCTCGGTGGCCATTCGCTTGGTGGTCGGGTCGAATGGTTGCTCGGAACGGCGCGGGAAGCGCTGACGAACCTCTGCGGGATCGACACCTCCCTTGATCGCGAGCGCGAGGAGCGCGACCTCGGTCGGATCGCCGACGTGGGTCCAGGTGCCATCGCGCTCGTCGAGCCGCGCGTCGTTGCATAGCGCGCAAGCCTCGAGCAGCTCGCGGATCGAGCCTGCATCTTCGACGGTGCCGGTCGGCTGATAGCCGGTCCCGGTGACGGCGAGCTGGCGTCCGTCGGGGAGGGCGATCGCGACCACCGTGAGCTCGTTGCGAGTCAGCGTGCCTGTCTTGTCGGTGCAGATCACGGTGGTCGAGCCGAGCGTCTCGACCGCCGCGAGCTGGCGGACGATCGCCCCGCGCTTCGCCATCCGCTGGACTCCGACGGCCAGCGCGATCGTCATCGCCACCGGGAGCCCCTCCGGAATCATACCGACGAGCTGGCTGATGCCGACCATCACGATGTCGCCGACCGGCATCCCACGCAGCAGGCCGACTCCGATGATCAGCGCGAAGGTCGCGAGCGCGCCGACGATGACGTAGCGCCCGAACTGGGCGATCCGGCGCTCGAGCGGAGTCTTCGGCTTGCGGGTCTGCTCGGCGAGCGAGGCGATCCGTCCGATCTCCGCATCGGCTGCCGTGGCGACCACGATCGCGTGACCTCGACCCGCGGTGATCTGCGTCGCCGAATACAGCATGTTCCCGCGGTCGGCGAGCGCGGTGTCGGCCGCGATCCGATCCGCGTGCTTGGCGACGGGCAACGACTCGCCCGTCAGCGCAGCCTCGGCAACCTGAAGGCTTGCTGATTCGACGACGCGCGCGTCGGCGGCGACCGCGTCCCCGGCCTCGACGACGAGCAGGTCTCCGACGACCAGGTCGCGGGCCGGCACGATCAGCTGATCGCCGCCTCGGACCACGCGGGCGGTGGTGTTCGACAACGCGCGGAGTGCGCGCAGTGAACGCGCGGCGCGGCCCTCCTGAAACGCACCGATCGCCGCGTTGATGACGACCACGCAGGCGATCACCATCGCGTCACTGCGATGACCGAGCGCGAGCGCGATCATCGCAGCGCCGAGTAGCAGGTACATCAGCGGGCTCGCTAATTGTCCGAGCACGAGTCCGATCAGCGATTGTTCGCGAGCTTCGCCCAGGGCGTTTGGACCGTCACGGCGCAAGCGCATGGCGGCGTCGTCGGTGGTGAGCCCCGCAGTCACATCGGTGCCGAGCGCCTTCGCCACCTCGGCGACCGACCGAGAGTGCCAGCCAGCTGCCGACTCGCGCGGCGGCGCGACCGCCGCGGTGATCGACATCGACGTGCTCACGAACGCGAGTCCTTGCCGTCGGACCACATGATCACGCCTTCCTTCGCGAGGCGTACCAGGAGTGGTGCGATCAGCAAGCCCCACCCACCCATCACCTGGATGCCTCCGAACATCGCGAGCAGCACGACATAGGTCGGGAGCTGGAGATGGCCGCGTCGCGCGAGGTATGGCCGGATCACGTTGTCGATCGTTCCGATCACCGCGAGGCCGATGATTACGAGCACCGTGGCTTCCGCGATCCGACCGGTCATCGCGAGCCCGACCGACACCGGCACCCAGACGATCGCTGTTCCGATCGCGGGTACGATCGAAGCCGCCATCGTGAGGAGACCGAGCGCGAAGGGTTGCGGCACACCGAGGACGAGATACGCACAGGTCGCGATGACGGACTGTGCGAACCCTGCTCCCATGATGCCGATGAACAGGCCATGGCCGGTCTCGTCGAACGCAGCCGCGAAGCGACGCAACGTTCGCGGCGCCATCGGCGCATGATCTTCGATCCACCGGAACCACCGAGCACCGTCGGCAAGAAACGTATACGTGCCGACGATCAGGATGACCAGGCCGATCACCACGTCTGCTGCGGTGCCGGCGATGTCTCGCGCGATCATCCAGACGCGCTCGACCAGGCCCATCGCAGTTCCCACCAGATCGCGGCGGCCGTCCCGCGGATCGGTGTCGACGAGTTGCGCCAGCGTGGCCTGGACCTCGTCGGACATCAAGAGTCGCTCGAGGAGTGTGATCGCGTCGGCGACCAGCAGCGTGACAAGAGCCACGGCAGGTACCACCAGCAGTGCAAGCAACGCGACGGTGACGAGCGCGGCGATACGCGGGCGGTCGCCGAACGAACGGACGAGCACCGCATGGAACGGACGAACGAGCATCGCGGTCCACACCGCGAGGACCACCCAGGGAAGCATCGGGTAGAGCAGGGCGGCGGCCCCGAGCACCAGCGCCAGCACGAGCCACCGAGGTGGCGGCGGCACTGCGGGCCCGACGCTGTCCGTGCTCATGTCTGATCTCGAAGCATCCGCGATGCCACGCTCGGGTACCGATGACCGCAATGCTACGAGCGGCCCGCGACTTGCTGTAAAACAGCCCGATGGTCGACGCGATCGTGCTCGCCGTCGCGCTCTCGATGGACGCGACCGCCGTCGCCACCGCGTGTGGTGCGGCCGGTGCCGCGACGGCGCAAACGTTTCGCATGTCCTGGCTGTTCGCCGTGTTTCACGTCGCGATGTGCACGACCGGCTGGCTGGTCGGCGTCGCCGCGGAGACCTGGATCTCGGCCTGGGACCACTGGCTCGTCTTCGGCCTGCTCGGCGTGATCGGCGGGAAGATGTTGTGGTCGGCGTTCCAGCCGGACGCCGTGACGGTGCCCGCGAGCTGGAAGATGCTGTTCGGGCTCGCGATCGCGACCAGCATCGACGCCATTGCCGCCGGCGTCACGTTGCCCCTCGTCGATGCACCCGAGGTCCTCACGATCGGGCTGATCGGTGGAGTCGTGTTCGTCGCCGTCAACGCTGGGGCGCGGATCGGCACGAGCCTCGGTGCGCGATTCGGCAAGGCGTTTCAGGTCGCAGGCGGCGTCGCGATCATCGCGATCGGGGTCAAGACGCTGGTCAGCCACCAGTGGTGATCAGAGGACGGTCCGCACGACAAGCACGTTGCGATCGGCGTGGTTGACAACCTTCGCCACCGTGGTGCCGATGACGCGCGCGAAGCGCGAGTAGCCGTGGGAGCCGATCACGATGAGGTCCGCGCCGAGCTCCTTGGCCTCGCGACAGATCGCGTCCCACGCGGTCCCGAACACGACGTGGACGCGGTCGACGAGATCGCCGAGATCCTTCGCACGAAGCTCGAGGTCGGCGCGCGCATTGTCGAGCAGGATGTCCTCGAGCCGGCGATCCGAGACTTCCAGAACGCTGTGGGGCAGGTCCGGTGGAATTCCGACCGCGCGAAACAGGATCAGCTTGCCTCCGGAGAGCTCTGCGAGCTTGCGCGCGGCGCCCAGCACCATCGGGGCGCGGTCCGACGCATCGAGAGCGACGAAGATACGACTGACGTTGGACATGCCCCTGCCTGTTTCATGTCTCGCGCCAGCAACGGGGTGACGCGAATCGGCAAGGCTTGCGTGGTCCTTGCGCGAGGTGCAGTTGCTGCGCGGAGAAGATGGCTATTCGCCTGGATCCAGGTGGCACCTCCCGTGCACTGCGAGGCTCCAGGAGGTTCTCGTGAGTGAAACTCGTCCCATCCAGGTCGTCGTCGCATACGACCTCTCGCCGAGCGGCGAGGTCGCACTCCGGCGCGCGATCGAGGTCGTGGCCCGCGCCCCCCAGCATGTCCTTCACGTGGTCACCGTGCTCGATGCACATCGCGGGCTTCACAAGGTCACCTACGAGAGCGCCGAGGCGATGCAGGCGACCCTGCGCGACCACGTCGGCGCTGCGTTCAACAATCGGCCGACCACGGCGGAGGTCCAGTTCTTCATCCACTGCCGGATCGGCAAGCCGGTGGAAGAGATCCTGTCACTGGCCGAGGAGGTTGGCGCCGACCTGATGTTCGTCGGATCGCACAACAAGGCCAGCATCGAACGCATGCTGCTGGGCTCCGTATCGGAGCACATCGTCCGCGCTGCGAGGTGCCCGGTGATGGTCGCGCGGCCCAAGACCTACGAAGATGTCGACCTGATGAAGGTCATCAAGTACGAGCATACGCACAAGGAGTACGTGCCGCCCCACCGCTACTCGTACGTCGAGACCCGGTTGGTCGCGCGTCCCGCGGACTGGCCCCTCAACTAGAGGGTGTCTTCTTCCTCGACCTCGAGCTCCACTGCGAGCTCGAAACTCCCGCTACAGACCCGGATCGGACCGGAACGCTCCTGGCGCGCAGCGCGATCGAGCTCGACGGCGCAATTTCGGGTGCATTTCATCGCGCAGGTCGGCCGAAACCGCGTGCAGCGATGGATCAAGTTGCCGAGAGGAGTGTCGACACACTCGACGAGCTCCAGCTGCGTGGTCTCGGGACACCGCACGATCTTGTACATGACGGTTCGTCGAATGCACGATGCGAACCACGGCGTGCGAACGCGAGGCACCTGCAAGCGGTGCGGGATCCAGCCACCACCCGCAACGTCTGCGCGAAATCAGCTCGCGAGTCGCGTGATCGCGGTGGTGCAGTGGGGGGCATGTCGGGTGCAGGAGTCCCACTACATGCTGATGCCCTCCGTGGACCGCTACATGACGCGCGAGCCGTACTCGATCGCGTCGACGGAGAATCTCGAGTACGCCCAGCGTTTGATGGTGCGACACCAGATCCGTCACTTGCCCGTCGTCGACGGAGATCGTCTGGTCGGTGTGATCTCGGATCGCGATGTCTCGATGATGGCAGCGGTTCCCGGGATCGACCTGGAGCATGTCGAAGTCGCCCGTGTCATGTCACCACCCGTCGACGTCTGGGGAGCGACACCGCTCGACGAGGTCTCGGAGTTGATGTCGACGCATCGCGCCGATTGCGTGGTCGTACGTGGCGGCCATGGCCTTGAAGGAATCTTCACCGCGGTCGATGCGCTAAATGCACTCTCGGATCTCCTACGGCGCGCGACCAGCTGACGGCAAGAGCTGCCGGTCTCCGGTCGCGATGCGCGCGCCTTGCGCGTTTGGGTGTGGTGCGTTGTACGAGTCGCGTGGCTCGCGACTTGCTGTTCCGTGAGGCATGGCCACCATCGAATCACGCCGATGCACGGTTCATCGTCGACGCGGGCAGTCGTACGTCACGTTCGAGCCCGAGCCGATCCGAAGAAAGTACACGACGGTCCGTACCGTGGCCGATCGCGTCCCGCTCCGCGATGTGATGAGCCGCGAGCTGGTCTGCGCGCGACGAGACCTCGAGATCTCCAAGGTGGTCTCGCTGATGGTTCGCAACAACGTCGGCTGTGTTCCGGTAGTCGACGAGCGGCGGCATCCCGTGGGCATGATCACCAAGTTCGACCTGGTGGAACAGCTCGATGCGGCGATGCAATCCGTCGGCAACGGTAGCCCGATGCCCGTGAATCTGACGGCGCGTGATGCCGACGAAGTGATGATGCCGATCGCGCTCGTCCTCGACGAGCAGGCGACGGTCGCGCATGCCGTCGCGATGATGATCTGCGAAGACACCCACCACGTCCTGGTGGTTCGACAGACCGGCGAGCTCGTTGGAGTGGTGTCTGCCAAGGACATCGTGAAGTGGCTGGCCGACAATGACGACCTCAAGGCCCCCGAGCATGGAGTCTGAGCTGACATGCTGTCTTCTCGCAGCAGCCGCGCTCGGATGTGGTGCGTCAGTCGCTCCGGTTCCCCGCGGCGAGCTAGGTGATGTTCACGTGGTTCGCGACCTCGTCGTGGATCCCGCGACGAGTGACCACGGCCGGTTGCGTCACGACATGCGACAACGGTTGAACGCGCTGCGCGAGCTCGAAGCGGCGCTCGCCGCGGAGCAACTCGAGGAAGTTCGTGCACTCGCGTTCTCGATCAGCCGCCCCCCGGCCACGCTCGAGACCTCCGCCGAGATCCAGCGGGTCATCGACTCCGCACGGGCCGTCGCGGGGTCGACGAACATGATCGAGGCCCGGTACCTGGCGTCGAGGATCTCCGCCGCGTGCGCCGGCTGCCACCCGTTTCGTCGTGCGCCAGGCGGGTGGCGGTGAAGGTGCAAGCATTGCGTGTTTGCCGTGGCCCGGCTGCGCATGTCGCTTGCTTGATGGTGGAGTGATGGCAACGCGAAGCGCCGACGGTTTTCACGACGAAGGGTATGGCTTCGATACCTTCGGACTTCATCTGCCGTCACTCGTCGGCGCGGTCCGCGCGGCCGCACCAGTCTACGAGCGCTACTTTCGCGTCGATTCGAGCGGCATCGAGCACGTCCCCGAGGGCGGCCCGGCCATCCTGGTCGCGAACCACGGCGGCGTGCTGCCGATCGATGCTGCCGTGCTGTGCATGGACATCGTGCGGCGAACCGAACGAATTCCCCGCGCTGTCACGGATCACTTCGTCCCGCGACTGCCGATCGCCAGCACGCTGCTCGCGCGTCTCGGTGTGGTGAGCGGAACGCGCGCGAACGTCAGGCGGCTCCTCGAGCTCGGTGAGCTGATCGCGATCTGGCCCGAAGGCACCAGCGGTCCCGCGAAGCCGTTTCGCGATCGCTACCAGATCCAGCGCTGGAGCGTGGGGTTCGCCGAGCTCGCGATCCGGCATCGCGCACCGGTGATCCCGGTCGCGATCGTCGGCAGCGAGGAGAGCTGGCCATTGCTCGGCAAGCTGGCGCTGCCGGTGTTAGGCGCGCCCTACGTTCCAATCCCGGCATCACCAGTTCCACTGCCTGCGCATTTCCACCTGCGCTATGGCGCGGCTCTGACCCTGCACGACGATCCTGCGGACGCGGACGATCCGACGGTCGTCGCGACCGCTGCTGCGATGGTTCGCGAGCAGCTCGAGCAGCTCCTGGCGGGCACGCTCGCCAGTCGATCTGGGGTCTGGCGATGAGGGTGATGCTCACGGGGGCGTCGACCCCGCTCGGGGTCGCGTTGATGGATGGGCTGCTCGCAGATCCGACGATCGATCGCGTGCTCGCGGTCGGCCGCGAGACGCAGGCGCCGCGGCCGCCCCACCAGAAGCTGACGTACTTCCGTGTCGACCTTCGCCGGCCGCGGATCGTCCACGACCTGTTGTGGGGGCCAGCGCACGATCTCGGGGTCGATGCGGTCGTTCACGGCATGCAGCACCGCAGCTCCGCCGACCGCGGGCGGCGCGTGCATGTCCAGAATGTCGAGGCGACGCGCGAGCTGATCCTCGGATGTCGCGAGCACCCGATGATCCGCCGGTTCGTCTATCGCAGCTTCGCGGAGGTCTACGCGTTGCAACAGGCGACCTCGGACCTCCTCGACGAGGATGCGCCGCTCGACTTCGATCCCGCAGCGGAGCAATGGGTGCGCGATCGCGTCGAGGCCGATCTCACGGTGTGTGCACAGCTCGGAGGTCGGTTGTCGATCGCCGTGCTGCGAATGGCCGAGATTCCGACGGCCGCGATGGGCAGCCAGCTCTGGGACTACTTGCAGTCGCGAGTGTGCCTGCGACCGCTCGGATTCGATCCGATGATCAACGTGCTCGCCTTGTCCGATGCGGCGGCGGCGGTGCAGCTCGCGCTTCGCAGCGACGCGAAGGGAGTGTTCAACATCCCCGGTCGAGACACGCTGCCGCTATCGCGCGTCATCGTCGAGAGCCGGCGCGCCGACCTTCCTGTTCCTGGACCACTCCTCGCACCGCTCTATGGTCTACGCCGCCGCGTCGCCGGCTTCGAGTTCCGCTACGAGATGAACTTCCGCCGGTTTCACTTCGGCGGCCTCCTCGATGGCAAGCGCGCGAAGGAGCTGCTCGGCTACCTGCCGCGAGCGTCCGTGCAGTGGCCGGCGCCGTGGTGGCAGACGCTGTTCGAGCGACTCGCGCCCGAGCACTGATCGCTAGCGCGCGATCACCAGCGAGTCGAACTCGGTCCCGGTGCCGTCGACCGCGTGGATGATCATCTTGTCTTCCAGCACCTCGCCGTAGAGGAAGTGAATCACCTCGGCGGAGAACGCGGTGAAGCTCGAGGTGCCGACCGGGCGCGTGCCGCGGCCACCGCCACCCGTCACGAAGTACGCGACGCCGTTCTGCGGGATCATCCGCTCGTAGTCGTGATCGTGACCCGCGAGTACGAGCTGGACGCCGTGCTTCTCGAAGATCGGAGCGAGCTTGTTGCGCAGCGAGGTATCGGAGCCGTGATCACCCGTCGAGTACGGCGGCCGGTGCAAGTAGACGATCTTCCACGGCGCCGAGGTCGCGGTGAGATCCGCGTCGAGCCACTCGGCCAGCGTGGCGTAACTGACCTCGGTGTCGAGCGCGACGAAGTGAACGCGGCCCCAGTCGTACGAGTACGACTTCTCGCCGCTGTCGCCGGGGAGCGCGAACACGGACCGGAACGCGGCGCCGTTCTGCGTGTGGTAGTCGTGGTTTCCGGCGACCGGGAAGAGAGGGATGTTGCGGAGCAGGTCCTGGTAGACACCGAACACGTTCTCCTCGAACTCGAAGAGCTGGCCACTGTTGTAGGCGATGTCGCCGGTGTGGATCATCAGGTCGTACGGATAGTCGTACATCTGATCGAGCAACGTCCTCTGGTCGCTACCGCCACCGGAGTCCCCGAACGCGAGGAACCGCACCGGCGCGGGATCATCGCTGGCGGGTGCGGTGCGGAAGCCCGTGCGCGTCTGGAGCAGGTTGCCGTTCGCGACCTCGTAGCAGTAGATGGTGTCGGGCTCGAGGCCATCGACCGTCACCCACATCTGGCGCCACGCCGCCACGCGAAGTGCGCTGTCATCGATCGCTGCGGCAGCGACCATCACCGGCGAGCCATCCGGCAGCGTCACGTTGACGTGCTCGCCGTCGGGTGAATCGCTGACCCAGCCGATCATCGCCGAGCTCGTGGTCACCTGTTGCAGGTACGGCTGTCTCGAGATCACGGCACCGGCGGTCGTGGCCGCTCCTTCGCCACACGCCGCGCGCAGCTCCTCGACGGGAGACCCGCGCTCCGCTTGATTCGAGACGTCGCCGCCCGGTGGAGCGCTGACGTTGCCGGAGTGGTTCATCATGCAGCCGCCTGCAAGCGCAACGGCGGCGAATCCAAACAGCGTAGATACAGACTGCATTCGATGCTCCCCGTGGTTCGAGACTGTCGCGAAGCTAAGACCACGCGATGCATTGTCCAGTTGCGTCGTCGTCGACGAATGTCGAACGCAAACTATGCAGTCGCGCGCCGTGCGCGCAGCGTTTGCACGAGCAGCGCTTGCGCGATCGGGTTGGTGATCCGTCAGTCCTGCGCATTCGCGATGCGAACGCGCGGCCCTGTGGTTGCACTGCTCGTCGTTCGTGACGCGGTGGCTACTGGTGGTCGGAATCCTCGGCTCGCAGGTCGCGAACGCCGAGCCCATTGGCGAGGACGCACCTCCGCGGAGCACGCCTGCCGAGCTCACCGCCGCGGATGTCGAGGGGGGCCCACCGCCGGGACAGGAGAGCGGTCAGGTCGATGCGCCGCGCGAATCGACGGCGCGCATGGTCGGACGCGGGGTGCTGTGGCTGCCCAAGCTCGCGGTCACCGGCACGCTGGCGCCGATCCGCGCCGGCGTGTGGGCATACGAGCGTTATCACCTCGAAGCGCGTGCGATCCGGCTGTTCTTCAACGACGACGAGACGTACGGGATCTATCCCGTCGCCGACGTCGAGTCCGAGCTCGGTGTCACCGCCGGCGCGCGGTTCGTCCACCGCGATCTGTTCGGTGCGCGCGAGCGGCTGGGGCTACATGCTGCGTTCGGTGGCCGCTATCGCGAGCTTGCCTCTGCGAAGCTGCGCAGCGGCGATCGCTTCGGTTCTCGGCTGACGCTCGAGCTCACCGGCGAATACGAGCGCCGGCCTCACGATCCCTTCTACGGCGTCGGGGATGACGGCAGCGACGTCGCCGTCACGCGGTTTCGCGAGCAGCTGCTTCGCGCGACGGCGCTCGCCGACGCGAGACTCTCCGGTCCGCTGCACCTGCGGATGTCGGGAGCCATCGCGGACTTCGACCTCGGTCCGAGCGACGAGGGCCCGCCGATCGAACAGCTCCATCCCGACGTCATGTCCTCGGGTGATGTGCGCCAGACCTATCTCGAGCTCGAGCTGCGATGGGACAGCCGGCGCGCCGCGAACCGCTGGCAACCTGCCGCGATCCGCTCGACGGGCTGGTTGCTGTCGGGATTTACCGGTCGAGCGATCGGTCTCGACGACAGCAATGACTTCACGCGCTACGGCGTCGATCTCCAGCGGTTCATTTCGCTCGGTCGCAGACCGCGCGTGCTGTCGGCGCGGCTCTACGGCGAGGGCGTGACGGGTGACGTCGATCAGCTGTCGTTCTCGCAATTGCCGCGCCTCGGCGGCAAGATATTGCTGCGCGGCTATCCTCTGGATCGCTTTCGCGACCGGGTCGCGGTTGTCGGCTCGCTCGAGTACGCCTGGGACCTCAACCGGTTCCTGACTGCCAGTACGTTCGTCGATGCAGGTCGCGTGGCTCCCGCGATCGATCGGCTCGACATCGACGATCTGCGCGTCGGCTACGGTGTGGCGATCCAGGCGCACTCCGAGAGGTCGTTCCTGATCCGCGCCAGCCTCGCGTCGTCACTCGACGGCGGCGTATTCGCCGCGATCTCGTTCGATCCCGTGTTCGACCTCGATCCCAGGGTGGAGCGCCGATGAAGACCGTCTCACTACTCCTCCTCGCTGCGTGTGCGGCGCCCCAGCTCGCCGGGCCGCGCTTCCACAACGCCGAACCCGCGCGCTACGTCGACGATCGACGCGACGTGGCGCGCCCCCCATCCC
>JAEYYY010000613.1 GCA_023430775.1 Pseudomonadota bacterium
GGTCAGGCGTGGCGCACGCCTCTCGGGCGGAGCGTCACCGAGGCCGTGTCGCGGCTGCTCACCGGCGAGCGGGCCGCGATCGCGAGCCCGCGCGCCGCGGGTTACGCGTGCTCGGTGGTGGCACCGATCGTCGACGAGCCCGCGAAATCGCGCCAGTCGCGCTTCCTGCGGCGGATGGGCCTGTTCGGTCTCGAGGTCGCGCACGAAGCGTTCGCGATCGCCAAGGCGGCAGCAATTCCATTACCCGTGCTGGCGGACGGCAATCGCGTCGGTCTGTTCGCCGGCGTCGGTGGGCTGCGCGCTCACTGGGACGACATGCTGAAGGCGCTCGAGCACCAGGCCGAGGACGGTGCGAACGGCTGGGAGCGCGGCCTTCGCGAGGTGCACCCGTACTGGATGCTGCGCCACCTGTCGAACAACGTGCATGCGCTTGCCGCGATGGATCTCGGCCTGCGCGGCGAAGGCGCGACGTACGGCGGCGCGACCGGCGGCGCCCAGGCGCTCGCTGCCGCAGCCCGCGCGTTGAACGACGGCGCGATCGATGCCGCGCTCGTGGTCGCGTACGACTCACTGCTCGAACCGGAGACCCTGGTCGAGCTCGGCGCGCGTCGCGCTGCCACGCTCGGCACCGATCCGTCGCTGATCGCGACCGCGTACGACGAGCGCGCCGCCGGCTTCGTGCCGGGTGAGGCGGCGGGTGCCGTCGTGCTCGTTCGCTCTGCGGACGCCCCCGTCGACGCTGTTCGCATCGCGGTCGCCGATGGCGCCGACGGCGAGCGCGAGGAGCCGGCAACATCGACACTCGCGCGCACGTTGCGCGGCGTGCTTGTATCGCTCACCGGCGCACCGCCCTCGTCGTCGCGCGAGGCGTCGTCGTCGCGCGAGGCGTCGTCGCGCGAGGTGTCGTCGTCACGTGAGGCGTCGTCGTCACGCGAGGCGTCGTCGTCGCGCGAGGTGTCGTCGTGGCGCGAGGTGTCGTCGTCAGGCGAGGCTCCGTGCGTCGATCACTCTCCGCTCGCGTTCGTCGATGGAGCTGCGCGCGCTTGGCCAGACCGCGATGCCGCCGAGCTCGCCATGCTCGCAGAGCTGCTCGCCGCGCCGACCCCGCTGACCGCGATCACGGCGGCATTCGGCCAGCTCGGCGCCGCCACGACCATGATCCAGGCGATCGCCCTGGGCGAGCTGCTCCGACGCGGCCACCCCGCGCCCGTGATCCGTCACGTAGGTCCGAGCGCTGGACCGTCAAGTCCGATCGCCGGACAGTCGAGTCCGAGCGCCGGACCTTCGAGCCCGAGCGCCGGACCGTCGAGTCCGAGCGCCGGACACTCGATCGCGGTGGGTCTGTCGACCGGGGCGCCGGGGCTGTGCGCCGCGATCCGAGTGGAGCTCATCGGCGGGGCGCCTCGTGACGACTGACGAGCTCGCGGCCGTCGCTCCGGCGGGCTTCGAGTTGCCCGCGGGCTTCGAGTTGCCTCCGGACTTCGAGCTGCCCCCGGGCTTCGAGCTGGCCGCAGTGGTGATCGAACCGGGCGACGACCGCCGCGCGTGCGGTCAGCGCGCTGCCCGGGAGGCTCTCGCGGCGCTGGGCGAGGATCCCCATGCGCTCGTGTACGAGGGGACGCGCCCCATCTTCGATCGCGCGCGACGTCTCGATGGGCGTGGCACTGGCAACGAGGTGCCCGCGAAGCGGCAAGAGCCCGAGCCGACACTCGCCGCGCTCGGCGAAGATCCCGAGGCACTCGCGTACGACGGCACGCGACCCATCGTCGATCGCCAGCACGACGAGCGGGCCGGCCTCGCACGACACGACGAGCTTCCGGTCGCGGTGTCGATCGCGCACACGCGCACCACGGCGGTGGCGGTCGCAGCGCGCGTGCGGCGGCTAGGCATCGATCTGTGCGACGACGACGACCGGCTCCCGCGGCTCGCCGAGCGCTACCTCGCCGGCGAACGCGCGCTCGCGCGCACCGCGAGCGACCTGACCGCCTGCTTTGCCGCAAAGGAAGCGGCGCTCAAGGCGCTCGGTGTTGGTCTCGTCGAGGGTGGCGTGCTCGATGGCACCGCGGTGACGGTGCTTTCACTCGAGCCTCCGACGTTGTCGCACGAGGAGCTGCGGCTCGTGATCGCGCGCCTCCCGGGCGGCGCGCTCGCGCTCGTATACACGCCGGCCTGAGGCCTGCCCGACGCGCCGGCCCGCGGTCAAACCGGCCTGACGCCGCCGGCCGGTCAAACCGGCCTGACGCCGCCAGCCCGCGGTCAACCGGCCCGACGCCGAGCGGAATTTCTGAGGGCCGTGGCCCGTGGATTGCTGCGTAGAACGTCGGAGGCTTTATGCGGATCCGAAACGTTCTCTTGACGCTTCTGCTCGTCGGCTCGACGGGCGCTGGCCTCGAGGCGACCACCGGTTGCGCTTCGCACGCGTATCTCGTTGCGGAGTCACCGCCGCCGCCGCGCAACGAGACCCCGCGATATCGCGCCGGTCACGTCTGGGTGAACGGCCACTGGGCTCGCATCGGCGGCCGCTGGGAGTGGGTGCGCGGCAAATACGTGCGCGAACGCCCCGGCTACGTCTACGTCGAGGGCCACTGGGATCGCCGGCCGCAGGGGTACGTGTGGATCGAAGGCGGCTGGCGGCAGCAGAACGGCGTTGTCGTTCGCCGACGGTGATCCGAAGTCGAGCTCCTGGAGCCGGAGCCGCAGCCGGAGCCGGCCGGACGCGGGCGGCCGGTTCAGGCGGCTGGCGGCAGCAGAACGGCGTTGTCGTTCGCCGACGGTGATTCGAAGTCGAGCTCCTGGAGCCGGAGCCGGCCGGACGGGCCTGGCGGCCGGTTCAGTGAGAGTCGGTCGCGACCGACGGTCCATCGACACCGGGAACGGTGACGATCGGCTGCGCGCCCTTGTTCGCGTTCTCGGCGATCGCGGCCGCGGCGAACCGGCGAAGGTCGGCGAGCACGTCGGCTGCGAGGTCCGGAGAGAACTTGCTGGTCGCGTTGGTCGCGAGGCGATCGAGCTTGACCGAGCCGTACCAGACGTTGGTGTTCTGCTGCGCCGTGATCGCGCGCCGCGTGGTGAACATCAGCAGGCCGGTCTTGACGTCGAACATGCTCGCCTCGATGTAGCCGTAGACCTCCTGCTTCTGACCGGGAAGGAACAGCGCGCCGACCAGCGTGGCGTAGCCCGCGGCCCAGGGTGACAGGCGCGTCTTCTTGGCGAGCACCTCGCGGTAGAGCAGCAGGTAGCGCAGGCGATAGCGCGCGGCGACCTCGCGGAGCGCTTCCATGCCGAGCGCGCCGGAGGGGATGACCATCGTCTGGGTGACGAGCGAGAACGCCGAGTCGCGACGCAGCGTCTCGACGAAGTTGGAGACGCCGGCCGGGACCTGATGATCGGGGTTCGGGCCGCGCCAGTCCTTCGCGGTGCTGATCGGCAGCACGCCGACGCGCGACGGCAGCGAGAGCTCGATCGGTGACGCGAGGATCCGCTGCAGGTTCTCCTCGGTGAGCTGCCCGGCCGGGTTCTTGTCGAACACCGAGCGATCGAGCGGCGCCGGCATCGCGGCCGCACCGGGCTCGGCGC
>JAEYYY010000454.1 GCA_023430775.1 Pseudomonadota bacterium
GTCGTTGTCTTCCTGCGCCGCGGCCGGGGCCGGGGTCGGCGAGTCTTCGATCGGGGTCACGCTCGGCTTGGCCGGGGCGGCGGGCGCCGGCGGGGCGGCCTGCTGCGCCGCGGGCTGCGTGGGGGCAGCGGGCTGCGTGGTATCGGCGACCTTCTTGTCGCCGCCCGACAGCGCGAACTTCCAGATCACGAACATGATCGCGAGGCCGCCGCCGAACGCGAGCATGATCGCGATCCACGGGAAGCCACGCTTCTCGATCTGAGGAACGACGAGGCCGCTCTCGATCGCGGCGAGATCCGCCGACGACACCGTGAGACCGGCAGCTGCGGCACGGGCCGCGGCGAGTGCCTTGGCCGCCTTCGCCTCGGCGAGCTTGACGCGCGCCTCGGCTTCCTCGGTGTCACCGGAGCGCTCGAATGCGATCGGCAGCGGTGCTTCGACCGCGGTGGCGGCCTGGGTCTTTGCCAGCTCGAGCTGCTTGGCCAGCTCGGCCGACTTCAGCTCCGACGCCTTCATCCGCGCCTGGGCGGCCTCGACCTCGGCGCGCAGCGACGCGAGCGCTGCATCCTGGGCGGCGACCGCGGCGGCCGACATGCCACCGCTGCTCGACGCCGACATGGCGACGGCGGCGCGGGCTTCGGCCTCGGCGAGCTTGCCCTGCAGACCGTCGAGCTGACGGCGGAGCGACTGCTCGCGCGCGTCGCTCTCCTTCATCTGCGTCTCGGCCTGCTTCCAGCGCAGCGCATCGAGCTCGCGGCGCTTCTCTTCCTCTTCCTTCGCCTGCTGATCAGCCGTGCCCCACTGCGAGACATCGACCAGCGTCTGGTTCGCACGCGCGATGAACTCGTCGAGCGAGTGCTCGACCTTCGGCAGCGCGGACGCCTGGCGCATCAGCGACGACGTGCGCTTGGTCCGCTTGTTGAGCCCCGAACCCTCTGCCGTGGCGGCAGCGTTCGCGACTTGTTGCGCGGTGGTGGGCACGTTTCCCGTACCCATACCGAGCTTCGTTTCCCCGAGCTTCGAATCGACTGCCATCATGTATCTCCCGCGGAGCTCTGGGACCCGGAGGTCTTCGAGCGAAAGGACAATAGGCGATCTAAGGGCGTTCGTGCGTGAAAACTATTGTTCAGGGTCAGTTCGCCGCCCCGACCATCAGGCGAGCGGCATTGGCACGGTGTTCCGCTCCGAGCGGGGAACCACCTCGACGATGTCGAGATCGTCGTGGAAGGCCCGCGCCTCGGCCTCCATCACTTCCTGGGACAGGAAGCCCATCTCGACGATGGTGGCGCCGATCTTGCGGCGGCGGGCCGCGCTCCAATGGTGGGCCAGGGCCGCGAGCCATTGCTCGTCGGAGATCAGGGCGCGATCGCGCAAGAACTCGCCGAAGCGAACGGGCTCGAGGGTGGCCACCAGTGGTTGAGGAGTACGCATAAGAGGCTAACGGCGGCGCACATTACAACGCTCGTCGTGGATGTCTACCGAAACTTGAAGCCGCCACACCCCTGGAGATCCGTCGAGCGAAGCGGGTAAAAGCCTTCTGAAATGGCGAGAGACCCATCCCGGCGACTTCCCGCGACCGCCGCGCAAACTCGGCGCAGAATGGCTCGCGGGCTGCCCATCGTGCGCAAGAACACGGTGCGGCTGTCCCCGGACGTCGGGCACCGCATCCGCGCCGGCCACCCGTGGGTCTACCGCGAGGCGCTCGGACCCCGGCCACTCGTCGTCGAGCCGGGCACCACGATCGACCTGGTCGACGCCGACGGCGAGCTGGTCGGTCGCGGGCTCTACGACGCCGACTCCGCGATCGCGGTGCGCGTGTTCACCCGCACCGCCAACGCCGCGATCGACGACGAGCTGATCGCCGCGCGCGTTCGCGCCGCCGTCGCGCTGCGCGGCAAGCTGCTCGATCCCGGCAAGCTCGGCGCCACCCGCCTGGTCAACGGCGAGTCCGATGGCCTGCCGGGCATCGCGGTCGATCGCTACAACGACTATCTCGTCGTCCAGCTGTTCACCGGCGCGGTGTCGGTGATCCGCGACGCGCTCTACAACGCGCTCGAAGCGGAGGTGAAGCCCGCCGCGATCTACGAGCAGCGGCGCTACAAGTCGCTCGGCGGCGAGGCCCCGCGGCAAGCGGCCGCCGAGCTGGTGCGCGGCACCGCGGCGCCCGTCGAGCTCGAGGTCGTCGAGGACGATCTGAAGTTCTACGTCGACGTCACCGCACCGCTGTCGACCGGGCTGTTCGCCGATCTGCGCGAGGGCCGGCGCGCGGTGCGGCAGTGGGCCAAGGATCGCCGCGTGCTCAACCTGTTCTCGTACACCGGTGCGATCAGCGTCTACGCGCTCGCGGGTGGAGCGAGCGAAGTGTGCGCCGTCGACGTCGCCGCGAAGGCCCACGCGCGGGCGCGCCGCAACTTCACGGCCTCGGGCTTCGACGCCGAGAAGCCCGAGCACGTCGTCGGCGATACCTTCAAGGTGCTGGCGCGCTTCGTCGAGCGAAACCGCCAGTTCGACATGGTCGTCCTCGATCCTCCGGCGTTCGCGAGCGCGGCGGCGCGCGGTGGCAAGCCGTGGAGCGCGGTGCGCGACTACGCGGATCTGATCAGCGCCTCGCTCGAGGTGCTCGCACCCGGCGGCCTGCTGGTCGCGGCCAGCTCGACGCACAAGATGTCGGCGCAGGAGTTCGAGCTCGCGCTCGCCGACGGTGCGCTCGGCGCCAACACCCGGCTGCAGATCGTCGATCGCCGCTCGCTACCGCCGGACTTTCCGACCGTGCCGGGCTTCCCCGAGGGCAACTACCTCAAGTTCGCGGTCGCGGTCCGCGGCTGAGCTGGATCAAGTCGGGCGCCGGCTTCGGAGGCGGTGCGCCGGGCAGCGGCAGCAGGGTCTCGATCTCGTAGCGCGCGGCCTCGGCCTCGCGCTCGCCGAGCCTGCCCGCAGCGACATCGTCGAGCGTCGATGCAGCCATCGCGAGCGCGGGCAGGGCGATGCCGGGATCGACGCGCTGCTCGAGTACCAGCTCGACGATGCGCGCGATCGCCCCGGCGAGCGGCGAGCCGGCGGCGCGCAGCTCGGCGATCACCTGGGTCGCGAACACGCGATCGATCGCAGGTGCCTGCTGCACCAGGACCGTGATCGAGTCACCAAAGCTCACGACGCGGTCGATTCGGACGAGCTCGCCACGCCGTCGCGATCATCATCGCGCTCGTCCTTGTCATCGGTCGCGACGTCGGACGAGCGCTGCTTCAGGAACTCGAGGAACGCGATCGCGGTGGGCAGCTCGATCGCCGGGATCGTCTCGATCAGCTCGCGGGCCTGGCGGCGCAGCGCTTCGCCCGGCGCCTCGGTGCCGTGAACGACCGGGCGGCCGACGGTGGGCAGCTCCTGCGGCGCCTCGACCTTGCCCCACGGCGATTCGTTGGTGGTGGTGATCTCGTGCTGCTCGAGCCAGTTGTGGATGTGCCAGTGCAACAGATCGGCGCGATAGCTGAACCAGCGCTCGCGCTCGGCGGGATAGGCGAGCAGCACGTCCTTGAACCGGCGGAACGCGCCCTTGCCATCGATCGAGATGATCAACCGCTCGCGCAGCGCTTCATCGGCGACGCTGCCGACGAACTTCTCCATCCAGCGGTACTGCTCGCGGCTCGATGCCGGCTCGATGCGCAGAAAGTTTCGGATGTTCTCCGAGACCGTCTGACGGTTGATGGCGGCCTCGGGGTCACCGGTGGTGATCGTCAGGATCCGGCCGGTGGTGAGATCGAGGTAGCTGTCCGTGTCGGGCGAGTTCCGCTCGACAGCGATCTCGAGCGCATCCCAATCGAGCTCGATACGGACCGGACCCCGTGGAACGGGTACTGGAGGGCGGACTGGCATAAGTTAAGAGCGGTTCCGCCTACTTGCCGGTAGGAGGTCGCTGGAGGTCTAGCCTACGGGGAACCGTAACGTCTGGCAAGCGGTGGACTTGACACCTGCCGGCAACCGAGTAAGTTCCGCCGTCCATGGCGCGCGTTACCGTCGAAGACTGCCTCGACAAGGTCCCCAATCGCTTCGCGCTCGTGGTGCTCGCTGCAGAGCGCGCCCGCCAGCTGTCGCGCGGAGCCACCCCAGGCGTCGATTGCGATAACAAGCCTGCTGTCACCGCGCTGCGCGAGATCGCCGCGGGTCAGGTGTCGTTCCGCGAGGACGTCAAGAACACGGTCACCGAGTTCATCGTCGAGCGCCGCAAGGCCGGCTTCATGTGATCGGCTGCTGCCTCGCTTATAGAGGCGGCTGAAAAATTGCCCGTTCGATCCGTGGTCTCGAAGATGACCGCGGATGATGCCCCGGGAGACCGAGTCGCTGCGCCGCACGCTGGTGCGTGGCGAGTTACCGCGAGTGCTCTATCGACTCGGCCACGGCGAGGCGAGCGGCGTGCTGACGATCTGTGCACGGCTCGCGCGCGCCGAGGTGTTCGTGTTGCGCCGCGGGCAAGCCGTGACTGGAGAGGGCGAGCTGGCACGCAAGACGCTGACGTCGCGGCTCGCGCGGCTCGCATCGCAAGACGTCACGCTGGTGTTTGAAGGCGGCGTCGCCGGCGTGCTGCCCGTCGGCCCGACGACCGGCATCAACCTCGCGACCTGGGCGCGCGCGCATCTCGAGGCGCAGCTCGACGGCGCGCTCGCCGATACCATCGTGCGCGAGCTCGCCGGGATCAGGCTCGTGGTTCGCCCCGAGCTCGCACCGGAGCCCGTCGACGAAGCCGATCGCAGGATGCTGATCGCGATGGCGGGCCCGCGCCGCCTCGATCAGATCTGGCCGCTCGCGCGCACGCCGCGGTTCCGGCTGCTCGCGTTCGTTCACTTCCTGCGCGCCGTCGGTGCGCTCGACGTCGAGGGCATCGTCGCCGAGCAATCGCGCCCGACGCGGTTCCCGCAGCAACCGCCGGTGGACTCGCGCCGCCGCGCCGCGCTGCGCACGCTCGGCATCGAGCACGAAGCGGATGTCGACACCATCAAGCGCGCGTATCGCAAGCTCGCGCGGACCCTTCACCCGGACCTCCACCCCGAGATCGATGCGCGCCGGCGTCATTCGCTCGAGCGTCAGTTCGCCGAGGTCACCGCGGCGTACGAAGCGCTGATCTGATCACGGCGGCACGACGATGAAGCCATCGTCGGCGAGCGCGTCGGGTGGCGACGGCCAGTGGTCGTGCGACCAGCGATACGCCGTGTACGCGCCGATCAGCGCGTCGAAGCAGTGATCGTTCTGCAGCACGTCCTCGCGCGCCATCCGCGAGCGCGGCGCGAACGTCAGATCGTGCAGCCGCTCGAGGATCACGGCGCGCGTGCGCCACGGATCGGCATCGCGCTTGTAGCCGCGCGACGCGCGCACCCCGCACAGCGCCGCGATCGTCGCCGCGGGCGAGACCTCGATCAGATTCGCGTGCAGCAGGAACCCCGCGCTCGCCAGGCGGCGGCGGAGGTGACCGGCGCGCGCCGCGATGGTGTGGTTCGACGCGCCGAGCGTCGAGATCGGCACCAGGCCGCGGCCGTAGGTGACCTCGACCTCGGTCGCCCGGTGCGCGTAGGGCGCGAGCTGGACCTGAGCGCCGTGACTCACGGTCCGCACGCGATCGCCGGCCGCGGCCTCGGCCACCCTGCGGACCAGCGAACGCCCTTCGGTGCGCAGCCACACGACGGCCGGATCCTCGCAGGCCTCGGTGCCCGGACACACCGGCCGGACGCAGCGCCCGCAGGCGGGGCGGGTGAGGGGTGCATCGATCGCGATCAGCGCGTCCGGAGCGCCGATCAACCGCTCGACCAGCGTGTCGTCGGTCCACGGGACCTTGCCGGCGCGGCTCGCGACCTCCACGACCTCGACCCCCTCCGGGGTTGCCCGGAGCTCGGCGACGGCAGTCGTCTTGCCCCGACCCCCGCCGAGATCGACCCCGATGAACCTGCTATCTGGTCGCTTCACCGTGCGCTGGTGTCAACGCTACCACGATCTCGCGGGGCGAAAATCGTCTGAGTAGACTGGCCTTTATCTCGGGAGCGTGCCTATGTTCCGGCGCCTGTAAGGAACCCCGACCTGCTGCGTTGAGTCACGGGCTTTTTCCAGACCTCAGGTCTGCCCGTCCCCGCCTCCCTTGTCTTATGGACCGCATCGCCACCTTCAAAAGCTTCATCGCGAAGTCTCCGAAGGATCCCTTCCCTCGGTACGGGCTGGCGATGGAGCACAAGACGCGGGGCGAGCTCGACCAGGCGTGGACCGCCTTCGAGGAGCTGCTCACCCAGTTCCCCGACTACGTCCCCACGTACCTGATGGCCGGCGGCACCCTGGCCGCCCTCGGTCGCACCTCCGAAGCCGCCGACGTCTACCGGCGCGGCATCGCGGCGGCCAAGCACGACAACCACGCCCGTGGAGAGCTCGAGTCGGCGCTCGCCGAGCTCGAGGCCGGCTCCACCGCCCAGGCGAGGTCGTCATGATCCGTGTCTTCGTTCTCGCGATCCTGCTCGCAGGCTGCGGAGGCAAGAAGGCCTCCACCACTCCGACGAGTGGCTCGGGCTCGGCGTCCGTCGCCGACCCGGCACCCGCGAACGGCAGCGGTGACGCGCCCTCCACCGAGGAGATCCCAGCCGAGGATCCCTGCGCGGTGCCACCACCGCAATGACGTTTTGGTCGATCGCCCTTCGTGGTCGGCGACCAGATTTTTGGGAGTTCGGAGAGTTCGAGTTTCAATCAAGACCCAGAAAAGAAAGACCAAGAGAGGACTAGACCAATGAAGAAGATGTTTTTCGCTGCACTGATGATCGCTGCCCTCGCCGCCTGCGGTGGCAAGAAGAAGACCGACACCACCCCGACCGGTGGCTCGGACATGGGCTCGGGCTCGGCCGCCCCGATGGAGGGTGAGGGCTCGGGTTCGGACACCGCTCCCACCGGTGACGGCTCGGCTGAGCCCGCCCCGGCCGAGGGCGGCGGCGGCATGTAAGCCGTTCCGCAGCGAACACTGTGAGAACGAGACGCGCGTCGGTTCGCCGATGCGCGTTTCTGTTTGGTGCTAGAACCAGCACCCTCCTTCAAAATCAGTTCAGCCGGGATGGCGAAATGGTAGTCGCGGTGGTCTTCAAAGCCGCTTCGGTAACTCCGTCCCGGTGTTCTTTCAAAATCAGTTCAGCCGGGATGGCGAAATGGTAGACGCGGTGGTCTCAAAAGCCGCTTCGGTAACACGAGTGCCGGTTCGAGTCCGGCTCCCGGCACCCTTCAACGAACGACGCGCGCGACAGGAATTCGCGCGTCACCCCGCGCGAAACGCGGTCGCTGCAGCAGCGCGATCGCTCCCTCGGCGATCAGCAGCGTGATCGCCGAGAACAACAAGAAATAGCCGACGGCAAACAAACCCCCGTCGATGTGCGTCGTGTGGATCGGCGTGATGCCGTGGTGCTCGCCGATCGGCAACGCCAGCATCACCGCCGCGGTCGCAGCCATCGCGAGCACCAAACCGCAGGCGCGGATGATCCAGGCCATGCCTCGACGATAGCAGACCGGCCCAGTCCCCTCGACGGGGCGAGGGTTGCCCTCCCTGGGGACCTCTGTTTTCTGAGACGCGCGCGCGCTTGTCCGCGACACGATTGGCGCGATCGCGTGGCGCTCTCCTTGCACCGTGGCTCGGTCATGCAGACCGCCGTCGAAGTCGAACGTGTCGCCACCCACATCGCCCGCGCCGAGCAGCTCGCGAACACCCGCGACGTGTCGCGACTCACACACGTCCAGCGCCTGGTTCGCCAGCTGCTCCTCCGCCTGCTCGCCGACTATCGCGCTGCGGGTCGGTTCCCGATCAACCGCGACTTCGCGACCAGGACGCCGTACTTCATCGACGCGAGCGGCACGCGCTGCGCGATGGCGCATCTGCTCGAGCTCGGCGGCGAGCAGGAGCTGGTCGCGAAGATCGCGCGCGAGCGCAACAACGCGTACGTGCGCGAGCTCGCCGACGAGCCGCGGTTGCTCGCGTGGCTCGAGGCCGCCGGGCTCACCGTCGAGGAAGCCGCGGCGATCCAGCCGAGCTACTGCTCGATGCTCGCCGATTGTTTCTGCGGCGGCGACTTCGCGTTTCCCAACTATCCGGTGCCGGCGACCGGCGTGCTCGAAGGTGTGGTCACCGTCAGCGGCATGGTGCGCGTCGACGCGGCGTACGGCGATGTCCAGGGCATCGCGATCGGCTCGGTGGTCGCCGTCGATCTCGGCTTTCCACCCGGCACGCCGATGCTGATTCCCGTCGACGCGGCGTCGGCCGAACCGTACGGCGCGATCTTCATCCAGGACGACGGCATCCACTGCACCTCGCAGGGCACCGGCCAGACGCCGCCGGCGACCGTCGACGACGTGATCGCCGCCGTGCAGGCGAACGACTGCCATGCCTCGCTCGCCGAGGCCGACGACGTGTGGGGCGCGAACAGCTGCGATGGCGATTCCGGCGACCTGGTTCGCGACGGCAGCTGCAACGCCGGCGGTGGCGACGCGATGTCGGTCGGCATCCTGCTCGCGCTGGTCGGCGTGCTGGCGCGCCGCCGCTGATCGCGGTCTCCCGCCTACACGGGTCGTGTGCCACACTGATCCGCGGTGCCGTCGTCGACATTCTGCTGCGTCCAGTGTCGGCTGCTCCAGCCGCCGACCACCGCGTGCGTCGAGTGCGGCGCGCCGATGACGGCACCGGTCGAGCTCGTGCGCGAGCTCCTCTACTACCGCGACATGCGGATGATCGATCACCGCGACTGGGGACTGATCAGCGCGTTCCTCGCCGGTAGCTCGCTCGCGCTGCCGATCCTGACACCGTTCGCAGCGGCGAGCCTGATCGCGCTCGGCGTCGACAAGTTCCGGCGGCGCAGGCACCGCCAGGCGATCGCGGGGATCGCGTTGCCGTCGCCGCTGCCCGCACCGGGCGCGACCACGCTGTACGGCGTGCCGCGACGATTTCGCGGCGCGGTGGCCTCGCTCCTCGACACCTCGCGCGAGAGCAACGAGGGCCCGGTGCTGCTCGAGCACGCGATGGTCAAGGATCGCCACGGTGCGGTGCTGCTGCGCCGCAGCGAGACCACGCCGTTCCTGCTCGATGTCGACAAGATCGGACCGGTGCTGGTCACCGGCGTCACCCGGGTCAAGCCGGCGAACGTGATCGCGCACAGGAGCGTGGTCGAGCGTGGCGACCCGCGCCTCGAGCGGATGGGCGTGCCGCTCGATCTCGCGGTCGTCGGCGATCTCGAGATCGCGTCGATCCTCGCCGACGGTCCGGGGCTCGCGGTGACCGGCGTGCTCGAGGAGGAGTCGGTCGCCGAGCTCGCGTTTCATCGCGATGGCGGCCGCATTCCGACGATGCGCGGCCGGATCGGTGCGCCGGTGATCGTGGAGGATCCGCGGCTGATCGCCGCGGCGCTCTAGCAGCTCAAGCGGCGATGCACTTCATCGCGGACGGCCTGCGCCACCGCGCGCGTGCCGGCCGTGCCGCCCAGGTCGCCGGTCAGCGGCTCGCCGCGCTCGACCAGCGTGGCGACGGCAGCGGCGATCGCGGTGCTCGCGCGCGCGAGGCGGTCGTCGCCGTAGCGCGTACCGAGCCACGACATCATCTCGCCGGTCGCGAGCCTCATCGCCATCGGGTTCGCCTTGTCCTTGCCGGTGAGCGGCGGCGCCGAGCCGTGGATCGGCTCGAACATCGCGTGGTCGTCGCCGACGTTGCAGCCGACCGCCATGCCCATGCCGCCCTGGAGGACCGAGGCGAGGTCGGTCAGGATGTCGCCGAACATGTTGGTGGTGACGCAGACGTCGTACTTCTCGGGCTGCGTCAGCACGAACATCGCGAACGAATCGACGATCGCGACATCGGGCTCGATGCCCGGATAGTCCTTCGCCACCTCGCGGAACACGTCGAGGAAGAACCGGCAGCCGGTGAGGACGTTGTGCTTGACGATGCAGGTGACGCGCAGCTTGCCGTCGGCGGGCGCGCCCTTGCCGCGTAGCTTCGATACCTCGAACGCCTTGCGGATCACGCGCTCGGAGGCCTTGCGGGTGATCACGCGGAGGTCGGTGGCGCGATCGGCGGTGCGCTCGCCGATACCCGAGTAGAGACCCTCGGTGTTCTCGCGGATGATCACCATGTCGACCGTCTCCGGCGACCACACCGGGCTGAACTTGCCCGACAGGCCGTGCTTGGTGCCGGGCAGGCAGCGGACGGGCCGGATGTTGGCGTACAGATCGAGGCGCACGCGATTCCCGACGACGGCGTTCCAGCCCGCCATCTTGCCGTCGGGCAGATGCACCGGTTGGCCATCGGGTCCGCTCCAGCCGACGGCACCGAGCAAGATCGCGTCGGCCGCGCGGCACCTGTCCTCCGAGCCCGCGGGCCAGTCGGAGCTGCCGTGCTCGAGGAAGAACTTCCCTCCGCAGCGGATCTCGTCGAGGGCAAACCCTACTGCCGTATCGGCGGCGATCAGCTCGACCAGCGCCCGTGCCTCCGCCATCACTTCGACGCCGATGCCGTCGCCGGGAAGCAGGACCAGATCGTAGGTCGACTTCGGCGAACGTCCCATCGCGGCGACGGTATCAGGGCGGCGGCGGGAGCGGATCCTTCTTGACCATCATCGCGAGGAACGCGTCGACCAGCTCGGTGGTGTTCGCGCTGGCCTTGACGGTGACCTCGGAGCCGGCGCCCGTGATCTTGATGGCCTTGATGATCTTCTTCGCCACCGCCGGCGTCCGATCGCGCTTGCCCTCGCGCGCCAGCTCCTTGTTGAGCTCGGTGGTGAACTTGGCGGCGCCATTCGCGTCGGTGGCCGTGCCGACGATGTGGACGGACACGTTCTGCCCCGCCAGCACGGCGTTGCCGTACGCGGTGGTGAACGGGACGTCGCTGTCGAACGGCTTGGGCAGCTTGATCGCGCCGGCCGCGAGCGCCTTCGGATCGAGCTTGCCGAGCTGCGCACCGACCGGCGACTTCGCGAGGCCCTTCTTGCCGAGGAAGCCGTCGAGCCGCGCCTTCTTGCCGGGATCGGCGCTGAACGCGACCACGTTCGGCGCGACCCACGCGAACCACGCGGTGTCGCCATCGAGGGAGGCCTCGGTGTAGATGCCGTTCTGCTTGACGGTGACGGGCTTCTGGCGCCCGACGGCCTTCAGCATCGACTCCATGCACGCGCTCGCCTTCGTGCGATCGATCGTCAGCTGGAGAAAGATCATGATGTCGTCATCGCGACCGTCCGGATCGCCGGCGATCACGAAGCCATCGACCGCCTTCGTCGGATCGAGGTTGCAGGTCCGCTGCAACATGCTCAGGCCCTCGCGGATCTCGCGCTCTTCCTTCTTCAGCAGGTCGAGCAGCTTGCCGAACGCCGGCAGCTTGACCGCCGCCGCGACATCGACGCCGGCGATCGCCGGGATCGTGGCGGGCAGGTTGTCCTTCGCCGCTTGCCACGCCCTCGAGGCGTCGGCGTCGGCACGACCGGAAGAGAGCAGGGCCAGCGTTCCCACGACCGCACAGATGCTTCGCATCCGCGCATCCTAGTCGATCAGCAGCCCGCGATGCCGTTCGCCGTGCACAGCTGGTTCTCGGTCAGCGCGCGGCCGTAGATCCGGATCGAGTCGATGTCGCCCCGGAGCTTGCTGACCGGCTGGTTCGCCGAGTCGAACAGCGCGCCGATCGTGCCTCCGGCGTTGACCGACATGTCGATCGGCTCGCCGTCGGTGTTGCCGCACTCGACCGACGGCGACGAGCTGCCGTTCCGGAACACGTACATGCACAGCTGCGGCGCATCGTAGGTGCACGCGACCAGCGACCACTCGTTGACCGCGGTCGCGCCACCGGTGCCGACCCAGATGTCGAAGTCGGTGCGCACCATGCAGACCACGTTGCCGTCGTCGTCGATCGCGAGCGCGGCCTGCTTGCGACCGACATCGACCACGCCGTACCGCTGACCGAAGCCCGGTGTCGACGTGCGTCGCACCCACGCGGAGATCGTCAGCGTCTGGAGATCGAAGTCCGGCGAGTCACCGATCATCACCGACGACGAGGTGCCGAGCGTCAGCGCGCGCGACATCGCCGGCACATCGCGCGTGGTTGCCGTCGCGTTGGCGATCGCCGCGTCGTGTTGCTTTCCCGAGCCGTCGATCGCGACCTCGGTCGACGAATCCTCGAGCTCGAGACAGAGCGCGAGCGTGCTGTCCGACGTCGTGCACGTCACCTGCGGCGGCGAATCGAGGACGACGTTGCCATCCGGTGGCGGTGGCTGCCCGGGTCCATCCTCCGGCGGCGGCGTGACCGGCGCGTCCGTGTCCACGGTGGCCTCGCCCGGGGAGGGCGTGTACGAGCACGCGGACAGGATCAGGAGGGCATAGGTGTGGCGCATGGCGATGCTCCGGTCGTCGCCTGGGTATCCAAGGCAAGCCCCGGGCCGCTGCAACCCCGCGGAACCCCGCCCGGGTGTCCTGGCGAGGACTCCTGCGCTAGCCGGGTGCGACCCGCGCTCCCGGGGACAGCTGGCCGCACGGCGGAGATCCACCATGCGCCCGCGCGATCTGCTGCGCGATGTAGAGGCCGAGCCCGAGGCCGCGCGAGGTCTTGCGCGAGCGATGGAACGGCCAGGATCTGCGGCTCGATCGGCGAGCCCGGAGCCATGGGGCGAACACCGCAGTGCCCGACATGTGCGGCTCTTAGTGGTGCGGCTTGCGCTCGGGGATCGGCCGGCGCGGCAGGCGGCGCAGCTGCTGACCGACCGGCACCAGACCTTCGGCGGTCTTCTGCGAGAGGAGATCGGTGCGTGGCGGCGACCAGCTGTGCGGCTTCTCGACGTACGGCACGCCGATCTGCTGCAACCACTTCTGCGGCGAGTTACCGCCGATCATCGCGAAGATGACGTCGTTCGGCAGATCCTCGCGGCGACCGTCGTCCTTGTGGACGAGCGCGACGGTGGTGGGCGTGATCTCGGCGATCGTCGTCGCGTATCGGGTCTCGTACTTGCCGGCGGCGAGCGCCTCTTGCATCAGCTTCAGGTTCTTGGGCTTGACGCCCTCGAGCTTCGCGCCGCGCTGCGAGTGATAGATCTTGTTGCGTAGCTCGGGACGGCCGAGCGCCATCACGACCTCGACACCGGAGTCGGAGCCACCGATGACGAGGATGTTCTTGCCCTGCCACTCCTCGGGATCGACGAGCGAGTTCTTGACCTTCGCGAGATCGTCGCCGGGAGCGCCGACCTTGCGCGGGTTGCCGAGCGTACCGATCGCGATCACGACGCGACCGGCGGTGAGCGTGGCGGTGGGCGGGTTCTTGCCGTCGCCGCACATCACGCTGAACACCTCGCCGTTCTTCTTCACGTCGACGCAGTTGTGCAGATACTTGATCGGCACGTTGTGCTGCTGGACGAGCTCCTCCCAGGCGCCGAGCAGCTCTTCGCGCGAGCTATCCCAGTGCGGCAGCGTGGCCTCGAGCCCGACGTCGTTGGGCTCGGCCATCACTTCTTTACCCTTGTGGTAGTAGTTGCGGATCGTCCACGACAGCTCGCGCTCCTTCTCGAGCACGACGTAGTTGAGGCCCATCTCGACGCAGGTCAGCGCGGCGGAGAGACCGGCGGGACCCGAGCCGACGATGATGACGTCGTACTCGGCACCGAGCTGACGACCGGCGCCCGGCTTGAAGCCGGCCTGGACGATGCGCTGGACGCACGCGCGACCGAGGTTGGTCGCGTTCTTGACCTGCGGCACGCCCGACGCCTGACCGATGAGGTACATGCCCTGCACCGGCGTCTCGTGATAGGCGTCGACCGACGGCATCGGGATCATCGGCGGCGGCTTGTCGGCGTCGTGCATGCGGAGCGCATCGAACGCGCACGCCTTCTCGCAGCGCTTGCACTGGATGCAGGCGTCGAAGTTGACGACGCGCGACTTGTGATCGACGAGCTCGAGCACGCTGGCGGGGCACGCCTGCACGCACATCGAGCAGCCGACGCACTTGCTGTCGTTGATCGAGTGGACGAGGCGCTTGACGACCTCGGCCGGCGCGCTGACGAACTTCTCGATCAGCTTCTGCTGCGCTCGCTTGCGACGCGCGCGCACCATCAGGCCGAACAGCAGGCCGGGGAACACGCCGACGAACGCGATGCCGGCGGCCCAGCCGACCGAGGCCAGCGGGCTCGGCGTATCGAGCACGGGCTCGCGCACGTCGCTGCGGACCAGCGCCTGCGGATGCTCCTTGCCGTGGCAGCTCGCACAGTTGACCGGCTCGCCCTCCTTGGGCTTGTCGTGGCAGCGGAAGCAGACCAGGCCGAGCTGCTGGTTCTCCTCGAACTTCGTCGGATCCTTGCCGTCGCCGTTGGCGTGGCAAGCGTTGCAGCCGATGCCGATCGTCGGCCCCTTGCCCTGGAGCTGGACGCGCGCGTGCGCGATGTGGAACGCCTGGACGCGGCAGGTGCGCAGGCCGGGCGTCTTGAGGTCTTTCTTGCCCTTCTCGAGGACCTCTTCGCAGTTGACCGTGTTCGGATCGATCGCTTCCTTCGGTGCCGGGGCGTCGGCGAACTCGAGATCGGGCTTCTTGCCCTGCGGCGGGATCGAGCCCGCCTCGACGGGCGCCGGGCCCATCGACTTGAACGCGTCGCCGTGCTGCGTGGTGATGCCGGCCGCGCGCTGCTCCTCGTTGGGGTGACAGCCGTCGCACTTCGCGCGCGCCCCGAGCGTGACGTCGGAGGAGCCCTCGTGCTCGCGGTGGCAATCGCCGCACTGCTTGTCGTCGTGCGCGTGGCCGCCCTTCGAGTAGCGCGGCGTGCGGGTCTTGAAGCCCTCGTGACAGCTCGTGCAGGCATCGTCCTTGAGCGATGCGCCGGCGCCGTGGCAGGCACCGCACACGGTGACGCCTTCGCCCTTGCTCGACACTTGCTCGACGAACGCCGCGCTCGAGTGACCGGACGACAGCGTGTGGTTGACCATCGCCTTGCCGCCGGAGAAGAACAGCGCGCCGCCGCACAGCGCGAGCGCGGCGAGCACCGACAGCACGATCGTGCCGCGCATCAGCGGGTTGCGCTCGAGATCGGAAGAGCCGCGCCACGCGGGTGCGCCGCGCCGCAGTTCCTTCGCCTTGATCTTCGCCGCGATCTGCTGATTCAGCTGATTGGCGTCGATCGAAAAGATCGTCTTCATGCCCTCGCGGGTGATGAACTGGCTCGCACCCGTCGGGATCGGGTTGTTCTCCGGCGACACCTGGATGCCGCGCGTCAGCATCGACGCGTTGTCGCGCATGACCTCGACGGCCGCCTGCGCGAGGACCGCATCCGTACGCTCGAGCGTGCAGACCT
Organism: Pseudomonadota bacterium; assembly: GCA_023430775.1. GTDB lineage: Bacteria > Myxococcota_A > Polyangia > Haliangiales > Haliangiaceae > JABFXX01. Next base: position 15,297 of record JAEYYY010000454.1, read on the forward strand.
CGCCGCGCACCGCGACGCGGAACAGCGTGTCGACGATCCGGATCACGCAGCTCGGTTGCAGCGTCTGCTGGACGATGCGCTTGTCGTCGATATAGGTGCCGGCGCTCGACGTATCGCGGCAGATGAAGCCGTTCTCCCACTCGATCACGCAGTGCTCGCGCGACACCGCGGGGCCGTCGATGATGACGTCGCACGACGGTGCGCGACCGAGGACGATCTTCTTCGCCTTCATGACGCGGCCGTCGACGACGAACTTGCTCTGCGGGCCGAGATCGAGACCGCCGGGAGCAAGCGTGGTGAAGATCGTGTTGCCCTTGCTCGCGATCGTGACGCCACCGATCAGGCGGCACTCGACCACGTGGCTGCCGATCGCGACGAGATCGCCCGGCTTCAAGGCCGTGCCCTGGAAGATGCGCTCGCCGTTGATGTACGTGCCGGCCTCCGATCCGAGATCGGTGGCGACGAACTGATCGCCGCTCTTGCTGATCGCGCAGTGGATCGGCGAGGCCAGCAGGTCGTTGAGCACCAGCGTGCAGTCGGCGCGGGTGCCGAGGATGATCTGATCGTTGCCGAGCGGGATCTTCTCGCCCTTGGCAGAGCCGGAGATGAACACCAGCTCGCCGACCGCGTTGGTCTGCGCGTCGGCGGCGCGGCCGACGACGGCCATGTTGGTGAGCGAGCCCTCGGCGGTATCCGCCTCGTCGGGCGCGGCCACCGTGAAGCGCACCACCGACGTGCCGATGATCAGCTCGTCGCCGTGGGCGAGGACGCGGCTCTCCGCCTGGGCGCCGTTGAACTGCACGGGCGCCTGCGCGTCGGCCCGGAACCCCAGAGGGGTCGAAGTGATCACGACGTGCTCGTTGGCGACGTTGTTATCCGCGATCACCAGATCGCAGTGCGCGCCGGAGCCGATCCGCGCCGGCCCATCGATCGCCACCGAGTGACCGACCGACGGACCCGACACGACGATGAACTTGACCTCGGCCTCGGCGACGCCGAGCTCGATGCCACCGAAGTTGAGCCGATCGCCGTTCGCGAGCTGCTGGATCACCGGGCGACCCTGCACCGCGGCGATCGGATCGCCGTTGAGCGTGGACGGGCCCGTGCCCATGACCTCGAGCGAGTAGCCGCCGCGCACCGAGCGCTCGATCACGGCGTGCTTGCGCGACACCTTGGGGTTGGTGAGGAGGATGTCGTTCTGACCCGGATCGCGCCCGAGTCGGATCTGCTGGGCGGACGTGACGATGTGGATACCCGCCAGCGGTCCGGAATCGAATGATAGACGGAGAGGCATGGTGCTCTAGAAGATCGTCAGGGCAGTGAGGATGTGGAACACGAGGAGGACGACGAGCGCGGTCGCGGTGGAGACGTGCGCGATCAGCCAGCGCTTGAGCCGGCGGTGCAGCAGCAGCTGCGCCTTGATGTCGACCAGCCGGTACTTGCTCTCGAGCACGCGATCGATCGTGGTGCGATCGGCGTCGGTCATCGGCACGTCCTTGAGCGCCTCGGCGAGGTGCTTCTTGCCGGCCGCGAGCGCGGTGGGCGGATCGTAGGTGCCGTTCATCCGGTCGTTGATGCCGCCGGTCGAGGCCTCGACGCGGCGCTTGAT
>JAEYYY010000479.1 GCA_023430775.1 Pseudomonadota bacterium
CATCCTATCCCACGCGCGACGGTCGAATCGCCCGGTGCACCCGCTGCGTGATCGAAACAACGCGAGCTCGATGACGGCCTGTTTGCCAGCGACTGCCTGGTCCCACGATCGCGGACGCTTTGCGACGACGATCAGCCCTTCCGAGCACCGAGGCCGATCGCCCGCACGCGAAACGTGTCACTGCGCAGGATGCCGAGTGCCAGCGACTGCCTGGCGATCGCGTGGCTCTGGGGCGCCCTCACGCTCGTTCGAGTGGACGCGTCGAGCGCTCAGCCGCCGTGACGAGCGCGCAGGGCGAGCACGCGTTCGCGAAGGCCCTGGCCCTTCACCGGATCGACCATGGCGACGTAGCTCGCGTAGCCGAGCGCGGCGGCGAGCACGTCACCGCCGTGGCCCCAGCGCTTGCCGGCGGGACCGTCCTTCTCGATCTGATAGAGCAGCGCGCGGAACCGGCGCAGCTCGGCGCGCACGACACCGGGCTTCTCGTTGACGACGATGCCGGTGACCTCCTGCCGCCGGCCACGACGAACGATCCGCACCTTGTCGGGATGCACCGCGAAGCCTTCGGCGGCGACCACGCGGCGAACGAAGCCGAGCACGGCGCCGACATCGATCGCGCCATCCTTGCTCGACAGCGTGAGGTCATCGGCGTAGCGCGTGTAGGTCAGGCCGTGCGCGCGGGCGTAGCCGGCGATCCGGTTGTCGAGCCGGCGGCACATCACGTTCGTGATCGCCGGGCTGGTCGGCGCACCCTGCGGTAGCCGGCGCGGGCCGCGGGCGGCGTAATACGTGACGCCATCGAGCGTGCTCTCGACGATGTCGGGCTCGCTGCAGATCAGGCCGAGCACCGTGGCGACCTGCTCGCTGTAGCCGAGCTTGGCGAACAGTCCCTTGACGCGGCGGTAGGTCACCGTCGGGAAGAAGTCCCTGAGGTCGACGTTGATCACGACGGCCGCACCGACGTGCTCGACGGCGTTGCTCACCGTCGAGCGCCCCGGCACGAAGCCGTGCGCCGGCGCCGCGAGCTCGATCGGCTCGAGGATGTGCTCGAGGATCCAGTGCTGCACGTGCTTGAGCCGCGGCATCGGTGCGCTGATCACGCGCTCGCCACCGCTGCGCTTGGGAATCGTGAAGCGGCGGTAGTGCGTGGTGGTCGACACCTCGCGGGCGAACGCGAGGAACCGCAGCTCGGAGAGCGTCACCCCGATCGCGCCGGCGAGCTCGAGCGCCGTGTGGGCGATCGGCAGCTTCGCATCGCGCAACCGATCGGCATCCGAGGTGGTGCGCCCCAGCCCCGCCGACACTCCGGCGCCGAGGTAGCGCAGCTCGGTCTTCTTCGCCTCCTGCGTCGCGGCCTTCGCTGCGGTGCGGTCGGCGAGCTTCTTCTGTCTGGCGAGCTCGCGCTTCTTCCGCGACTCGGCCATCCGCTGCTTCTTGAGCTCGAGCTCCTGCCGCACCAGATCGCCGAGCGCGCTCGCACTCTCGCGCAACTTCGACAGCCGCTTGCGCAGCTCCGCGGCACGCGCGATCTCGTCGGGCGGATCGAACGGCCGTGGGCGATCGCCGCTCCAGAAGCCGAGCCGCGTCATCTCCTCGAAGATGACGTCGTCCTTGTGGCCCGACGCGATCCGCTCGAACAGCTCTTTCCTGTTCTTCGGCGGCGTCAGCTGCTCCGGTGGTGGATCGCGATACACCATCAGGCGCACCTCGAAGAGGCACGTGGCGGGTGGCTACCTTCGTCTACTCCCAGGACTGGATTGCTTTGCTCGAGTGGACGCGTCGACGGTAGGCGGACATTCGACTTCTCGCAGGGAATCCCTACCGGAATTCGCCTACCGTCGATGCGGACACACAGTATTGAGCGAGCCAGTGAGGCATGCGGGACATCAGCGCAAGGACGGCGATCCGCCGGCCAGGTTGCAAGGTCCGTGGCCACCCGCCACGTGCGCGCACTATCGATCACGGCAAGTGCTCCCGCAAGAGGCTGATCGATCCTTGAACAGCCGAGATCTCGAGCAGTGATCACACAGCTGCTCCAGCAGCCGATCGCGTTCAGCACGGCAGGTGCTCTCGCAGCAGCCCCGATCGCCGTCATCACGGCAGGTGCTCCAGCAGCAGCGCGATCAGCGCTTGCTCGTCCGGTAGGTCTCGGATCGCGTAACTCCTCCTGAGGGCGCTTGCCATCGCCGCGGCACGGCTGGCCGGGTCCGTGCCCTGTGCCTGCGCGACGCGCAGCACCGACATCAAGGTCTCGCGATCGATCACCCGCGCCGCCAGCGCCAGTGCCTCCGCGATCGCGACGACCTGTGACTCGGCCGCGGTGACCGGCGTCTGCCGACCGGTGATCTTGCGGAACGCGCGCTTCCACCACGAACCCTGCGCCGGCTTCTCGATCTGGGCATCCGCCGGCAACCGCTCCTTGGCGCGGGCACGCACCTCGACCAGCTGCGTGGCGTTGGCATTGCGCGACAGGCCCTCGTCGGCGAACCGATACATCGCGACCCAGTCCTCGATCTGCTCGCACAGCCGCACCAGCTCGAACCAGCGTTCCGGCGTGTTCTCGGCGGTACACAGATCGCGCGCGGTGGGGATCGCGGAGGGCACGTCGTCGAGGGCGATCAGTGCGTCGCGCTTGATCCGCAGTGCGAGCGCGCTGTCGGGGAGCTTCGCGAGTGCTCGATCGGCCGCGGTGATCGCCGCGCGGTGCGCGTGCATGTCGAGGTTCGCCTCGGCGATCACCTCCATGAGGCGCGCCTGCTCGACGCTGTCCGGCGGCGCGAGCCGCGCGATCCGCTCGAGCTCGGCGACCGCGTCGGCGATCCGCCCTTCCCTGCGCAGCTCCGTCGCGCGCGTGACACCGCGGCGGAAGGCGGCGTCGAAGTTCTCGCGCGTCTCGTCGGGCGCGACCGCGCGCGGGCGAAGGAACGGGATGCTGCTCTGCTTCGCCGGCGCCGCGGGCAGCGAGATCTTGTCGTTGATGCCACGCCGGTGCGCGGCGCGCAGCGCGAGCATGTGCTGGCACGGCCCGCGGTGTAGCCGGTTGCGAATGAACCAGTCGCACGTGCACTCGCCGCCGACCTGACGCTGCTCGCTATCGAACACCAGCTGCGGCGCGAACAGCTTGGTGTCGTCCTTGACGCGGCCCTCGAGGCGCAAGCCACCGTCGACGGACTCGGCCTTGTCGACCGCCACCGCTCCACGCTGCAGGATCTTCGCGGCCGCGGTCTCGCGCTCGTTCGAGAACCGCAGCTTGTCCATCGGCAGCGGATCGCGGGTCAGCTCGCGCTTGCGATAGACGCCCTTGTCGAGATCGAAGATCGCGCGCCCCGCCTGCACCCAGCCCGCGAGGGCGCTCGCGACGATCGGCGTCGCCAGGCCGGTGCGCGCGGCGAGCTCGTCGGGGGTGGCGAGCCAGGTCTTGCCGAGCTCGTCGAACACGCGCGCGCGGGTCGCGTCGTCGACCTCCTCGCGCGCCGCCATCAGATCGAAGTTGCCCGCATCCGACCAGTTGTTGAGCGTCCAGCCCGACAGCCCGAGCGTGAACGACATGTGCCCGAGGTCGACCACCCAGAAGCTCGGCAACCCCGTCCCGAGCAGGAACACGCGCACCTTGGTCGCGCGCGGCAACAGACGCTCGAGGATGTGGAGACGCCGCCGGCCCCACAGCCGCACCTCGACCGCGCCGCCATCACCGGGCTTCGAGTCCGTGTACAGCGAGCGCGGACAGTGCAGCTCGGTGCCCCACGGATCGATCGTGATCTTGACCGGCAAGCCCGGCGTCAGCTGGAAGCGCAGCGAGCGCGGCCCCACCAGCTCCTTGTTGCGCCGCAGGATGAAGCACAGGTTGTGGACATCCATCGGATGCAGCTCGACGACGTGCGCCGGCAACGTCGCGGCCGAGCTGACCTGCAGGAAGCCGCGCACCCAGGTATCGGGCAGGTCGATCTTGACCTCGCGATACGTGTCTTCCATCGACGTCGCGACATCGAACCCGCTCGGATCGACCTCGAGCGTGGTCTCCTTGTAGCTGCGGATCTTCTGGAACTCGCCGTACAGCTTCTCGCTGTAGTCGATGTTGGTGGTCCCGTTCGCGCGCTCGCCGAGCTCCTCGAACACCTCGTACGAGGCCGCGAGCCGCCCGTAGCTCGATTCGTCCTTGCTGAAGCACTCGAAGAACACCTGGTCCGGGTGGACCGTGATCACCGGGTCGAGCTTGAACCACAGCTCCTTGTCGCGCTGATAGAGGTACTGGAAGTACTTGTAGCGAGCGTCGAAGAACGCGCGCCGGCGCGCCATCCCCGCCGCCTCGACGTTCGCGAGCTCCTGCTGGAGCGTCTTGATCTCCTCGGCGAGCCGTCGCTGATCGGCGGTGATCTGCGCGAGGTCGAGGTACGACTGCCGCTCGCGCCACGCCATGTAGTCGCTGCGATCCTTGGGCACGAAGCGCAGATCGCTCGTCACCACGTCGTGCAGTGCGCTGATCGCCTCGCGAAACGGCAGCTGACTCGCGATGCGTCCGCGGAAGTACGTCGGCGGCCGCAGCGCATCGGGCACGAACGACATCGCGGTCGATGCGTCGCCCTGCCGCACATCAGAGGTGCCCGCGTAGCGATGCTCGAACAGCATCAGCCAGCTCCTTTGCGCAGCATCGGGCAGTCGCTTCGGATCGAGGAGAGCTCGAAGACGGGCGGCATCCGGACGGCGGAATTCAGACGGTAGCAACGAGCTCGCGACGGGATCACGATCGGCCGCTCCTTGGAGCTGTCATCACGATCGGCGATCGAGCGGAAGCGATGCTCGAACCGCATCAGCCGGCTCCCTTGCGCAGCATCAGCCGGACGCTACGGATCGAGACCGAGCTCTCGAGTGGCCCGGTCCTCACGATCGAATTCGACCGGCAGCACCGCGCGCGCTCGGCGATCGCGACCGACCGCTCGGCCCCGATCGGCTCGATGCACATCGTTCGCTCGAACGCGGACAGCATCACGCGCCTCCCCTGCGCCGCACCGGACTCACCTCTTTGATCGCGAGTGGAAGCTCGATCTCGGGGAACGTGGTGCGGACGTCGATCATCGTGGCGATCAGCGGGTGCTTCTGCGTGATCGCGATCGTCGCCGACTGGCGCGCGAGGATCGGGGCGATCACCTGCGCGTAGTCCGCCGATCGCGTGGCGTCGCGACGCAGCAGCTCGACCACGCGCTCCTTCGCGACACGACCGCGATTGACCTGCGTCAGCACGACGATCAGATACGGAGCCAGGATGTTCAGCCGCTCGAGGCGCACCGGATCGTCGCCGAGGTGGTGCTCGATCAGCTCGGACACGAGCAGCTGGATCTTCGGCGCGGGATGCTCGGCGAGCCGCACCAGGTAGCGACCGGCGTCGGCGGTGCGGAACTGCTCCTTCAGCAGCGTCTTGCCGAGCTCCTGGACCTCGGGCTGGATGCTGTCGCAGATCGCGATGATCGCGTCGGCGGGAATCGGGCCGAGCTTGTCGCGAATGAATTCCATCGCGAACGAGCGGGTGTCCTCCCACGGTGAATCGACCAGCCGCGACACCGCGACCGGCGCGAGTCGGTACCGATCGAGCGAGCCGCGCACCAGCGTCCACGCGCCCTGCCGGACCGCGAGGATCTCGTGATGTGCGAGGCGCGCGAGCTGATCGAGGCCGAGGTCATCCGGCGTGACCTGCGAGAGCAACAGCCCGCCCGCCTCGCGCGCGTGTGGCGACAGCGCGCCGATCATCTTCAGGATCGTCGCCGCCGGTCGCCGCGGCAGACACCCCGCGAGCTCGCTGCGCAACAGCGACACCGCGTGCTTCGGCGCACCCTCGGGCTGCCGCGTCATCAGCGCATCGATCAGATGGCCGGCGATCACCGTGCCGACGTCGGGATAGCGACGCGCCACCTCCCCGATCAAGCCGCGCGTCTGCTCGCGCAGCTCCGCATTCGGCGACAGCGAGAACGCGAGCAGCGCCTCGGGATCGTCCTTCGCGATGTCGGCCGGCATCGTCGCCAGCAGCTTGCCGCCGAGCGTGCGCACCTCGGCGTGCGGCGACGCGAGCAGCGCTTCGATCAGCTCCGCCGGGAGCTCGTCGCGCCGCGCGTGTCGCAGCATCAGCTCGCCGGCCAGCACACCGGCTGCCGGCAGCGTCTTCGAGCGCTCGATCAGATCGCGCAGGATCTCGACGGACACCTCGCGCAACGGCTCGCCGAGCACCGCGAGGATCGTCTGCGCCGCGGCCATCGCGCGCTCCGCCGCGGCATCGGCCATCCCCAGCAGCATCGCGATCGCGCGGATCGCGGCCGAGCGCGCCACGCTCACATCGATCGCGCGACCCTGCACCAGCCCCACCGCCGCCTCGCGGATCCGCGCCGACTTGCCGGTGACCAGCAACGCGATCAGATACGCCTCCTTGATCGCCGCGGCGGGCTGGGCGCGCACCCACTCGATCACCCACTCGTGCGCATCCTCGATCTCGCTCGCGAGGGCGCCCGCTGCGAGCGCCGTGGACATCGGTCGCTCGCGCGCGATCTCGAAGGCAAACCGCTGGGCGAGTGGATGCCCTGCACCGAGCGTGCGGCCGAGCTCCTCGTCGGACACGGTGGCGAGGTACGCCTGATTGCCGCGCAACGCCCGGGTGGCGTGCTCGAGCACCGGCTTCGCGCGACCATCGCGCACCAGCCGCCACAGCCAATCCGGCGCCGCATCCCACAGCTCCGCGAACCGCTCCTCGCGCGCCGCCGGCACCGGACCGCCCGGTCGATAGCTACCGACGCAACGCCACACCGACTTCGCGTAGTTCGCGCGCTCGTAGCGCGGGCTCTGCCCGTACAGCAGATCGTTGACCACGTGGTAGCGCGCGAAGGCGTCGTACCAGTCACTCGTGTGCTTGCCGCCGTGCCGCGGCGCCTGCGCATCCGCATCCGAGTACGCGAGCAGCATCTCCGCCGCCATCGGTACGTAGTGCGGCGACCCGACGCGACCGAGCCGCCGCAACACGCGCGCCACGCGGCGGCGAAAATACGCGCGCGTGTTCGGCGTGAACGGCCCCGACGTCAGGCGCTGACCATTCCACTGCGGCGGTGGACTGACGTGATCGTCGATGCGCCGCGCGATCGCCGCGAACAGCTCGCCATCGCGACGCAGCTCGGCCAGCCGGATCAGCGTGCGCATGATGCTCGCCTCGGCATTCACCGTCAGCTTCGCGACGCGCACCACCGCAAACACCACCGCTCGCGTCACCTCGGTGTTCAGCAAGTACAGCGCGACGATCGGGTCCCGTGCCCCGATCGGATGGCGCGACAGCAGCGCCTCCGTCGCGCGCGCGAGCTCACCCGCGGTTCCCGCCAGCTCCGCCGGCATGCCCCTCGCCGTCGGCACGCCCCTCGCAGCCGCTCCCTCCGGCACGCCCCTCGTCGCACTCGCCAGCTCCGACGGCAACAACGCTTGCGCCATCGCGAGAGCTCGCTCCGGTGCGATGCGAACGATCGCGAGACGAGCCAGCTCGCGCACGTTGTCCTCGGTGCGCGGCTCCGCGATCAGCTGCTCGAGACGCTCGATCGACGCCGCGGTTCCACAGCGCACCAGCGCCGACACCACCGCGTGCTGCCACCTCCCCGCCGTCTCCAACCACCGCAGCGCCGGCGGCCGGCTCCACCAGGACCGTCCCTGCCGGGGCTTCGGCGGCGCGCCGAACTTGCGATCGAGCAAGCGCAGCAGCACCGGCTCGGCCTCGGTCATGTCGAGATCGGCGACCCGCCACAACGCCGCGCCAAAACTTTCGGCGAACAGCTCCTTCTCCAGGACCTCCAGCGCCGCTTGGCCTTTCACGCTCGGGTCCACCGCGGGGCAGCCTACCTCGGTGGCCTGACGTCTTGTCGATCACGCGAGCGATTCGGACGCGGGCCGGCTACGTGATGATCCCGGCGCGTCGTTCGCGTGGAATCCGGATGATCTCCCTCCCCTTCGCGAGCTGCTCGAGCCGCGCAGCGTTCTCCTGGGAGATCGGCTCGACGATCTCCAGCCGATCCACATTCACCACACCCCAGTCGTCGCAAAGAGCCTCGGCTCCCCACGGCCCGACCACGCGGACGATGACGCGGCCGTCCTCGCGTCGCACGTGGATCTCTCCTTCACCCTCGAGGTCGCCGGTCGTGCACCTGCGAAGGCCTGCATCCTCGGTGATGACGAGCTCGAGGGGCGCGCGAAGGTTTCGCCAGAACGCCAGTCCGGGGCCGGCAAAGGCCACGACGGTCAGCGTGGTGAGGCGCGCTCCGATCGGCGTGCGCATCAGCAGCGGCACCGCCTCGAGCTCGCAGGCGAACGATCGAATGGTCTCGATGCGCGCACACGCCGCCAGCAACCGGTCTGAGTCCTCCGGGCTCGTCTGGTAGAGGGCGGAGAGTGGGCTCGACACGTGAACGATCGGAGCGTGCACGCGCTCGAGAACCTCGATCACCTCGGTATCGAGGATCTCGATGCGCCGCAGCGTCTTCATGGCGGGACTCGCGATCAGCTCGGCGTAGCGCGCCGCGCTGCACTCGCCCGCGATCAGGTCCTCGACGGTGCCGAACAATGGATGGTCGACCACGTTCTCCCAGCGCGCCGGCCGAGCCCTGTCGTCGCCGGCGAGCTCGAGTCGGCTCAAGAAGCCGCGGCGAAACTCGGCGGCATAGGCGATGTCGCTCAGTGGTCCGAGCCACGCTCGTCCGTGATCGCGAACGAGCTCCGCGATCCGCGCATCGCCGTCGTCGCTGCCGCGTCCCGCAGCCACGGCGAGCTGCAACGCGATCAGCTCGCCCCGCGGATCGCCACGCGACTGCAAGAGATCGGCGAGCACGGCGCGCGGTTCGTCGTCGTCGGGGTTCGCGTAGACATCGCGCTCGAGTGCCGCGAGATCCGGCGTGCGCACCGGAGGGGCGAGGCGTGCCAGCTCGAGCTCCGACGGTGGCCGCGAGGGCAGGTTCGCGAGCGCGGCCGACAGCCGGTGGACGAACCCGGCGACGGCGGGTACGGCACCCATCGGCGTTTCCTCGAGCGAGGCCCTGATGTGCCCGTCGCCGGACTCCACGATCACGCTCGTCACCAGCTCCTCGAGGTCGTCGAACACGACGAGCTTGTCGAGCTGGCGGCACAGCTCGCGACCGACGCGCGGATCCGGTCCGGCCACCCACAGCGCGCCGAGTCGCTCGCGGAGCGCGGCCTTGCGATCGGGCAGCTTGTCGAGCAAGTGGCGCGCCGCCCAGCCGCGATGAATGTCATCGGCAGCAGCCGCCAGCCACGCGACGTGAAAGGTCCTCGCGAGCTTCGGCGCCGGCGCTTCCCAGCCGCGCGACAGCTCCGCGGTGATCCGATCGATGATCTCCGCCACGGCGTCGGCGCGCGTCTCGCGCCACACCATCAGCGCGTCCCGCAGCTGCTCCCGACTCGACACCACCCCAGTGTCACACGCCGCGTGCCCGCCGATTTCTGCCCGCCTGGAAATTGGGGGGCCGTCTCCCCGATTCGAGGTGCGCCTGGAAAAAGCCGGGGTCGTCTCCCCGATTCGAGGTGCGCGTGGAAAAGCGGGTCCGTCCCCCGATTCGAGGTGCGTGTGGAAAAGCGGGGCCGTCCCCGATTCGAGGTGCGCCTGGAAATTCCGTCCCCGATTCTCGAGGGGTTGCTCAGGCGGAGCCGGGTGTTTCGCGTCGCTTGACCCACAGCTCGAGTGGCTCGTCGTCGACCACCTCGGCGACGCAATCGAAGCCGACCGGCGGCAGCCCGCCGAACCCGTGGTACGTGACGACGCGCGTTCCGATCGCGCATCCCGCCAGCTTCTCGATGACCGCGCGAACATCGCGCTCGAAGTTCAGCGGATCGAGCGCGACCGAATGATCGAGCACCCACGCCGGCTCGTAGAGCTGCTCGGCGAACGGGTTGAAGAAGTAGAACGCGTTGTACGCGGACCAGTCGAGCGCCAGCGCATCGCCATGGATGAACTGCGTGTTCGCGCAACCCAGCCGGTTCGCCAGCTCGCTTGCCAGCGTCACGAAATGCTCGCGCCACTCGACACCGACGAACCGCGACAGCGGATACGAACGCGCCGCCGCCAGACAGAACTTGCCGACCCCGGAACCGACATCGAGCACCACGCTCCCCGGCTCCGGTGCCAGCAAGGCCGCCGCCCGGCGCGCGACCTCGAGTGGCGTGAAGTAGGAGGATGCCTTGCGTCGCAGCGGCACCGGCAGCTCCCGCTCGAAGTCTTCATCGCTCGACAGCACGCGCTCGATCGATGCAGGCGACGCACTCGGTCTTTCGTCGGACGCACTCGGCCTTTCGTCCCTCGACAGCACGCGGTCGATCGATGCAGGCGACGCACCCGACCCAACTGCCGGTGAGGCGTGGAGGGGTCTTGCAGCCTGCAACATGCCCCAGGCAATTCGCCTGCACTCGCTAGCGGCTGACGCGACGCACTCACCCACGCAAGCGATCCGCGCATCGGCCGGCTGCCACCGACAAGTCGGCGGCCGGCTCACGCAGTCGCTCGCCGGGAACGGCAATCTGCAACGACAACGATGCGGATTGCGCCGGCACCGCATGATGTTCGCGGAGTTGCAGTGGCACGAGGCGTGCTCGCCGCGTGCTTGTTGCGGTGGGCACTTCGGTCACGCGCACACAGTACTGGTTGCTCACGAGTCCTCTCTCCCGTGAGCGCGAGGTTGCCAGGGCTGTGTGTATCGGAGTGCCCACCACCTTTTTCGCGCCGAGCCGGTGACGACGCGAGAGCCCACCTCACGTTCGCCGCGTTTACATAACGCAACCCGAGAGAAACCACTCTCCAACATCCGCAACGCGCTCGACCTTCAGTATCGCGCCCATGCGGAAATTCCTTCTGATCACTCTCCTTCTCGCAGGCTGCAAGAGCAGCGCTTCGGTCAGCACCAACGCGCCGACAACTCCCAGCGAGCCCATCGCCGCCGCCGAACCGCCACCGGCGGAGCCCGAGGAACCGGAGGTGGAGCCTGTCGTCAAGGAAGAGCCGAAGAACCTCGACATCCAGAAGAACGTCATCCGCCTGAAGCGCGGCATCAAGATCAAGTTCGCCACCAACTCGGCGAAGCTCGAGCCCGAGTCCAACGAGATCCTCGACGAGGTCGCCTCGGTGATGGCGCAGAACGAGCGCATTCGCGTGCGCGTCGAAGGCCACACCGATAACACCGGTGTCGCCGCACAGAACAAGGACCTCTCCGACAAGCGCGCCGGGTCGGTGAAGGACTACCTGGTCACCAAGGGCGTCGCCGCCGAACGGCTCGAGAGCACCGGTTGTGGCCAGGATGTTCCCGTCGCAGACAACGCGACCGACGAGGGCAAGGCCGAGAATCGCCGCGTCGAGTTCGTCATCCTGCGCAAGCGCCGCGTCGTCGAGCCGTGCCGCCTCTACAAGCCGGGCGAGGGCCGTCGCCGCCGCGCCGAGGAGAACGCTCCGGCACCCGCAACGCCCTGACGAAGGTCTGCCGGCTGCCCTCGCGTAGTCCGGTATCGAGCCGATCGATGGCGCTGCAGTCTGGGCTCGCGCCGAAGGCAACACATCGATCGCCTCGGTCCGTAGGTCCGGTTGGGCCGGTTCTCGACTGCATCAAGTGTCGCGACGATCGCCTCGGCGGTGTCGTCGATGATCCTCGGTCCGTAGGTCCGGTTGGGCGGGTTCTCGACTGCATCAAGTGTCGCGACCATCGCCTCGGTCCGTGGTTGGGCTGGTGTTCTCGACAGCATCACGTGGTCACGACGATCGCCTCGCGTGGTCCGGTTGGGCCGGTTCTCGAATGCATCAAGTGTCGCGACCATCGCCTCGGTCTGTAGGTCCGGTTGGGCCGGTTCTCGACTGCATCAAGTGTCGCGACGATCGCCTCGGTCCGTAGGTCCGATTTAGACCGGTTCTCGACTGCATCGCCTGGCTGCCGGGTCCGAGGGTCCAATGGACGACTCGGTGACTAGCTTTCCGAACGCCGCCCTGACAACCGAGGCGCGTGGCACGATCCGGCGGTGCCACGTGACGACCGTGACCCCTCGCTCGCCGATCGTGGCGTCGCGACCAGGGGCACGATCTCGGACACCGGTGAAGTCGCGCCAGGTGCCCTCGCCGACACCCAGCCTGCCTTCAGCAGCCCGGACCTGACCGGGCAGACGATCGATCGTTATCGCGTCCTCGGTCGCATCGGCGCCGGGGGCATGGGCGTGGTCTATGCCGCCTTCGATCCGGCTCTCGATCGCAAGGTCGCGTTGAAGATGCTGCCGCAGGTCACCGTCGAGCATCACGCGTCGCTCGAGGCCCGCTCGCGTCTCGAGGCGCGGCTCCGGCGCGAGGCCCAGGCACTAGCGAAGCTCGATCACCCGAACGTGATCGGCGTGTTCGACGTCGGCTTCACCGAGGACAACGTGTTCCTGACGATGCAGCTCGTCGAGGGCACCACGCTCGACGAGTACATCCGCCACACCAATCAGACTCCGAAGAAGATCCTCGAGCTGTTCGCCGCCGCCGGCCGCGGACTCGCCGCCGCGCACGACGCCGGTCTCGTCCATCGCGACGTCAAGCCATCCAACATCCTCGTCGATCGCACGGGGCACCCGTACATCGGTGATTTCGGACTCGCGCGCGGCGTCGACGACAACGAGCCCGCCGCCAGCATGCCCCGCGGCCTGCTGCACGAGCAGATGACTCGCATGGGCGCGCTGCTCGGCACGCCGCGCTACATGAGCCCCGAGCAGCTGCGTGGCGAGCCCGCGACATCGCGCTCCGATCAGTTCAGCTTCTGCGTGTCCGCGTGGGAGGTGCTGTTCGGCGCGCATCCGTTCGTCGCGCAGTGGACGATCGAGAGCGCGATCGCGGCGATGTCCGCCGACAACATCATCGAGCCCTCGGCGCGCTCGATCCCCGCCCGTGCCATGCGCGCCCTCGTTCGTGGGATGCGAAATGATCCGGCGGCGCGGTGGCCGTCGATGGTGGAGCTCGTCGACGAGATCGCGCCGCGCTCGAAGGCCGGCTGGGTGTACGCCGGTGGCGCGATCGTCGGCATGGGAGTCGCGGTCGCGCTCACCGCGGTGCTGATGCGCGAGCCCGATCGCAAGGCGAACTGCGCCGACGAAGCCAACGCCATGGCCGCGGTGTGGCCGCGCGTCGAGATCGTGGATCAACGCATCACGGGCGTCCTCACCGACTATGCGGATCGCTGGAAGCACATGCGCGTCGAGACCTGCCAGGACGGCGCCGCGACCGCCGCGCAATGCCTCGATGCGGATCTCCGGATCTTCCGCGAGATCGTCGACGAGCTCGCCGCCGGGAAGACCGGCTTCGCCGACAAGATCGCCGCGGTGCTGCCGCGCCTCGAGGATTGCTCGTCGATCGCGCAGGCGGCGCAACCTCCGATCCCGGAGAACGCCGTCGCGAAGGTCGCCGACCTGCGCGCGCAGATCGCCCGCGTCTATCGCTTGCGCGCCTCCGGCGATCTCGTGACCGCGAAGCAGGTGGTGTCGAAGATCCTCGACGACAGTCGCGCGCTCGCCTATCAACCGCTGCTCGCCGAGGCGCTGGTCGCGAAGGCCGATCTGCAAGCGGTCACCGGCGAGGATGTCGCGCCCACCGCGGCGGAAGCGGCCGAGGTCGCGAGCACCGTGCACGCCGATCGGATCGCCGCGCGCGCGTATGCGATCGGCCTGCTCGCCGCGGTCAACCGCCCCGACCTGTCGAAGGTCGAAGCCCTGCTTCCGGTCGCGCGGTCCACCGCGAACAGCACCAAGGACGCCGCCGCCCTCGCCGACTTCGATCACGCCGCCTCGTGGGCCTACCGCGCGCTCGGCCGCTTCGACGACGCCGAAGCCGCCTGCAAGGACGCCCTCGAGCAATCCACCAAGCTCGACGAGTACCGCCGCGACGCGATCCGCGACGACGCCTACGGCTGCTTCGCCGAGACCTTCGCCCAGCGCGGCAAGGGTCGCGAGGCCAACGAGTGGGCCGACAAGTGGATCGATCTCGTCGACAAGCGCTTCGGCAAGGGCCGCCTCGGCACTCTCCCCGCGCTGCGCACCAAGGTCACCGTGCTCCAGCTCCTCCACGATCTGGAGGCCGCGATCACGCTCAACCAGCGCGTCCTCGCGATCTCCGTCGCCAGTCACGGCGGCGATCACATCTCGATGCTGAACGATCTGTTCGTCCACGTGCGGCTGCTCCGCACCACCGGCCGTGTGCCCGGTGCGCTGACCGCCGCGAAGCGCGCGCTCGCTCTCGTCGAGAGCTCGAAGCAAACCGACCTCCGCACGCGCGTCCTCGCCGAAGAAACGCTCGCCCAGGTGCTCGGCATGACCGGCGACAAGAAGGCGATGTACGAGCACTACGAGACCGCGCTCGCCCTCGCCGAAGGCAACCTCACCGCCGATGACGATCGCCTCGCGACGCTCCGCTACAGCTTCGGCCTCGTCCTCTTCAACGACAACGTCCTCGATCGCGCCGACACGCTGTTCGGCAAGGCGACCACCGCGTGGCAGCACCTGCGCAGCCCGAAGCAGTACTACGCCGAGGTCCAGCACGCGATGCTGCGCGCGCAACAGCACCGCTGCGCCGAAGCGATGCCGATGTACTCGCACGTCATCGCCGGCGCGCCGCCCGGGGTACAGCGCCTGAAGGCCCAGCTCGGCCTCGGCGATTGCCTCGCACAGACCGGTGACCTCGCGCGCGCGAAGGAGCTGTTCACCACCGTCGCGAAGGAAGGCCCCTCACTTCCAGGCGGCACCGAGCTCGCGGCGATCGCGAAGGCCTGGCTCGACGAGAACGGCGATCGTTAGTTTCACGCCATGCGAACGCCCAGATCTTTCGCCTCCGTACGAACGACCATTCGTACGGTGGATACGAATGACCGTTCGTACGGACCCGCGGGCATACGGACGCGTCGACGGTAGGCGCGGCCCGACGACGAACGCGCTCGAGGCCGACCAGCTCCCGACCAACCTCTCTCGTAGCTCGAGCTTTCGACAGGCCTGTCTCGTGTGGGCGTGGTTCCAACAAACGTTCGAACGAAGTTGGTCAGTACGTTGGTTGGAACGGGCGCGAAAGGAGGGAGGCGCCGTGGGGTGCGGGTCGGGACGTCCGCCGGCCGGACCTTCGGGCAGAGCTCCCGACCAACCTCTCTCTCGTCAGCTCGAGCTTTCGACAGGCCTGTCTCGTGTGGGCCTGGTTCCAACAAACAACGACCATTCGTATGGCGGATACGAATGACCGTTCGTATGAGCACCGATCGTGGGAGGTTATACACGCACCCTTCCAACGGTCAGATTCGCGAAGTCGTTCGGCGCCCTGACCGGAAGTCGCGCGGGACCTCGTCAGAACGACCGTCGTTCGGCGTCGGGCAGGAAACAGTCCGGTCACTTCTCGCGCGAGATGCCGAGCTTCTCCATCAATCGATAGAGCTGCGTGCGGTGCAGGCCGAGCTCCCGTGCTGCCACGCTGAGCACGCCGTTGGCGTTCGCGATCGCCGCTTCGACGGCGGCCTTGTCGAGCGTCGTCGGTGCGGTCTTCGGCTCTTCGCTCGGCGGTACATCGATCGGCGGTACGGCGGCGCCGGTCGGCAGACCTGCGAGCGGCGACAAATCGGACGCCCTGACGATGTCGCGACCCGCGGCAATCGCCTCGCGCGCCGCCTGCCCCACCTCGCTGCGTAGCTCGCGCACGTTGCCCGGCCACCAGCGCAGGCAGCACGCCTCGACGAGCTTCGCGTGCACCGACAGCTTCCGGTCTACCGCCGCGATCTCGCGCACCGCCAGGCGCGCCGCATCGATCTTGCGCTCGCGCAGTGGCGGCAGGTGAATCGTGACGCGCGCGAGTCGATAGTAGAGGTCCTCGCGAAACTGCTTGTCGACGATCGCGGCGCGCAGCTGCCGATGGCTCGCCGCCACCACGCCGATGTCCACCGCCACCGGTGAGTTCGCACCGACCGGCACCACCTCGCGAGTCTCGAGCACGCGCAAGAGCTTTGCCTGCACGGCGGGCTCGAGCTCGGCGATCTCGTCGAGAAACAGCGTGCCGCCGTGTGCCGACTGGAGGTAGCCGACCGCATCGGTAGCGCCCGAGAAGGCGCCGCGCTTCGAGCCGAACAGCAGGCGCTCGGCAACGCCCTCGGGAATCGTCGCGCAGTTGACGGCCACGAATGGTCCGTCCGGCGTGCGCGTGTCGTGATAGAGGCGCGCCGCGAGCTCCTTGCCAGATCCCGACTCGCCGTGAACCAGCAACGTGTTGCCCTCGCGCGTCGCGTTGCGCCGGATCGCGTCGTACACGCGCGCCAGCTCCGGTCCGATCACGGTCGCGCCCTCGCGCTCGCGCTTCTCGACCACGCCCGCGCGCTCACGGTTTTCGACCGC
Organism: Pseudomonadota bacterium; assembly: GCA_023430775.1. Lineage (GTDB taxonomy): Bacteria > Myxococcota_A > Polyangia > Haliangiales > Haliangiaceae > JABFXX01. Next base: position 16,384 of record JAEYYY010000479.1, read on the forward strand.
GCGCTCGCGCCTCTCGACCGTGCCCTCGCGCTCGCGCTTCTCGACCGCGCCCGCGTGCTCGCGGTTTTCGACCGCGCGCTCGCGCTTCTCGACCGCGCCCTCGCATTTCACCAGGTGTCCTCTGCCATCGCGCAGCAGCACGAACACCGTGTGACCGAGCCGCAGCACGACATCGCTGTTGCGAAGCGTCTCCCCCTCGAGTCGCTCGCCATCGAGATACGTGCCGTTCCGGCTCTCGAGATCCTTGATCCGCCAGCCGCCGTTCTTCCACTCGACGGCCGCGTGCTCGCGCGACATCCGCTCGTCCTCGACCTCCGCCGTGAAACCACCGCTCTTGATGTTCCGCCCGAGCTGCACCCCGCCGACCGGCGCGAATCCCACGTGCTGCTCGGTGGTGCCCGACCAGATCATCACGATCGCCGGCTCGCTGGCCTCCGTCGACGCGATGCTCGACACATCCTCGATCGTCTGCCGCGCCACCGCCCGACACTACCATCGGCCGCGACGATCCGTCCGGTGCCACCGACGCCGCCGCTGCCGCCCGGTGATCGAGCTCGTGTCACGGCCCTCGACACGGTGACGACACGACGCTGGCCGCGAACGTGTCATCGCCACGCGTTTCACGAGCTTGCGCGCGGCACATCGGCTGCACCACGCCTTCGCAACTCGAACTCAGGGAGATGCGATGAGCAACGACAAACTCGGTACCAAGGCAATCTGGCTGTTCTCTCTCGCGACACTGGTCCTCGCGATCGCGGTCACCTATCTCATTCCAAAGATCGTCGGCCCGATCTCGCCCAAGGCGATGGCCGCCGTCTACGGCGCGCTGTTCGGTGCCGGCGCCGCAGCCGCCGCGTTCCTGACGCGCGCGAATCCGTTCGCCGTCATCGGCTCGTCGGCGGTCGCGAGTCTCGGTCTCGCGATCTTCTATTACATCGTCGTGGGTCGCGCGGCCGCAGCTGCCGCTGACTCGCTCGGCGCTTCCGGTGGCGCCGCCAGCACGATCGGTACGATGTCCGGCATGATCTTCGCGGTGATCTTCTTCGCCGCCGGTCTGGCAGGCAGCGTCGGTGGCGCGCTGTTCGGCGCGAAGCTGCGCAACGCCCAGTCGGGCCCGCTCCTCGCGAAGCGCTGAACGATCCCAGCGCTGGACAATCTCGTCAGCAAGATACCCGTGGCCACGGCCGCGGGCGTTCTGCGTTTCGGATCCACCACTCGCGAACACCGACTAGGTTTGTCGCTGACGCCGCGGCGGCCCGTTGCATTTCCATTCCACTCGTCGCGAAGCGCTGACCAACCTCGTCAGCAAGATACCCGTGGCCACACCGGCCGCGGGTGTTCGCGTTTCGCCGGTGTTCCGCGGCTTCGGATCACTCGCGCGTTGCCAACGACCTCTATCCTCGAGCCTGTTAGAACGAGCGTTATAACCATTCTCGCTATAACGACCGTTATAACGAGAGCCGCCCAAGGGCGGGCATTGTTGCGGCGCAACCCTGGATCATGAAGCCGCTCGTCTTGCTCCTACCCGAGCTCAGCTCGTTATCACCACGGTTAGTACGGACGCCGTCATAACGACTGTCATGACCGCCGCACGGGAATAGAGAGCGCTCGGGAGGCGCGTGACACGAGACCGTCACGTGTGTCGACACGAACGAGGTTCTCGATCTCGCGCGACACGCCACCTCGCGATCTTGCGCGCTCGCGAGCTGGCCGCTTCGTTGCACCAGTTCCTCCTCGGAGGTTAACGATGAAAACGATCCTGTTCGCGCTTCTGATCTCGACCGTGACTGTGGGCTGCAAGAGCAAGGAGACCACCGGTGGCTCCTCGGACAACAAGGCGACCGAGGCTCCTGCCGGCGCACTTCCCGCACTGACCGCCGAGCCGGATCCCGGCACGATCACCGCCGCCGAGGCGCCGCTGCTCGACGCGGTGAAGTTCCGCATGCTGGCGAAGCGCGGCAAGGGCGGCTGGCCGACGTTCGAGGCCTACAACCACGGCACCAAGCCGATCGGCTTCATGGCGCTCTACGGCTACGCCTACGACAAGGACGGCAAGCAGCTCGCGCGCACCAGGGTGCCGCTGTCGTGGAACGGCAAGATCGATCCGGGCGGCAAGACCGACTGGTCGATCGATCTCGGCGCCGACGACGTGCCGGTGACCGCCGCCGCGACCACTTTCCAGCTCTGCTACACGAGTGTGAAGGCGGTGGGCGACGCCGACATGACGACCGACGACAAGCGCTGCCCGGACCAGCGCCCGAAGAAGTAGCGCATCCGATGCCCTGCTCGCCTCACTGGCCGCGAATGCCACGAGCGTCCTCGTCGGCGAGCTCTGCCGCTACTACTTCGACCTACCGTGACGGGCGGCAGCAGATGAATGCCGCCCGGATCCCACCGTTCTCTGATCGGCCCCGCGTTACCATGTTAGTCGGTGGACGACGACCTCCTCGTACTGGACCGGTGGTGTGCTGGAGACAAAGCTGCGGGCAACACACTGTTCACGCGCCACTTTCCAGCCCTTTACCGATTCTTCGAGCACAAGACAGACGGCGACATTGACGATCTCGTGCAAGAGACGTTTCTGCAGTGCCTCAAGAGTCGCGACACCTTCAAGCGACAAAGCACGTTCCGCACGTACCTGTTCGCGATTGCGAGACACGTCTTGTTCTATTACTGGCGCAAGCGCGCCCAGTCGAACATCAACGCCGCGATCGATTTCGAGGATGTGTCGATCGCCTCCCTCAGCACGAGCCTGGCGACGCGTCTGGCGAAGAACGAGGACCGTGCTCGCTTGCTCGCGGCGCTGCGAGCACTACCCGTCGAGCAACAACTCCTGCTCGAGATGTTCTACTGGGAAGGGTTCGATCGCGATCAACTCGCCGAGGTGTTCGAGGTCGAGACCGCGACGATCGGCAGTCGGCTCACCCGTGCGCGTCAGACGCTGCAGAAGAGCCTGGACACCATGACGCACCTCGCCCTCGACGGTGGCTTCGATACGTGGGCTCGCAATCTCGCCAACGAGAAGGACTGATCAGAGGTTGTCGCCGAAGGTCGCAACGGTGGCGGCATTCTCCCGCACCACGCGCGCGACGTCGTACTTGTCTTCATCGCCGTGCCCCGATGCCGACGACCACTGCTGGAGCAGGATGCAATCGTCTTGGCCATGGCACCGGTTACTCATGATCGTGCGCCCTTCGGCACCGACGTAGCCATGACCATAGGGATATGGGTAATCAGAGGTGTCGTCGTCGTGGATTCCACCCATGATGTGACCGATCTCGTGCGGGATCGTTAGACCGTACAGAGAATCGTTGTGATCGGCGACTGCAACCGCCGTGTCGGGCTCTGCCATGATCGTCGCGGCACCGAGGCCGCCTTCCACTCGATCCACGAGTAGAACGAGGATGTCCGCGCGAGCCTCCTTGCGTGCGGCGTGTGCGTCCTTGAATTCACCATCACGTTTCAAGGCCAGGTAATAGATCTCCTCGACCGAGCGCCCGTCTTCTTTGCCGATCGTCCTCGTGGGTGGCTTGATCGCCACGAACCGAGCATTGACCTTGCCTGCGCGCCCCGCCCTCCTCAGTTGCATCATCGCGACCGCGATGTGTCCGTTGATGCCTGCAAGCGTTCGCTTCTTCTCGACTTCATCCGTGTATGCGAACAGCACGCTGATCTCGGTGGTGCCGGTTGTTCTCCTCAGTGGCGCCGGAGCCCCGCGTTCGGCGCTGATCCTGTCCCACAGCGGGCCATGAATCGGCCGCGGCCTCTCGAGTGATCGCGGAATCAACCGGTGCCCGCCACCCGGAGTCGGTTGGATCTCGTAGCCCATCGCCCCCACACGAAGAACCCCGGTCAGCGTGGCACCATCTCGCGCGACAAGCAGATCACCACCGCCGGCGAACGTGCTCTCCACCACGGTCGATCCATTGACGACCGAGCGCTGAACGGCCTGCGCGGCGAGCGTTTGCGCACCGAGCGTGATCCGAAACTGATCGCTGTCGAGCGCTTTGAGGTCAACCTGGATGTCCTGACTCGCGGAGAGACGAGCCTGCTGCGTCTGTGCGAACAACATCGGCGCACGTGCAGCCACCGGTCTAGCCGCCGGTCGTCCCCCGCACGCGCAGACGAGCGTGCACAGAACGAGGAGTCTCACGGGTGCTTCGCGTTCTTCGACGACGGCGGGCAGGTGCTCGGATCACTGCACTCCTTACACTCCAGAAGCTCGTGGTCGACCGT
>JAEYYY010000497.1 GCA_023430775.1 Pseudomonadota bacterium
CGCCTTGGCCGCGTCGACGAGCCGCGGATCCCCGGCCAGCCCGAGATAGTCGTTCGACGCGAAGCTCGTGACCTCGACCCCATCGACGACGACGCGAATTCCTTGCCTGCCATCGACCACGCGTGGCGTGCGGAGGCGATGAACCTCGGCGAGACCGCGCAGCTCGTCTCGCGCTTCGTCGTCGAGGCTCACGGCCGCCAGACTCTACTCGATGCGACGTCCGGTGATGCTCGCGTGCGCGAGCTCGTTCCCTGGAATCGTCGCCGCTTGGTCGGGTTGTGGGCTGCGGGTCCTCAGGGGGCCTGGAGACCTGTGGACTCGACCGCAACAGCAGTGGCTCCCGCGATCCGGCGATCGAGCGCTTGGCCACCGGCATACCCGTTGCTCGAGCGTCCTCGCATGAAACATCTCGCCCTGCTCGCCTTCGTGATCTCGATTGCTGCATGCGTCGCGCCGGCGAGCGACGACCCGGTCGACCTCGATGTCGAGGAGTCCTCGGCGACCGCCCCACCCGCGCGCCGGCTCGGCAAGACCCACGCCTGGAAATGCAATGCGGAGAAGCTCGGGACCTGGTTCGAGCGCGGATACTCGGACAATCCGTTGTGCGTGCCGCCGAGCGCGACCGGGACGTGCGGCGCCGCCGAGCAGACCGCGCTCGAGAAGCGCCTCGCCGGCTACGTCAAGTGTCCCGGGTGCGAAGCCGGCGAGAAAGGTTGCGAGCCGCGAGCCGAGCTCTTCAAGGCCGCCGACATCCAGCTCAAGGGCGGAAACTGCTGCTTGATCAACGACCCGTACGACGGCTCCGACAGGCCGCCCAGTCGCGGCTTCTACACCTGGTGCACGACGTGCGTGGGCGCCGACTGCGTCAGTCAGGCCGCCGACACCGGTGTCTGTCTCGACGACACTGGCGACGCCGACCGCCCGGAGCCGACCGTGTCCTCGTTTCCGGACGACTGAACCTCGCTTCGCCATGCGATACTCGCGAGATGTGGCGTTGGTGGTTCGGCGTTGTCTGTGCGTGCTCGTCGGCGAGCTCGTCGGAGCCCGCGATCTGCAAGAACACGGACGTGGCGTGTCTCACCACCGCGATCGAACGCTACAGCACGCAGATGTGCGCCTGTATCAATGCTCGCTGCGCTCACGACGTCGCCGCCGAGATGGCCGCGAGGTTCGACCGCATCATCGAGACCAGCGGTCCGTTGTCGAGCGCGACCGTCGAGCCCGAGCTGTCGCGATCGAAGGCGGCGATGCTGCGGTACACGGACTGCTATTCGACCGTCACCGGAGCGCGATAGCGCCTACTTGCCGATACAGAACCGCGCGAACACCTCGTCGAGCACGCGCTCGCCGACCTCGACACCGCGCAGCTCCGCCAGCACCTGCGAGCCGGTTCGCAACTCGATCGCGACCACCTCGGGCGGCCGGTTCGCGTTCCACGCCTCGAGCGCCGCGGCGAAGGCATCGCGCGCTGCCGTGATCCTGCCGTGCTGGCGGGCGGTCGTCACGAACGCCGCTTCCGCACCCTCGCGATCCGCGACGCCGGCGATCGCGAGCACGCGCGACCGCAGGGCAGGGAGCCCGTCGCCGGTCTTCGCCGACGTCACCAGCGCACCCGCGTCGCCCGCCGTCTCCAGATCGCCCTTGCTGCGAACCACCAGCGCGCGATCGCCGAACTGCGAGCCATCGTTCCACGGCGCCACCCCATCGTTGACCACCACCACGACATCCGCCGCGGTGACCCGCGCTTCACCGAGCGCGATGCCGCGCGCCTCGATCGGATCCGCACCTTCGCGCAGCCCCGCCGTGTCGATCAGCGTCACCGCCACGCCGTCCCAGATCGTCTGCACCTCGAGCCAGTCGCGCGTGGTGCCCGGGGCAGGGGAGACCAGCGCGCGCTCGACCCCGACCAGCGCGTTGAGCAGCGACGACTTGCCGACGTTGACCGGCCCGACGAGCGCGACCGAGATCCCTGCCGTCACCGCACGGCCGTGACGGAACGAATCGGCGAGCTGCGCGCAGCGATCGCGCACCGCGGAGATCTCGTCGGTGATCCAGGTCCGCGACTTGGCATCGAGATCGGATTCTGGAAAGTCGATCCAGCCCTCGAGCTCGGCGAGGACGCGGAGCCCGCGCGCTTCGACCGCGGCGACCGCTTCGCCGAGCCGGCCCTCGAGATCGTGCTGCGCCTGCCGCCACGCTCGATCACTGCCGGCCGAGATCACCGACAGCAGCGCCTCGGCGCGCAGCAGATCGAGCTTCCCGTTGAGCACCGCGCGCCGCGTGAACTCCCCCGGCTCCGCCAGCCGCGCACCACGGTCGACCACCGCCGCGAGCAGCTTGCTCAGGTTGTGCTGGCCGCCATGCCCATGCAGCTCGGCGACATCCTCGCCGGTGAACGAGTGCGGTGCCCGCATCGCGAACGCGAGCACCTGATCGACGCGCGCACCATCCGCACCACGAGCCCAGTGCAGCTTGACCTCGCGCGACAGGGCAGGGGGCTCGACGCCGAGCACCGCCGCGACCAGCTCGATCGCACGCGGACCGCTGACACGCACGATCCCGACACCACCGGGACCGGCGGCGGTCGCGATGGCTGCGATCGTATCGTCGCAACTCCCGGCTTCGCCGGGATGCGCAGCGGCGCGCAGCGACGCGGAGTGTCGATCACTCACTCGGTGACGTTCGGGACGATCAGGAGGTGGCGATCATCGCCCTCTCCCTCGCTGCGGCTCGACAGGCCCGGCATCTCGGCGATCGCCATGTGGACGATGCGGCGATCGTGCGGGGTCATCGGCTGCAGCTCGACGATCTGCTTGGTCTGCAGCGCCTTCTCGCCCATCCGCTGCGCGATGCCGCGGAGTCGCTCGATCTGCTTGTCGCGGAAGCCGCCGGCGTCGACGACGAGCGGCTTGGTCTTCTCGCGGTCGCGCTCGCCGCTCGGACGGTCGCGATAGATCACCTTGTTGACCAGGTGCTGGAGCGCGTCCATCACGACGCCGCGCCGGCCGATCACCAGCTCGGTGTCCTTGGTCTGGATCTCGAGCGTGGTCTTGTCCTTGTCGTCCTTGATATCGATGTCGGCGGAGATGCCCATCCGCTCGAGAACTCCGAGCAAGAACTCGCTCGCCTTCTCGGCCAGGTCTTCACGATCTGCAGTCGCTGCTTCGCTCACGGTGCCTCCCAGAAACTAACGCCGGCGCTTCTTCTTCTTCGGCCGGTTGCGCGCCGGACCCGCCGGCTTGTTCGCGGTGGTCGACGAGCCCTCGTCGTCATCCGACGATTCGGTAGCCTCGACGTCGATGACCTTCTTCGCAGGCTTCGCGGGTGCAGCAGCCTTCGCAGCGGCTTCCTCGTTCGCCTTCTTCATCCGAGCCATGATCTCGAGGCTCTTCTTGTCGTACTTGTTCATGTAGATCGAGTGCAGCGCACTCAGCACGGTGTTCGTGAAGATGTAGACCGTCAGGCCCGCCGGGAAGAAGAACGACATCACGCCGAACATCAGCGGCATGCCGTACTGCAGGAACTTCTGCTGGCGCGAGTCACCCGACTGCGGGGTCAGCCGCGCCTGGATGAACATCGTGACGATCAGGATGATCGGCAGGATGTGATACGGGTCGGTGTTGGTGAGGTCGTCGATCCAGCCGGGGATGAACGGCTGCTGGTAGAGCTCGCCCGCGTTCGACAGCATGCGGTAGAGCGCGATCCAGATCGGCATCTGCAAGAAGATCGGCAGACAGCCCGCGATCGGGTTGACGTTGTGCTGCTTGTACAGCGCCATCGTCTCGGCCTGGATGCGCTGCTTGTCGTTCTTGTACTTCTCCTGCAGCGCCTTCATCTGCGGCGCGAGCGCGGCCATCTGCTTCATCGACCGCATCGACTTGGTCGTCCAGTACAGCGTCAGTCCCTTGACCAGGAACGTCAGCAGCATGATGGCGATGCCCCAGTTGACGACGACGCTCTGGAACTTGAACAGCAGCCACATCAGCGGACGGCCGATGAAGGCGAACCAGCCGAGATCGATCGTCGCGCTGAACTGCGTCTCCCAGCCGTCCTTCTCGGCGATCGCGTCGGCGTCGGTGAGCTGGTAGTAGTTCTTCGGGCCGAGGTACGCGATCACCTCGCGCGTCACCGACGACGAGCCGGGCGCGAACTTGTCCATCGCACCCTCGATATCGGTGCGCATCAGGCCCCACGGCGCCAGCGGGTACGTGTGCTTCGCGATCATCTCGAGCGGCGACAACCGCTTCGGCGCGTACGACGCCTGGAGATACGGGTGGTCGAAGCCGGTCCACGTGATGTTCGGCTCGTAGCGCGGCTCCGGCATCGCCTCCGGCTTCTCCTGGAGCTCCTTGAGCGTGGTGTGGACGATCTCGCCATCCTTCAGCGTCGAGCTGCCCCACTCGCGCGGCGACACCTGCATGCCGCCACCGCCGAGGTGCTCGGGATCCTGGTAGGCAAACGCCGTGACTGTCAGGTTCTGCGTGATCGGCTCGGCGGCGGTGTTGTTCACCTTCACCGTGACCGCCATGCGAATGACGAACGCCTCGGGGACGATCGTGAAGACCTTGGTCAGCTCGAGGTTCTCGTACGCGTAGGTGTAGACGACCGTCCGATCGTTCGACTTCGTCTGATCGAACGTCCAGATCTGGCGCTCGGGGAGACACAGCTTGGAGCCGGCCCAGAACCCGACGGCGAACGAGCCGGCCTGCTTGGCCATGAACTCGCCCTGGAGGTAGTCCTTCTTGTAGCGCTCGTCGAGCAACCGCCACGACACCAGCGTGCCGCCGTTGCTCGAGAACTTCGCGTCGAGCTTGCCCGGGAACGAGCGCGTGATGACCTCGTCGGGCGACTCGGGCGTCGGCTTCGCGGTATCCGGCGCGGCATCCGTCTTCGGGTGACAGACCTTCGACTTCGCGGCGACCGGCGCAGCGACGACGGCACCACTGCCGCTACCGCTGCCACTTCCCTGCGCCGGATCATCGGGCGGCTTGCTGGGGAAGATCATGTTCCACACCAGCATCACGCCGAGAGCCAGCGCGACCGCCACGAGCAGGCGCTTTCCTTGACCTTCCATCAGTGCTGCTCCCCGTGGGCGTGTGAGCAAATGCGGCGAGCCGGGGGAACCGGATCGTGACCCGCATGGAAAAACGGATTGCAGCGCAACACGCGCCAGATCGCGAGGCCAATCCCGACGATGATGCCGCGCGTCTGCACGGCCTCGACGGCGTACTCGGAGCACGTCGGTAGGTACCGGCAGCTCGGCGTGCGCTTCATCGGCGAGAGCACGGTCTGATAGAACCGAACCGGCAGGAGACAGACCGCGACAGCAATTCGATGGAACGTCATGTGAGGTTGCGCAGGATCTTCGTCAAGTCCGGTCCGAAGTCTTCGGGGTGAAGCTGCACCGCAGCGCTGTCCTTGGCAACCACGACCATGTCCCAACCCGCGGGAACCCAACCGTGAAGTCGCATCCATTCGCGGACGAGACGCTTGATCCGATTGCGGACCACCGCGTTGCCGACCTTCTTCGTGACGGTGAGGCCGAGGCGCCCTGACTGTTCGGGCTGGTCTCGGCGGCGCGCCATCGCGAGGACATGCCGGCCATGCAGCTTGATGCCGCCGTTCTGGACCGCGACGTAGTCGACACGTTGTCGCAGTCGCATCGCCTTGGTGATGCCAGTCGAGGCGACTGCACGCGATGTCACTTCTTCGCGGCCGTCACGGAGATGCGCTTGCGGCCCTTCGCACGACGACGACGAAGCACTTCGCGACCACCACGGGTCTTCTTGCGCGCACGGAAACCATGGGTGCGCTTGCGGCTCTTGTTGTGGGGTTGGTACGTGCGCTTCACGATTACTCTTCTTGCTTGCCGAGGTGCGGCGACAGAGGGAGCGCATCGATACTCGACGAGTTATCGAGAGTCAAGGTTCGGCTCGTCCTCACGTTCCCCACTCCCGTTTACGAGGAAAATTCCGGAGTTCACTAAGCTCCGTTTTGCGCTTGAAACCCCGAAACCGGTTCTGCTACCAACGCGAAGTTTCGCTGGTGAACAGTCCACGTGAGGATTGGTCACGGGGCGAAGGGATCGTCCAGAACGGTCTGTGGAAAACCTCTGGACTAGCCTTTCTATTGTCTGTGGACAACGCCAGCCAACAAGATGACATCGCAGGACAAATGACCGCACAGATGATCTGGGATGAAGCAGTGGATCGACTCCGCTCTCGGGTGTCGCCTCAGAACTTCGACATGTGGCTGCGCCCCATCGAGCTGACGTCGTTTGACGGCTCGATCCTGCGACTGCGGGCGCCCAACAGCTACGTGCGGGTGTGGTTCGAATCCAACTTCCTCGGCACGCTTCTCGAGGAAATTCAGGGACTCGGCCATCACGTGCGCGTCGAGTTCGAGCCCGACAGCAACGACCGGCCGCCGCTCGAGGCTCCCGCTCGTCCCGAAATGCCGAGTCATCGCGTGGAGATCGTCGAGACCGTGCGAGCCGAGGCCTCGGGCGATCTCGAGATCCCGCGCGAGCAGCCGATCATCGCGAGCGAGGACCAGATCCACGCTCCGGAGTCCGCGACCCTCAACCCTCGCTACACGTTCGACACCTTCGTCGCCGGCCCGTCGAACCAGCTCGCGTTCGCTGCCTCCCAGGCGGCCGCTTCGAGCTACCCGCCGAAGTACAACCCGGTGTTCGTCTGCGGTGGCGTCGGTCTTGGCAAGACGCACCTGCTGCACGCGATCGGTCACGCGCACCTGCGGCTGCGGCCGACGTCTCGCATCGTCTACCTGTCGAGCGAGCGGTTCATGAACGAGTACGTGCTCGCGATCAAGACCGGCAAGATGCACGAGTTCCGCAGGAACTATCGCGAGGGCATCGACGTGCTGCTGGTCGACGACGTCCAGTTCCTCGCCGGCAAGGAATCGACGCAGGACGAGTTCTTCCACACGTTCAACTCGCTGCACGAGAACCACAAGCAGATCGTGCTGACGGCCGACCGCAAGCCGCACGAGATCTCCGATATCGCCGATCGCCTGCGCACGCGCTTCGCCTGGGGCTTGCTCGCCGACATCGAGCCGCCCGAGCTCGAGGTGCGCATCGCCATTCTTCGCAAGAAGGCCGCCGTCGAATCGGTGCACCTTCCCGACGACGTCGCGCTCTACATCGCGTCGTCGATCAAGAGCAACGTGCGCGAGCTCGAGGGCGCGCTGATCCGGCTCGCGGCCTACGCGTCGCTGTCGAAGAAGAGCATCAACCTCGAGTTCGCTCAGGAGACGCTGGGGGCGGCGATCACGCGGCCCCGCGAGATCATCACGGTCGAGTCGATCATCAAGTCAGTCGCGAGCTATTACGGTCTCAAGACCAGCGACATCAAGTCCGAGCGCCGTCACAAGTCGGTGGCGACGCCGCGCGCGGTCGCGATGTACCTGTCGCGTCACCACACCAAGGACAGCTATCCCGATCTCGCGCGTGCGTTCGGCGGCAAGCACCACACCACCGTCATCTCGGCGGTGCAAAAGATCATCGAGCGGCTCAAGGACGACGCATCGCTGCGGTCAGAGATCCACGCCATCGAAGGCATGATCCTGCGATGAAATCCGTTGTGGACAGGTCTGTGATCGTGGCTGTGGCCTGGGGGTGGACAGGATCCACGTCCCGGATTGTCCACAGCTTTGGTGCATGTCGTCCACGGAACGAGTCGCAGGTCACACCTTCTGCTACACGATCCATTTCCGATGTCAGGGCTTCGAGTTATGAAGCTATCCACAGTGTCCACAGGGCCTACTGATCTCTACTTCTAAGACAGATCTATTTCTCTAAAGAGATCAGAGCGAAGCCAAACGCATCGAGACGAACGAGAACGCGGACGAGAACGCAGACGGAGAGGGTCACATGGAGTTCAGAATCGCAAAGAACGAGTTCCTTCGAGGCCTCCGTCTCGCGCAGGGCATCGCCGACCGCAAGAGCACGATGCCGATGCTCGCCAACGTGTTGCTGCGTACGCAGGGCAAGAACCAGATCCTCGTCGCAGCGACAGACCTCAACGTGTCGCTCACCGCGGAGCTCAAGAGCACGAACACCGGCGAAGGTGGGCTCACCCTCGGAGCGAAGAATCTCTACGAGCTGGTCGCCAACGCACCCGGTGACGAGATCACGCTGAAGAAGACGGACAACCACTGGGCCGAGATCAAGAGCGGCAAGGTCACGTACAAGATCGTCGGCATGCCGGACCGTGACTTCCCGAAGGTTCCGGACCATCGCGAAGCGCAGTACTCGTCGATCGAGAGCTCGGTGCTCCGCGAGATGATCGAGCGCACGCTGTTCTCCGTCTGCAACGACGAGACGCGCTTCCACCTCAACGGCGTGTTCTTCGAGAGCGATGGCGCCAAGAGCCGCATGGTCTCCACCGACGGTCATCGCCTGAGCAAGGTCGAGCGCACCATCGCGGGCCCCAAGCTGACGGCAGGCATCATCATCCCGAAGAAGGGCCTGCTCGAGATTCGCCGCGTGCTCGACGCCGGACCGAACTGCAAGCTCGCCATCAAGACGCCGCACCTGTTCCTCGTCCAGGAAGACATCGCGATCGCGGTCAAGCTCATCGACGCCACGTTCCCGCCGTACGAGCAGGTGATTCCCAAGGAGCACAAGCGCGTCATCACGATGGATCGCTCGCGATTTATCGATGCGCTTCGTCGGGCGCAGCTGATGTCCTCGGAGACGCGCGGAGTGAAGGTCTCCGCCACGAAAGAGGGCGTCACCATCACGTCGGATAACCCTGACCTCGGTGAAGTGCGCGAGGAGCTGGAGGCCGAGTACAACGGCGATGCCATCGCGATCGGCTTCAACCCGAAGTACGTCGTCGAGCTGCTGACGCAGATGTCGAGCGACCAGATCACGATTTCGCTCGGTGGCGAGCTGGACCCGGGGCTCATCAAGCCGCTGACCGGCGACGATTACCTCGGCGTCGTGATGCCGATGCGAATCTAGGCTCGCGTGCGGATCGAGGCGCTGGTCGCGGACGGCATCCGCAACCTCGAGACGCTCACGCTGACGCCTCGCGATCGGTTCAACGTCTTCGTCGGAGACAACGGGCAGGGCAAGACCAACCTGCTCGAAGCCATCTTCGTCGTCTCGACGCTGCGCTCGTTCAGGACGTCGAAGCTGACAGACCTCGTCGGATTCGGCAGAGATCGCGCAAAGCTCGGAGCACGCGTTCTCAAGGATGAGTTGACGAGGGTCTACGAGGTCGAGCTGGCGATGGACGCCCGCAAGCAGGTCACCCTCGACGGCAAGGCGGTGCGGCCGCTGGCGCGCTACTTCGGAGCGTTCAACGTCGTCGTGTTCACGCCCGAGGACCTCGCCTTGCCGAGGGGCTCGCCGAGTGACCGCCGTCGCTTCCTCGACCGCAGCGTGTTCACGTACGCTCCGGAGTATCTCGGGGTCGCGAGCGACTACGAGAAGGTGCTGCGCCAGCGCAACGCGGTGCTCAAGAAGGCGGGGCAAGAGCGCGACAACCGCCCGGCGATGCCGATGCGCCAGCTCGATGACCTGCTCGCCGTCTACGACCAGCAGCTCGCCGGGCTCGCGATGGCCGTGATCGCCGCGCGGACGAACTACGTGGCTCAGCTCGCCCCCGAGTTCCGCGCCGCGTTCGCCGCGATCACGCGCACGCACCGGGTGGCCGGCCTGCGCTACCAGCAGAAGCTCGCGTGCTCGTCGAGCGAGCAGATGATCGAGCAGCTCCAGGCCGCGCGGATGAAGGATCTCGCGACGTCGGCGACCCAGGTCGGGCCGCATCGCGATGACGTCGTGCTCGAGCTCGATGGCCACGAGGCCGGCGCGTTTGCCTCGCAGGGCCAGCTGCGCGCGATCATGCTGGCGTGGAAGACCGCGGAGCTGACGCTGCTCGGCCGCACCCAGGGTGACCTCCCGATCCTGCTACTCGACGACGTGTCGAGCGAGCTCGATCAATCGCGCAACGAGTTCCTGTTCGAGCATCTCGCGAAGCTCGCGGGCCAGTGCTTCATCACCACCACCGACGGGCGCCACGTGCTCGTGCGCGAGGACCGCGCTGATTTTCAGATCCAGAACGGGCGCATCTCGCAGTGAACCTGACGGCGATCCGGCGACCGATTTCGGGCCGGATTTCGAAGCCGTTCCCCGGCGAGGTGGAGTCGCCGATTCCTCTGTGATTCCATTAATATGAGTCCACTACAAACACACGCGAAACGCTTCCGAATACCCACCTCGCATGGTACTTACAACGCTCTCGTTTCCGGACTCGTTTCCAGTCGTCACGGGCGGTTTGAATGGCAGATCCCAACGTTGGTTCTAAGACTTCTTCCTCGGGGTCTGGTGGCGGGGATGGCGGCGATTACGACGCCGGATCGATCGGCGTCCTCAAGGGACTCGAGGGCGTTCGCAAACGTCCGGGGATGTACATCGGCGACACCGATGACGGGTCGGGTCTGCATCACCTGGTGTTCGAGGTCGTGGACAACTCCGTCGACGAGCACCTCGCGGGTCACGCGTCGCGCATCGACGTCATCATCCACTACGACAACTCGGTGACCGTCGAGGATAACGGTCGCGGCATTCCCACGGACATGCACCCGACGGAGGGCAAGCCCGCCGCGGAGGTCGTGATGACCCAGTTGCACGCCGGCGGCAAGTTCGGCGGCAGTGGCTACAAGGTCTCGGGCGGTCTGCACGGCGTCGGCGTGTCTGCCGTCAACGCGCTGTCGGACTGGCTCAAGCTCGAGATTCGCCGCGGCGGCAAGGTCTTCTATCAGGAGTACTCGGCGGGCATCGCCACGACCGAGCTCAAGCAGACCGGCGTCACCGATCGGCGCGGCACCAAGACCACGTTCCACCCCGATCCCACGATCTTCAAGAACGTCCTCGAGTTCTCGTTCGACCAGCTCGCCACCAAGCTGCGCGAGCTCGCGTACCTCAACAGCGGCCTGCAGATCGTCATCCACGACGAGCGCACCGACAAGAAGGTCGAATACAAGTTCGAGGGTGGCATCGCCACGTACGTCGCGGACCTCAACACGAACAAGACGCCGATCTCGGATGTGATCTCGTTCTCCGCGGAGCACGAGGACATCACCGTCGATGTCGCGATGCAGTGGAACGACACGTACAGCGAGCTGCTGACGTGCTTCACCAACACGATCAAGAACCGCGATGGCGGCACGCATGCGTCGGGCTTCCGCCAGGCGCTGACGCGCACCATCAACAACTACGCGAACGAGTACAAGCTGCTCAAGGAATCCAAGGGCGGCCTGTCGGGCGACGATCTGCGCGAAGGCCTCACCGCGGTGATCTCGGTGAAGTGCTCCGACCCGAAGTACTCGAACCAGGCGAAGGACAAGCTGGTGTCGTCGGAAGTCGGCACCGCCGTGTCGGCCGTGGTCGGCGCGAAGCTCGGCGAGTATCTCGAGCAGCACCCGAAGGAAGCGCGCACGATCATCAACAAGGCCGTGCTCGCCTCGCAGGCGCGCGAGGCCGCTCGCAAGGCGCGCGAGATGGTGCAGCGCAAGGGCGCACTTTCAGACTGGTCGCTGCCCGGCAAGCTCGCTGACTGTCAAAAGACGGATCCTGCGGAGTGCGAGCTGTTCATCGTCGAGGGTGAGTCTGCAGGCGGCTCTGCCAAGCACGGACGGTCTCGCGAGTTCCAGGCGATTCTCCCGCTGCGCGGCAAGATCCTGAACGTCGAGAAGGTGCGCTTCGATCGCATGCTGACGTCGCAGGAGCTGGCGACGCTGATCAAGGCGCTTGGCACCGGCGTCGGCGACGAGAAGAAGCTCGACGACCTGCGCTACCACAAGATCATCATCATGACCGACGCCGATGTGGACGGTAGCCACATCCGCACGCTGCTGCTGACGTTCTTCTTCCGTCACTTCGGAGAGCTGTTCGAGAAGGGCCACGTGTTCATCGCGCAGCCGCCGCTCTACAAGGTCAAGAAGGGCAAGACCGAGCTGTACCTGAAGAACGAGCAGGCGCTTGAAGACTTCCTGCTCGACGTCGTCTGCAAGGAGACCACGCTCACCGCCGGTCCGGCGTCGCTCACCGGCGCCGAGCTCGGGGCGCTGGTCAAGCGCATCAACTCCACGCGCAAGCTACGCAACCAGCTCGACAAGCGCGGTGATGCTCGCATCGTCGCGCAGTTCGCCGAGGTCGGCCTCACCGAGGACGATCTCAAGAACAAGGACAAGCTCGAGCTGATCGAAGCCAAGGTGATGGCCGAGGTCTCGAAGAAGCACGGCGATCTCGGTCAAGCAGCCGCCGAGTACAAGCAGGACACCGAGCACGGTACCTGGGAGATGCGCTTTCAGGCGGGCTCGCACGGCGTTCGCCGCCACACCACGATCAGCGCAGACCTGCTGCGGAGCGGCGAGTTCGTCGAGCTCCGCAAGATCAGCGCGGAGCTGCGTGCGTCGCTCGCCGATCCGCTCGTCATCAAGCACGGCGATGATGACCCGCGCCCGATCGTCGACTGGAACCAGATCGCCACGGTGATCGAGGATCTCGGTCGCAAGGGCCTCCAGATCCAGCGCTACAAGGGTCTCGGCGAGATGAACGCCGAGCAGCTGTGGGAGACCACGATGGATCCCACGAAGCGCAACCTCCTCCGCGTCAAGGTCGAGGAGATGGAAGAGGCCGATGGCATCTTCACGAAGCTGATGGGCGATCTGGTCGAGCCTCGCCGCGAGTTCATCGAGGAAAACGCGCTCAACGTGCGCAACCTCGACATCTGATCAGCAGCCGCTTCGCGCGGCGATTCAGTGTCGAAGGGAGGCGTCGCAGGTCGCGATCACAGCGCGCGGTGCTGCGCCGTGCTGAGCAGCGGCTGGCTGTGCTCGCTGTCGTTCAGGCGCACCAGCTGGAGCTCGAGCAGCGAATCACCGCCGAGCACGTTGAGCGCCGCCGGTGCCTGACGGAACCGCCAGACGCGCGTCAGCGGCAGGCCGAGGACCTTGCACAGGATCACGCGATTGACCGCATCGTGCGCGGTGATCAGCGCGGTGCCGTTCGGGCCGAGGCGATCCGCGATCCGCATCAACACCGGCCACGCTCGCGCCTCGACATCGCCGAGCGTCTCGGCATCGGGGCCCGCCGGCGAATCGTGCCCCGGAGACGTGCGCCACTCGCCGAACATCTCGGCGTGCGAGAGCTCGACCTCGCTCGCGAGCTTGCCTTCCCACTGGCCGTGCGAGATCTCGAGCAGGCCGTCATCGAATTCGAGCGCGGGTGACGAGCGGCCTTGCAAGATCGCCTCGGCGGTGGCGCGCGCACGCGACAGCGGCGAGCTGATCGCGAGGTCGATCGGCGCGGCGCGCAGCCGCTCTCCGAGCGCACGCACCTGACGCTCTCCGTCGGGCGACAGCGGAATGTCCGTGCGGCCCTGGTAGCGACCTTCGCGGTTCCACGCGGTCTCGCCGTGGCGCACCAGCAGGATGTTCATGGCGCAAATCTACAGTGTCCGTGACGCGCCGAGTCAGTCGATGGCCGATCGAATCGAGATCCTCGCGCACGCTTGCCGTCGCGGAGTCGCGCGCGGGCGTGGTAGCCAGTTCGCATGCATCGCAGTCGGCTCCTCGGTATCGGCATGAGCGTTCCCCAGCGCGTGGTCTCCAACCACGACCTCGCGGGGATGATGGAGACGTCGCACGACTGGATCGTCGAGCGCAGCGGCATCGAGACCCGGCGCTGGGTGTCGCCCGGCGAGACCGGCGCCTCGCTCGGCACCGCGGCCGCGAAGGAGGCGATCGAACGCGCGGGCCTGACGCCCAAGGACATCGACCTCATCATCTACGCGACGCTGTCGCCGGACTTCAACTTCCCGGGCACCGCGGTGTTCGTGCAGCGCAACCTCGGCATCAAGGACATCCCGTGCCTCGATATCCGGCAGCAGTGCACCGGTTTCATCTACGGGCTGTCGATCGCCGACCAGTACATCAAGACCGGCGCGGCGAAGCACGTGCTGCTGATCGGTAGCGAGGTGCACTCGACCGGGCTCGACAAGACCACCGCGGGCCGCGATGTCACCGTGCTGTTCGGCGATGGCGCAGGCGCGGTGGTGCTCGGTCGCGCCACGGATGATCAGCACGTGCTGCTCTCGACGCACATCCACGCGGACGGCAGCGAAGCCGAGATCCTGTGGACGGAGTATCCGGCCTCGGCGCACGACCCTCGCATCACCGAGGAGGCGATGGCGGAGCGCAAGCACTACCCGCGGATGGAAGGCAAGAGGGTGTTCAAGCACGCGGTGACGCGGATGCCGATGGCGATGATGGAAGGCATGGCCGCGAACAAGCTGACGCTGAACGACATCGATTGCGTGATCCCGCACCAGGCGAACCTCCGCATCAATCAGATGGTCGCGAAGATGATCGGGCTGCCCGACGAGAAGATTCACAACAACATCCAGAAGTACGGCAACACCACGGCGGCTTCGATCCCGATCTGCATGCACGAGGCGATCGAGATCGGAAAGATCAAGCCCGGCTCGATGGTCGCGCTCGTCGCGTTCGGCGCAGGCCTGACCTGGGGCAGCGCGTTCCTGCGCTACTAGAGCTCGCGAAACTCGAGCCGCAGCTCGACACCGAGGCTGAGCGACTGGATCGCCGTGGTGGTCAGCAGGTAGTGGAGCTTGGTTCCCGCCGCGACCTCGAACTGCAACAGCCCGACGGCGTCATCCGACTGGATGATCGTGCCGTCGTCGCTCTTCAGATCGAGCTGCGTCGCATTCGGGAAGAACGGCTCGCTGGCGCGAAACGTCACCGCGCGATCGTTGAGCGACGCGTCGAGCGCGATGCACAGCTCGTGTGATTCGCCGCCGTTCAGATCGAACGCGATCGTCTCCTGCGATCCGGGAGATCCCGTCATCGTGATGTCGGTCTCGCAGGCCGGCGAATCGGGATCGTAGGCGCAACCGGCGAGCGCGAGCGCGAGGACGAGGTACTTCATGGCTGCCCTCAGCCTGGATCGTGCGCGGCGCGTCGAGGAGTGCTCGCTCCTCACGACACATCGCGGATGCCTGCGTCTCGTTCGCGTCCGCGTGTCGCACGAGTCGCGGGCAGCCGCAGCGAAGGAATCTCGGTGGTTCGCGCGTGTCTCGACGGAGGCGCGCGGTTCGCAGCGCGGTGTCGCAGCTAGGCAGCCGCAGCGGCAAAGATCGAATCGATCTCCGCTGCGATCTTGTCTTCGCTGACGTTCTTCGCGATCGCGAGCTCCTTGATCAGGAGACCGCGCGCGTTATCGAGCATCTTGCGCTCGCCGAACGACAGCTCCTTGGTGGTGCGCAGCACGCAGAGATCGCGCAGCACCTCGGCGATCTCGAACACCGAGCCCGTCTTGATCTTCTCCATGTACTCGCGATAGCGACGGTTCCACGTCTGCGTATCGCGCGGGATGTCTCGCGACTTGAGGATCGAGTAGACGTCCTTGACCTGCTTCGACGGGATCAGGTCGCGAAGACCGACCGAGCCCGCGTTGGTCGTGGGAACCATGATCTTCATCCCGGTATCCAGAACCTTGAGGATGTAGACGCTGGTCTTGTTCCCACCAATGTCCCGGTGCTCGAGCGCGACCACTTCGGCCACGCCGTGCACGGGATACACAGCCTTGTCCCCAACAGAGAATTGCTGCTTCAACACAAAACCTCGAATGGTCGAATGCTATCAGCCGAGGGGTCGACTGTCAAACTAGCCGTACACCTAACCACACGAGATTGTTGTAAAAACCAGTAACACGTCGTACATGAAGCCTGACCATTCGACCGGGCAAAACGCCCCGCGTTGACTAGGTGTTGGTGGCGTACTCGACAATCGAAGCAACGGCGAACCCGGTCCCACCTTTCGGTTGCGAGGGTCGCGTGCTGCTGAGCGACGCGGGACCGGCGATGTCGACATGCACCCAGGGCGTGTCCTTGGCGAACGTTTTGAGGAACAACCCCGCGGTGATGGCGCCGCCGAACCGGTCGCCGGTGTTGCGCATGTCGGCGACCTGGCTCTTGAGCTGCTCGCGCAGCCGGTTGTTGAGCGGGAGGCGCCACATGTCCTCGCCTGTGCGCTCCGCCGCCGCCATCCAGCCCTTCACCAGGCCCTCGTGATCGGACATCACGCCGGCGGTGTAGGGCCCGAGGGCGACCATGCACGCGCCCGTCAGGGTGGCGAAGTCGAACATCTCGTCGGGCTGGATCTTTTCGCGCGCGTAGGTGATCGCATCGCCGAGGGTCAGCCGCCCTTCAGCATCGGTGTTGTTGATCTCGACCGTGGTGCCGTCCATCGACTTCAGGACATCGCCGAGCTTGTAGGCGCGGCCGCTCACCAGATTCTCGCAACAGGCGGCAACGACGTGGACCTCGTAGTCGGAGCCGAGCGTGGCGATCGCGTCCATCGACGAGATCACCGCGGCCGCACCCGACATGTCGACCTTCATGTCCTCCATCGCATTGCTCGGCTTGAGCGAGTAACCGCCCGAGTCGAACGTGATGCCCTTGCCGATGAAGCAGATCTTCTTCTTCGCCTTCTTCGCCGGCTTGTACGTCATGTGGATGAAGCGCGGCTCCTGATCGCTGCCCTGACCGACCGCGAGGAACATCCCCATGCCGAGGTCCGCGCACTTCTTTCCGTCGAGGACCGTGACGCTGACCGACTTGTGCTTCTTCGCGATCGCCTGGGCATCGGCCGCGAGCGCCGAGGGCGTGATCACCGCAGCGGGCTCGTTGATCAGATCGCGTGCGTGATTGACCGCGCTGGCGATCGTCCGGCCGCGCTCGATGGCAGCCGCGAGCGCCTTCGCGCGACCGGCGGGCAGCTTCTTGCCCTTGGCATCGACGACCAAGCCGAACGACCTGAGCGCCGACGGACGCTTGTGATCGTCACCGGTGAGATAGCGGGAGAACTTGTACGTGCCGAGCACGACGCCCTCGGCGGCGAGCTGCACGAGCGAAGCCTCGCGATTCGCACCGAGGTTCGGCAGCAAGAACGCCACCGATGCAGCGCCGACCTTGTTCGCCGCTTGCGCGATGGTGGCGGCGAGATCGCGGATGCCGGCCTGCGCCTTCACCTGCGCGAGCTCGCTGCGTGCACCACCACCGACCACCATGAAGCGCTTCGCCGGGAGACGACCGTGCGTGTGGACGCTGATCGACTGGTTGGACTTGCCTTCGAAGTGCTCCGATTTCGCGATCTCGGAGAGCACGCCACCGAGCGTTTGGTCTGCTGATTTGAAAACGGGATCTTTGCTCGGATCCCCCAGCACCACGAGGGCCATCAGGTCGACGGCCGCAGTGAGAAATGCCTCGGACAGTACAACCACCTCGGTCCCGGTCTTAACGTCCATAAATCACCGTAACTCCTGGAGAAGCGCGCGCACCTTATAGTCGAAGACACGCTCGGAAGTAAAGGAATCAGATTGCCTACATTGACAGTCCGAATGGCGGATCAGTAGGCTCTAGACCACTCAGAGCTTGGGGGAAATTGAATGCGATCCAAGGTGATGACGGCGCGCCCTGCGGCGCGTAAGGGAAACGGAAATCGCACGAAGAAGACGGTCGCTGTGCCGTCGACCAGGAAGTCCGAGCCGATCATCCAGATGGTCGAAAGAAGGTCGTCCCGGAACATCATCGAGCTGCCGAAGAAGACCGGCGAGCTGCCAGTTCCGACCGCGACGTTCGTTTTCTAGTCGCTGTCCTCGGCAGCATCGTCGGGGGACGATGTCTCGCTCAGTAGCTTCTTGAAATTACGAGCGTCTTGCCATCGCTGGGGGGAATCGAAAGCTACGGTGACGGGGAGGGAGCCGTAGCTTTCGATCAGCATGGCGAGATCTTCTTGGTGCTCCGATCGGATGGCACCCGCTCGACCCAGGCCGGAGATCCGGCAGTACAGCCGTTCCACGTCGAGGTCGTAATAGATCTCGAGCGGTTGGCCGGGTTCGCGGACCATCGGGTCAAATGCGCAGGTGATGCCGAGCTCGGTCGCGAAGGCGATCGCCGAGCGCGGCTCCCACAGGCCGTCGGGCACCCACACGATCGGGACATCGAGGGTCTCGGGAGCGATGACCTCCGAGAAGAACTTCGTCAGCGTGTCGCGGTTCGCCGCCGACGGTGCGAACAGGCTCGGTGATCGAAAGATCGCGCACGCGGCATCGAGCGTGGCGATCGCCTCGATGAACGCCGCGAGTGCGAGCTTCGCCGGACCACTCTCGCGAAACGCCCCTACGGTGGCGTCGTGATCCCAGACCCGAGGCGCCTTCGGCGGCGTCTTGTCGGTCAGCACCCACGGCGCGACCAGCCCGATCGCCTTGGGAGGAACTGCCGTCTTCCACTTCGCGAGCGACGAGGGTTTCACCGGTCCCGCGTGGAGCATCGACAGCTCGAGATAATCGAGCTCGCGAAAATACCGCTCGCGCTCCATGCGCTCGGGAAGATCGACGGTGCCGATGCTGACCATGAGCTGTGACCGGCGGGCACCCTACGTGGTAGTGCGGTAGCGTGCAACGGAGGGCCGCATGAAGTTCTTCATCGATACCGCCGACGTGAAAGAGATCCGAGACGCCGCCGCGATGGGCCTCGTCGACGGAGTCACCACGAATCCATCGCTGGTCGCCAAGACCGGTCGCAAGTTCAAGGACGTGCTCCTCGAGATCTGCGACATCGTCAAGGGCCCGGTCTCTGCCGAGGTCGTGTCGACGACGCACGACGAGATGATGAAGGAAGCGCGCGAGTACGCGGCGCTGCGGCCCAACATCGTCGTCAAGATCCCGCTGCTCGCCGAGGGGCTCAAGGCCGTCAAGACGTGCAGCAGCGAGGGCATCAAGACCAACGTCACGCTGTGCTTCTCGGCGACGCAGGCGCTGCTCGCGGCGAAGGCGGGCGCGACGTACATCTCGCCGTTCGTCGGCCGCCTCGATGACATCTCCACCGACGGCATGCAGCTGATCGGCGAGATCGTGCAGATCTACGACAACTACGCGTACGCGACCGAGGTGCTCGTCGCGTCGGTACGCGGTCCGATGCACGTCCAGCAGGCTGCGCTGCTCGGCGCCCACGTGATGACCGCGCCGTACTCGGTGCTGGTGCAGCTGTGCAAGCACCCGCTGACCGACGTCGGGCTCGAGAAGTTCCTCAAGGACTGGGAGAAGGTCCCGAAGTAAGCGCACGTGCGGCCAGCGTGCGCGAACGCTGGAGCTCGCCGCTAACACACCGAGATCGCGTGCGGAAACGCGGCACGCACCGTGCTCTACGAGCTGGTCATGAAGAAGACCAGCAAGAAGCCGCTCCAGCTCACCACCGAAACCCTCCGCAAGCTCGACGACGTCCAGCTGCGCGCTGCGGTTGGCGCGAGGCCGAACCCGTTCTCGGTCCAGGCCACCTGCTACACGATGGTCGAGGACATCTGCAACCTGTGACGGGGAGGCCGGCCATGTTGATCGTAGGACGTTGGTCGCCCTCGCGTCGCGCGTTTCGCGTGCGCGTGTTCCACAGGAAGCGCGCCCCGAAGCTGGCCGCGCCTCGGCTCGCGCAGGCGATCCAGGCGATCGATCCGGCGACGCTCGAGCTGTCCGGCGTCGTCGCACTGCCCGCCGACGAGTAAGCTCGCGGGATGCGGATCCTGGTCATCGCGGCGCTCGCGATCGAGCTGGCGGGATGCACGGATGACAGCGGACCGCAGCTCACCGCAGTGACCCCTGCGGCGGCACCACCAGGTGCGCGAGTGACGGTCGAAGGCAAGCGGCTGTGCGGTGAGCCGCCAAACTGCGAGACGGCGGCGGGCGAGATCCAGATCGGACTCTCGTTCCCGCCGACGCTCGCAACCGTGATCGAATACGAAGCCGACCACGCGGTGATCGAGATTCCCTCGGTCACCGAGACCGGCCCGACGGAGATCGTGGTGACGGTCAACGAGCGCGTCTCGAATGCGATCGCGTTCGAGGTGCTCGCGCCGCCCTGACATCTGCGGTATCTCCTCGCGCGATGTCCCGTCGAGCGTTCAGTGTCGCCGTCTACGCGCGCCGTGGCGATCGCGTGCTCGTCATCGAGCATCGTCGCCTGAAGACCTGGTTGCCGATCGGTGGCGAGCTCGAGGCCGGCGAGACACCGCTCGAGGCGGCGGTGCGCGAGCTGCGCGAGGAGACCGGGCTCGCGGCGACGTTTCCCGCGCTGCACGGGGCACTCGATGGTGTGCCTGCGGGACTGATCGGATACGAGGAACACCAGGCCGGCTCGAAGGGCCTGCACATGAACTTCGTGTTCGTCGCCGAGGTCGACGCGGATGCCGAGGTCGTGCCCAACGAGGAGTTTGGCGCGTTCCGGTGGGTCGATCGGGCGGAGCTCGAGCAGCTCGAGTCACCGCTCAACGTCCGACAGTTCGGCTACGTCGCGCTGGATGCCCGCTGGTGAGCGATGCGGATCCGGCAGCACGTCAATCCGAAGCACCTCCACTTCGAAACGTTTCGGGGTGAGCTGCCGCCGCTCGACGATCGCCTCGTCGAGTGCGAGATCGGCTGCGCCGATGCGCAGTTCCTGTTCGAGCGCGCGGCCAAGGATCCGTCGCGGCTGTACGTCGGCCTCGAGATTCGCGAGGACTGGGTCACCGAGGTCAACAAGCGGGCGAAGAAGACGCGCGCTCCGGTGCACGCGGTGTTCTGTCACGCGCAGCTGCACATGGGACTGATCTTCGCGCCGGGCAGCGTCGAGCGCGTCTACGTGAACTTTCCGGACCCGTGGTTCAAGCGCAAGCACCAGAACCGCCGGATGGTCGACGAGCTCCTCGCCGAACAGATCGCGCGTGCGGTGCGTCCCGGTGCCGAGGTGTTCGTCCAGACCGACGTCTGGGAGATCGCGCTCGACGCGCTGTCGACGTTCGACGGCGATCGCGAGGAGCGGTTCATCAACCAGGCGGGCGAGTGGTCGTTCTGGAAGCAGGGCAATCCGTACGGCGTGCGATCGTGGCGCGAGGAGAACGCGGAAACGACCGGGCTGCCGATCTGGCGCATTCTCTATCACCGCGCGTGAGCGACGGCGTCTCGATCAGCTCGGAGGCTGGGCGTCGAGGACGGTGGCCTGCTGGATCTTGTCGAGGCGGAACTGGCGATCCTCGCCGGACTCGAGGTCGACGCAGTTGAGCAGCGTGACCTGGCGATCGAAGACCAGGTTGCGGATCCGGACCAGGCGCGGGCTCAGCTGCCACTTCGACTTCATGTAGACGATGCGCAGCGCGCGATTCTCGAACCACGCGGTCTCGATCGCGTCGCGGACGGTCGCCGGGATCGGCAGGGCAGGGACGCCGATCAGCTGGAGCTGGCCGACCAGCTGGAGGAGCTCGCGCTGCGCGGAGGTGGTGAGCGCGGCGCGGACCTTGTCGGCGGCCTTCTCGACCATCGCCGGGAACGGCATCAGGCGCTGCTCGACCGCGAGCCGGCACAGCGCGACGAGGATCGCCGCCTCGCGTGCGGTGAAGTTCACCGGCGGCAGCTGGTAGTGCATGTCGAGCGCGTAACCGCCGCCACGTCCGCGATCGGCCTTGATCGGCATGCCGGCGTCCTGCAGCGACTCGAGATCCCGGTAGATCGTCCGCAGCGTCACCCCGAAGCGATCGGCGAGCTGTTGCGCGGTGACGCCGGTCCTGCGCGCGCGCAGCGCCTCGGCGATCGCGAACAATCGGGACTTCTTTCGCATGGTTGGATCCCTAGCACACAAACCTGACACAAGGCTGTCACCGTTGCGCTGCAAGGTCTTCTCATGAAGACGAAACCCAAGGCGACATCGCTGCCCTGGTGGATCTGGCTGGCCTCTCTCTCGCAGCCGCCTCCGGCCGCCAGGCGCTGCCGATGAATCGAGCTAGAGTGCCGGCCGTGGCGACGTCGTATCGCAAGAAGGCCAAGCGAACCGGTGGTGAAGCGAAGGCCCCGCGGATGCCCAGGCCGTCGGAGTCGACGTTCAAGCTGAGCTCGCAGTTCGCGCCCGCCGGCGACCAGCCCAAGGCGATCGCGGAGCTCGTCGAGGGGATCAAGCGCGGCGATCAGGCGCAGGTGCTGCTCGGCATCACCGGCTCCGGCAAGACGTTCACCGTCGCCAACGTCATCGCCGAGATCGGCAAGCCGACGCTGATCATCGCCCACAACAAGATCCTCGCGGCGCAGCTCTACGGCGAGTTCAAGGAGCTGTTCCCCGACAACGCCGTCCACTACTTCGTCAGCTACTACGACTACTACCAGCCCGAGGCGTACGTCCCGACCACCGACACGTTCATCGAGAAGGACTCGATCGTCAACGAGGAGATCGATCGGATGCGCCACGCGGCGACGTTCGCGCTGCTGTCGCGCAAGGACGTCATCATCGTCGCGTCGGTGTCGTGCATCTACGGCATCGGCGAGCGCGAGACCTACGCATCGATGACGGCGGAGATCGATGTCGGGACGGCGATCGATCGCGATGCCGTGCTGCGCCGCCTCGTCGAGCTGCAGTACGAGCGCAACGACGTCGACTTCCATCGCGGCACGTTCCGGGTGCGCGGTGACACCGTCGAGGTGTTTCCGGCGTACGAGGCCGACACCGCGGTGCGCATCGAGTGGTGGGGCGATCAGGTCGAGGCGATCAGCGAGATCGATCCGCTGCGCGGCGGGGTCAAGCGCAAGCTCGATCGCGCCGTGATCTTCGCGGCATCGCACTACGCCACGCCCGACGAGACGATGCGCCGGGCGGTCGCCTCGATCCGCGCCGAGCTCGCCGACCAGCTGAAGGTGCTGTCCGATCAAGGCAAGCTCCTCGAGCGCCAGCGGCTCGAGCAACGCACGATGTACGATCTCGAATCGATCGAGCAGATGGGGTTCTGCTCGGGCATCGAGAACTACTCGCGCCACCTCACCGGCCGCAACCCCGGCGAGCCACCGCCGACGCTGATCGACTACTTCGGCGACGACTTCCTGCTGATCGTCGACGAGTCGCACCAGACCGTGCCGCAGATCGGCGCCATGTATAACGGCGACCGCTCGCGCAAGGAGACGCTCGTCGAGTTCGGCTTCCGGCTGCCGAGCGCGCTCGATAACCGGCCGCTCCGCTTCGACGAGTGGCACGCGCGCGCCCGGCGCACGATCTACGTCTCGGCCACGCCCGCCGACTGGGAGCTCCAGCAGGCGAAGGGCATCGTCGTCGAGCAGATCATCCGGCCCACCGGCCTCCTCGATCCCGAGGTCGAGGTCCGGCCGGTCGCCCACCAGGTCGACGACCTGCTCGCCGAGATCCGCGAGCGCACCGCGAAGGGCGACAAGGTGCTGGTCACCACGCTGACCAAGCGGATGGCCGAGGACCTCACCGAGTACTACCGGGAGATCGGCGTGCGGGTGAAGTACCTCCACTCCGACGTCGACACCCTCGAGCGCATCCAGATCATCCGCGACCTCCGCCGCGGCGAGTTCGATGTCCTGGTCGGCATCAACCTGCTTCGCGAGGGTCTCGACATCCCCGAGGTCTCGCTCGTCGGCATCCTCGACGCCGACAAGGAAGGCTTCCTGCGCTCCGAGCGCTCGCTGATCCAGACGATCGGTCGCGCCGCCCGCAACCTCCACGGTCGCGTCCTGCTCTACGCCGACAAGGACACCGACTCGATCCGCCTCGCGGTCACCGAGACCAAGCGCCGCCGCGAGGTCCAGGCCGCCTTCAACAAGGAGCATGGCATCACGCCGCGCTCGGCCTCGCGCTCGATCCTCGACGTCCAGCCCGCCGAGCCGATGCCGAAGAAGGGCCAGCGCGCCGTCCAGATCGCGGCGCTCGATCTCCAGAAGATCGACGACATCGACACGCTGCGCTCGGCGATCGACAAGCTGCGCGTCGAGATGAAGCAAGCCGCCGCCGATCTCGAGTTCGAGAAGGCCGCCGCTCTCCGCGACAAGGCGCGCGAGCTCGAACAGCTCGAGCTCCAGATGCGCTGACTCGAGCGCGCCGGCAAAGCGCGGATCGAGCCAACGTTGGTCGCGCCGTGATGTCCAGTGGTCGGACAGCAGAGCGCAGATCAAGTCGGACTTGGTTGTTGCGCGAGTTGTGCAAGCTGTCCGCTCGTCGGACAAGATCGGCACGTCTTGGCGTCGAGATGTGTGTTCGCCAACAGTCGTCTATGACACGCGTGTCGCGATTTCGAGATGCGGACAGTCGGAGCTCTTGGCTCGCAGCATCGAGAGGCAGCGCGCCGACACGAATGTCATGGTCGGGATCAGTCGAAGGTGGGGGCGGTCTTCGGTTCGGGGAGGGATTTGCGGGCCTGCGTGCTGGTGCGATAGGCGACGTTGCGCGCGCGCATGATGTTGCCGAGCGGACGCAGATCCTCGCGTGCGTGCCACGGATCGAAGGCGAGCTGCTCGACGAGATCGGACACCTTGTTGCCGCGCGGAGACATCGGGTCCTGGACGGGCAGCGTCAGCTTGCCGACGGTGATCCACGGCGAGTCCCACTCGACGGAGGCGTCCTCGATCGGGGTGGACCTGGCGTCGCGGTAGAAGCGGATCTGGAAGTCGTAGCCGACCGGCTGGGACTTCAAGCGGGTGGCGAGCTCGTCGCCGAGATGGGTCGCCGAGCCGATCGCGATCTTCGACGGAGCTTCGTGCGCGGCGAACGCGAACTGCACCGCGTAGGGGCCGAACTTGATCGGCAGCGCGCTGTAGAACGACGTCGCGGCGAGCGCCGATTGCGGAGCCTTGAGGCCACCGAGCGCGCGCTTGATCACGCGGAGGCCGGTGATCGGGCCGAGGCTGCCGAGCAGGCGGAACGGCAGCAGCGCCGGCGTGGTGGCCGCGCGCACGATCGCCATGAACTGATCGGCGTTGCTCATCGGCACCGACGAGGTGCGGATCGCGAGGAAGTCCTGCGTGGTCTCGTCCTCGAGGCCGGGGATCACCTTCTTGCCGTCGACCCCGAACAGCTTGACCGCGAGGCCGCGGACGTCGAGCTTCTTGTCGGACTGGCGGCGCGCGGCGCCATTCGAGAACCGAGCGAGCGCGCGATAGGTCTTCGGCTCGGCGAACATGCCGACGCGCGTCTCCTCGGGGCCGGGGATGACCTCGAATTCGGCCTCGACGCCGAGGTTCGCCTTCGAGTGCAGCGCGCGATCCAGAGACTCGGTGGTGGCGTTCTTCTTCTGGAGATCCCCGAGGTACTTCGCGTAGCGCTCGAAGCGCTCGGACTCGTCGGCGGGGATCTCTTCTTTCCAGTCCGAAGCCGGCATGCGCGCGACTGTACCGCTCACAGCGAGGGAAGCGCGGTCGCGAACAGGTCGATCAGCCGCGCCATCTCGATCTTGGTCTGCTTCACCCACGCGTCCATGTTGCCGTAGGTCGGATTGTCACCCCGGTGATCGACGACGTCGGTGACCGCGCGCAGGATCAGCACCGGGGTCTTGTTCTTGCGGGCGGTCCACGCGATCGCGCCGGACTCCCAGTCCCCGACGCTGGCCTTGTACTTCGAGGCGAGCATCGGCAGATCGGCGGGGACCAGATCGCGATCGCCCGACACGATCGGTCCCACGATCACCTTGTCCCTCAGCGGCCACTTCGAGACATCGAGGTCACTCGAGTAGTCGCGGATGGTCTCGTCGGCGTCGCCCATCTGCTCGAGGATGTCGTAGATGATCGTCTTGTCGGCGAGGACGATGTCGCCGACCTTGCGCTCCGCGAAGCCGCCGCAGGTGCCGAGGTTGACGAGCAGCCGCGGTCGCCAGCGCTCGATCGCGTACTGCGTCGATGCCGCCGCGGCGACCTTGCCGAAGCCACCGTGGAAGAACACGACGTCGCGATCGCCGAACCGGTGCGTGAACCACTCGCCGTGTGGCGTATCGGCGATCCGCTTGTCGGGCAGCGCGATCGCTTTCCACTCGGCGGTCGCCGAGATCACGACCACGATCGGCGCGGCGGGCGGCGCCGGGCTGGCGGGCGCGGCGGAACCGCAGGCGACGAGACCGAGGAGCAGGAGGCTACGCACGGGCGAACTCTAACGCGAGACAGCGAGCGGCCCGCGCGACGGCAGAATCAGCCATCGTCGATCTTGCAGATCGCAGGTAACCACGCAAAGACCAGGTCCAGCGTGCCGACTTCGAGGACACCCGAGTTACGCGGCTTCTATGCGGTCCTCGATCGCGAGGACGAGTCCCTGGCGCGCCTGCTCGCCCGTCATGCGTGCTGTCTCCAGGTCCGCCTGAAGCCGCGCGGCAAGCGCGTCGAGGCCGACGAGATCCTGCGCGTCGCACGGATGGCGCGCCGGGTCTGCGACGCCGCCGGGATTCCACTCGTGGTCAACGATCGCGTCGATCTCGCACTCGCCGCGGGGGCAGACGGCGTGCATCTCGGCCAGACCGATCTACCGATCGCCGACGCGCGCGCGATCGTGAAGGACCGGCTGTTCATCGGCGTGTCGACGCACGATCTCGATCAGGTGCGGATCGCGTGCGAGGCCGGCGCCGACTACCTCGGCTTCGGGCCGGTGTTCGCGACCTCGACCAAGGAGAACCCCGATCGGGTCCAGGGGATCGCGGGGCTGCGCGGCGCGTGTGCGATCGCCACGGTGCCGATCGTCGCGATCGGCGGCGTCGCGGTTGCGAGCGCGGCCGAGGTCTACGCGGCCGGAGCCTCTGCCATCTGTGCGATCTCCGCGGTCAACGACGCGGCGGACAGCGCCGGAGCCGCCCGGGCCTTCGCGGGAGTGGCACGAGGCACCTCTTGAAGATTGCTCGGGATTCCGAGCTGAGGCAGGATAGCGAGCCCAGACGATCCGGGGTGAATAGCCTCGATGGAGCCCCGTCTGAATTACCCGCTTTCACTCTCAAGGACCACGCACATGGCAAAGCTCGGACTGTTCGCTTCTCTCGCCGCGATCGTCGGCGCGCTCACCTTCGCTTCGATGTCGAGCTCGACAGCCGATGACAAGAAGGCGGTGAACGACTGCGTCCACAAGGACTTCAAGACCGAGCTGGTGAAGAACGCTTGCGAGAAGGGCGGCCAGAAGGAAGCGAAGGCGGTGATGCAGGCCTTCAACAAGGACAAGAAGATCAAGAGCTGCAACCAGTGCCACACCAAGCTGGCACCGAAGTACGACCTCAAGAAGGACGCGGTCGAGCAGTTCAAGAAGCTCGGCGGCAAGCTCCTCGAAGCGCCCGCGAAGAAGTAGTCACCCGTCGTAGCGAGGCAGCAGCCTCGTCGGCCAGACCTCGGTGCTGAGGATCGCCCGCGCGCGATCCGGTGCATGCGCCGCGCGTTCCGGATCCGCCAGGTAGGCGTCGAACGCCGCCTGATCGGGAAACTCGAGCACGTGGAGCTCGCGCACCGTGTCGGCGGTGTCGCCGGCGAGCTCGTAGGCGTATTCGATGCGGCCACCGTGGCGCGCCATGATGCGAAGGGCGGCCTGCTCGTAGCCGCGCACGCGGTCGAGCTCCGAACGCTTGATGGTCAGGAGCGCGATCAGCCGCACGCCAGTGAGCCGCCAGGCAAACCAGTACCCTTGGAGTGCGGCATCACGCTGCGCACTTCGATTTGTTCTTGAGGTCGGCCTTGAGCTTGCTGTCGAGCGACTTCGCCTGGCTCAGCACGTTCGATTTGGGGTGCTTGGTGGTGATGATCGACAGGTACGCCCGCGCCTCGCCACACTGCTTGAGCTGCTGCGCGGCGAGCGCGGCGAAGTAGAGGCCGTCGTCGGTGAGCGGCCCGGTGGGAAACTTCTCGTTGAGCTGCTGGTAGGCGCCGATCGCCTTCTCCCAGTCCTTGAGGTTCGTGTAGCTCTGGCCCTTGAAGTAGATCGCGTCGTCGGCGCGGTCGTGGGTGGGGAAGCTGGTGTGCAGCCGCTTGAAGATATCGACCGCGTCGTTGTAGCGGCCGGCCTCGAACGCCTGCGAGCCGAGCTTCCACAGATCGTCGGGCGAGCTGTTGGCGGCGGGCTTGCCGGTCTCGAGCTGGCCGAGCCGCTGCTCGAGGCTATCGATCCGCGTCTCGTTCGACTTCTTGTAGGTCTCGAACGCGGTCTTCAGCTCGCCGAACTGATTGGTCAGCGCGGCGACCAGACCGTTCGCGGTGGCGATGTCCTTGCGGAGGGCATCGACGTCGGCACCGAGATCGGCGCTGTTGCGCTTGAGGATCTTGGTGGCGTCCTCGAGCACCTTGTTGAGCTCGGCGATCTTGGTATCGAGCTCCTGCTGCTTCGCACCGACGCCGGTCTGCAGACCCTGGACATCTTTTCGCAGCTTCTCGCCCTCGCCCTTGGTGGTGAACCAGAAGCAACCGGAGAGCAGCAGCGGCAACAAGATCAGGCGCTTCATCGCAACCTCACTTCCACTGGAACTCGCAGCGACGATCCTTGTCGTCGCCGAGCCCCGTCGAGGCGGTCTCGCCCTTGGGCACCACCTGCATGCGCGCGGGATCGACCCCGAGACGCGACAGGTAATCGGCGACGGCCTGCGCACGTCGCTCGGAGAGCGCGATGTTGTACTCCTCGGTTCCGGCGGAATCGGTGTGACCGACGAGCATGACCGACTTGGTCTTGTTCTTCTCGAGACACTGACCGTTCTTGTCGAGGCGATCCCGCTCGCTCTGCTGGATGTTCGCCTCGTCGTACCCGAAGTAGATCGTGGCGAGGTCGCAGTCGCCGGGATTCACGGCCTGACCTGCCTTGCGACAGAAGCCGTCGACGCAATCTTCATCGTCCGCACAATCTGTACCGACGGTCTGAGGGGTGCATTTGTTCGCGCGCTTGCAC
The DNA here is from genome assembly GCA_023430775.1 of Pseudomonadota bacterium. Lineage (GTDB taxonomy): Bacteria > Myxococcota_A > Polyangia > Haliangiales > Haliangiaceae > JABFXX01. The sequence goes on from JAEYYY010000497.1 coordinate 28,743, forward strand.
GCTCCCGCCTCGCACGAGCCACCGGGCCCACACTCGGAGTCAGCAGCGCACGGCTTGCACTTGCCTGCCTGGCACACCTTGCCGGCGGCGCACTGATCGTCCCTGGTGCACTCGGCGTCCTCCACACACGCGTTAGCTTTGCACTTCTTGCCGTCTTTGCACTGCGAGTCGTCTCGGCACTCCACGCACTTGTTCTCGGAGCACACCAGGCCGTCCTTGCAGTCCTTGTCGCCCTTGCATCCGGGTTTCTTGGGCGGGTCACTGCAGCTGATCGCGAACCCGATCAGCAAACCCGCAACTGCGACGAGGATCGCACCGACTCTCATATGGCTGGAACCTAAAGGCCTGGGACACCGGAGTCAATTCTGAGGATCTGGTACGTTTGCCGTCGTGGCGCGCAGCACCATTCTCGTCATCGACGACGAACCGAACATCCTGACCACGGTCCGTCGTGCGCTCGAGATCGAGGGCTATGCCGTCGAGGTCGCGGGCAACGGCCAGCTCGGCCTGGCCAAGGTGGCCGAGCACGATATCGATCTCGTTCTCCTCGACGTCATGATGCCCGGGGAGAGCGGCCTCGAGGTGCTGCCGAAGATCCGCGTCGCCAGCCCCGAGACGGTGGTCGTCATGATGTCGGGCAACGCGTCGATCGAGACCGCGGTGCAGGCGACCAAGAGTGGTGCGCACGACTTCGTCGAGAAGCCGCTGTCGGGAGACAAGCTGCTCCTCACCGTCCAGAACGCGCTGACGTTCGCGCGGCTGCGCCACGAGAACCAGAAGCTGCGCGGCCGTGCCCAGACCGACTTCGCGATGATCGGCAAGGGCGGGGCGATGCGCACGATCTTCGACAAGGTGGCGAAGACCGCACCCACCACCGGCCGCGTGCTGATCACCGGCGAGAACGGCACCGGCAAGGAGCTGGTCGCCCGCGCCGTCCACGAGCACAGCAAGCGCGCCGACGGACCGTTCGTGAAGCTCAACTGCGCGGCGATCCCGTCCGAGCTGATCGAGAGCGAGCTGTTCGGCCACGAGAAGGGCGCGTTCACCGGCGCCACGCAGCAGCGCCGCGGCAAGTTCGAGCTCGCGGACGGCGGCACGCTGTTCCTCGACGAGATCGGGGATATGAACCCGAGCGCACAGGCCAAGGTGCTGCGCGTGCTCCAGGAGAACGAGCTCGAGCGCGTCGGCGGCGGCGAGACCATCAAGGTCGACGTTCGCGTGGTCGCGGCGACCAACAAGGATCTCCAGGCCGAGATCGCCGCCGGCCGGTTTCGCGAGGACCTCTACTACCGGCTCGCCGTGGTGCCGATCGAGCTGCCGCCGCTGCGCGCGCGCCGCGAGGACATCCCGCAGCTGGTCGAACACTTCCTCGAGCAGGTCTGCATCGACAACGGGCGCCGCCAGAAGAAGGTCGCGCCGAGCGCGATGACGCTGGTCATCCAGCACGAGTGGCCCGGCAACGTGCGCGAGCTCAAGAACGTCGTCGAGCGGCTCGCGATCCTCACCGGCGATGCCGAGGTGATCACCGAGGCCGATGTCGGCGATGCGCTACCGCGCGTCAAGGCCGTCAAGGCGGAGTTCTCTCGTGGCACGCCGTTCAAGGATCTGGTCGCGGCGGCGGAGCGCGAGATCATCATGGCCGCGCTCGACGCCAACGATCACCACGTGTCCAACACGGCGAGAGAGCTCCAGCTCGAGCGTAGCCACCTCTACAAGAAGATGCGCGCGCTCGGGATCGATCACCGCGCCGACGACGAGCCGGCGTAGGCCCACTCGATCGTCGGAAACACGGCTCGCGGCTCCTGCGGCTTCGCGCTCCCGCTTCCACTGACGGGCGGGTACAGCACGCGACCACGCACCGCCGAGCCGGCGACATCGGGATCCTGCTGGCTCTCGTCCTTCCAGATCGCGGCGAACGCACCGGGCAGGCCGACCACCGATGGCTGGGTCTGCGCGTTCTCGAGCGTGGTCGCGAGGCTGAATTCTTCCCCGATCGGCTGACCGTCGGAGCCGACCAGGCGACCGAACACACCGCAGCCGCTGCCGTCGTTGATGTCCATGCAGCTGTGCCAGGCGACGAGGACGGTGCCGTCGTCGGGGCGCGTCCCCACGGAGAAGTTGCGGGCCGACTCGAAGTCGCTGCCGGTCTTGGTGGTGATCAGGATCGGCGGGTTCTGCACCTGGCCGGCCGCGTTGACGCGATAGAGCTCGATCTTGCTCGGGCCCATGTTGGTCGCCGAGATCCAGCGCACGAAGATCCCGAAGCCGTTGCCGAGCCGGACGGCGCGCGTGAACCGGACCTCCTCGTTCGCGTTGGCGACGACGAGAGCGAGGTCGGGCGTCACCGCCGTGTTCGTGTCCGACATCATGCGGAACCGCGCGTTGCCGCCGTTGGTCCACGAGTAGAGGATGCGATCGCCGTTGGTGGCCACCGACGGCCGGATCGCGCCGTTGTCGGTGACGATGGTGGAGATATCGACCAGCGCGCTCGGCTGACAGTTGGTGTTGACCGTGGTGGCGCGGGTGATGTTGTCGGTCACCGACGAGTTCCACACCACCACGAACGACGAGGCACCGAGCGGCGCCGCGGAGACCGCGAACGGAAACACGGTCTCGGTCGACAGCACGACCTGATCGCCGGTCGCGTTGCCGGCCGCATCGAGCGCGCGACAGGCGATGCCACTCGCCGTGCTCGGCGCGACCTCGGAGAAGTTCCACACCGCGATCGTCGACGAGCCGTTGCTCGCTGTTGCAGGGGTCGTGAAGAAGCCGTCGGACAGCTCGGTGGAGACGGCGAAGCCGTTGGTACCAGCCGCGAGCGCGGAGCTCACGGGGCGCCCGGTGACGTCGAAGCGGCGCGCGAACATGTTGCACGGCGCGCTGCACGAATCTCGATAGACCGCGGTCCACGTGCCATCCGCGGTGGCGCCGATCTGGAAGCCATCCGATTCGAAGTCGTTCGACGGGAACTGATCGCCGGCGAAGTCGGTGTTGACCACGAAGTCGGCGCTATCGAGCTTCACCGCTGCGGTGGGGGCGTCGATCGTGGTCGTCGTGCTGCCGCGGCCGACCAGGAGCCCGTCGTCGTCGAACGCGCTCACCGAGATCGCGAGCCCGCCGCTGCGGCCCGGTGCCGAGATCGAGAACGTCGCCGGGAACGCGAGCTTGTCGGTGTCGAACGAATCGCCGCGGGTCTGACCATCGTTATCGAGATCGACCTGGATCGTGGCGACGTCGTGCACGGCGGGCACGGAATCGATGGTGACGATCATGAACGTCTCGTCGCCACCGCAGGCGGCCAGCCAGAGAAGAGGAAGTACGCGCCGCATCACCGCCGAAACTGGATGTTACCGAGAGTGGTGTCCGGCGCGCTCGATCGAGACGCCAGATAGATGCCGACGCCGGCGCCCACGCCGACCACGGCCACGCCGGTCCAGAACCACCACTTCTTGTAGACCGGTCGGTCTCCGGTCTCCGGGTTCTCCGGCCTGGGTTCTCTGGGTTCCTTCTTGAGGCCGAGGCGCTGCGTGTTGCCCTCGTCGATCTTGCGCTGCAGGTCGTCGATCAGCTCCTCGACCTGTTCGCGCTTCTCGGTCTCGGGATCGAGCTTGAGGAAGCGCTTGAAGCTGAAGATCGCGGCCTCGTAATCGCCGAGGTTGCGCTGACACTGGCCGATGTTGAACAGGAAGTCCGGGATCGGGCTGGCGTCGAACGCCTTCTGGAACTGCTCGAGGGCCTCGTCGAACTTCTGCAGCCCGAACAGCTTCTTGCCGCGATCGTAGTGGCGCTTCGCGGCGCGTTCGCCCGGATCGTCGGCGAATGCGTGCTGCGGTGCGGTCGCGACGACGGCACTGGACAAGCAGATCGCGAGGACGAGGCGATGCATGCGCGAGCTCACTTCTTGCGCTTGAACGGGTCCGCGAGGTCGGTGGGATCGATCTTCTTGATCGGCTCCTTCTTGCCCGCGTTCGGATCGGGAATCGGATCCGGCTTCTTCTCGGGGAGCGGGTCGGGCTTCGGATCGGTCTTCTTGATCGTCTTGCCGGTCTTCTTGATGATCTTCGTCTTCGTCTGCTGCGGCGTGGCGACCGGCTCGAGCTGCTCGAGCGTGACGCGGAAGTCCCGCTTGTCGGCGGTCAGATCGACGACGACAGACGTGTCCTTGTAGCCGTCGGCGCGTACGACATAGGTGCGGCGATCGCCCTTGGTGGGCTCGACGTTGAACGTGCACGGCGTCCTGCAGAGCTCGGCCGAGTGGCCGTCCTCGTAGACACCGCCGCTGGGCAGCGAATCGAACTTCAGCTCGACGAGCTTGGGCGTGGGCGGCGGCTCCGGTGGCGTCACCACGGGCTGCGGCTTGACCTCCGGCTGCTGCACGACGACGGGCTGCGGCTTGGGCTCGGGCGTGCTCTCGCTGCGGCCCGCGTACCACACGGCCGCGCCGATCCCGAGGCCGACGGCGACGGCGCCGCCGACGAACCACACCCACCACGGTGTCGCGGGTTGCGGTGGCGGTGCGAGCTGACCGGCGATCTGGCTCGCGTACGCGTTGAAGAACTGCGACGGGTGCATGCCCGACGCGGGCGTCATGTGATGCGCGATCGGCGCCGACGGCAGGATCGTCTGCATCGCCGCCGGCACGTACGTCTGCTGCGCCCCCTCCGGCGACCGCGTGGGAGCCGGATACAATGGCCGGATCGCGCTGGCCGTCAGCGAGCTCATCGTCGGCGGATGCGTCTCCATACCGCCGAGCATCGTCAGCAGGGCATCGCGGAGCTCGAGGATGTGACCGAAGCGCTGCCCCGGATCCTTCTCGAGACACTTGAGGATCAACGCCTCGAGGCGAGGGTCGAGACCGTGACCGCCTGCGGTCTGGCGCGGAGGCATCGGCATCTCGGTGAGGTGCTTGCGCACGTACTCGCCGAACGAGCGGCCGCGGAACATCGGCTGGCCGCAGAACAGCTCGTACATGATCGCGCCGAGCGAGTAGATGTCGCTGCGCGCGTCGATCAGCATGCCGCCCGCTTGCTCGGGAGACATGTACGCCGGCGTGCCGATCACCGAGCCGGCCGCGGTCTGAAACCCGACGTCCTCGTCGTCGCGGTTGAGCAGCTTGGCGACACCGAAATCGAGCAGCTTCGCCAGCTCCGCACCGTCGGAGGTGGGCACGATGATGATGTTGTCGGGCTTGAGATCGCGGTGCACGACGCCGACGTTGTGGGCGGCGCCGAGGCCATCGCAGATCTGGACGAGCACCGCGAGCGCGCGCGGCATGTCGATCCCGGAGCGCGCCCACTTGCCGAGCGAGACGCCGGCGAGCAGCTCCATGATGATGAACGTGGTGCCGTCGTCGAGCTCGACGAAGTCGGTGACGTCGACGATGTTGCGATGGCGGACGCGATTGACCGTGCGCGCTTCCTGGAAGAACCGGGCGACGGCATCGCGGCGCTTCGCATAATCGCTGCGCAACAGCTTGAGCGCGACCTCGCGACCGAGCTTGACGTGCTCGGCGCGGAACACGTAGCCCATGCCGCCCTTGCCGAGGATCTCGAGGATGCGATAGCTGCCGAGCGTCTCGCCGACGTGATCGTTGGGGTTCTCCTTCGGGCCGGGCATCGGCGGTGGCCGCTGCGATCCCGAAGCCTTCACGGATGGCGGACCGGTGCGCTTCTGCGCGGCAGGAGAATCGACGCGCGTCTGCTCTCGACGCTGGGCGTCGTGGGTGCCGAGTGCGAGCGATGGATGCTCGACATCGACCTCGTCGGCATCGAGCGACAGCGATTGCGTTGGATCTCGGCCGCCCGGTACCCCGGTCATCGAGTCACGTGAACGCGGATCGCGTGTCGTCATGAGTCCGCCACCTACGCAGACGCGTAGCCGTGGCAGACGGCAATTGTACGATCCAAAACGAACCGACAGCAACCAAACAATTTCGCCAGGTTGTCTGTGCTACTGGCTACATTGTTCGAGGTCGCCCAAAGCCGCTGAAATCGCGAGCCGAACCTGGGGCACCGTCTCGTCTTCGTAGCGATTTCGCAGGGCTGCCTCGGCCGACGGCATGCACAACTGGCGCAACGCCCGGGCGGTCGCGAACCGGATATCGCGGCTCGAGTGGTCGAGAAGCGGGATCAGGAGGTCGACATCGCTCTGCTCGCCGCTCTGGATCGCTCCGAGGGACTCGATGCCGGCGCGCAACCGGAGGAGCGATTTGCCGCTGCGATCGGCCGGCGAGATGCTCGCGATCACCTCGCGAACGGCGGTGCGAACCGGGTGCATTTGCGCGTCGCTATCCTCCTGGCAGCTCGGACCGGCGCCGATGCAGAACTGCGGTAGCGCGCGGATCGCTCGCAGCGACACGCCGAAATCGGCGGTGGTCGACAGCGACAGCTCGGAGAGGCGAGCGATCGGATCGGGCGCCACGCTGGCGATCTGATTTCTCGTCGGCAACGAATCGATCGGCGTCAGCAGGAAGATCTCGTTGGTCTCGAGGCTGACGCCCTGCGCGGGGAGGACCGACAGCGACAGCACGGCGACGATGGTGAGCGCGCGCCTCATCGCAGGACTCCGCTGCGCGAGAGGATGTCGCGCTGGCCGGGGGTGATATCGGTGCCGCCCTTCTCGGAATAGAACATCAGGTTGTCGACGGGCATCGAGTCGCCATCGTCGATCTTGTCGAGCCACATGCGGCCGTCGGCGTCGAGCACGACGTTGTGGGACAGGCCCATGTAGCGCGCGATCTCGTGCGCCGTCAGGCGAGCCAGCGTGGTCCACGACCGATAGCAGAGGGTGTCGAGCCCGATCACGATGCCCGACTGCGGCGTGCCGGCGATGCCCGACGGTCCGGGGCTCGGACCGAACGCCTGTAGCCCGACGGGCGACAGCGCGCGGACGAAGAACACGTCGACGCCGGTCCCGCTGCCGGTGCCGAGCGACAGCAGCTGACCGGCGTTGTCGATGTCGAGCTCGTCGAGATCCGGCCTGCCGCGGATGTCGTCGTACGTCAGGTTGCCGAGCGCGATGCCGCCGTGCGCGAAGATCGTGCGCAGCTCGGCGATGAAGTCGTCCTGGAAGAACGGCGCGGTCTGCGCGGTGGAGGCGTCGAACCGCGAGTCGCCCATCTCCGACTGGCAGACGTGGGCGTCGAGATCGAGGAAGTGGAAGCGAAGATCGAGGAGCGTGGCGGTATCGATGCGGACGACCGCGGTGATGTGCGGGATCGCCGAGCCGACCTGCCCGTTCTTGCGCAGCGACGACATCGACACGCGATACGCGCCGGTCTCGAGCGGGGCGGAGGGCGTCGACGGGAACGCGATCACCGACTGGCCGGCCTCGGGCGCGTGGCGCACCAGGTTCTCGTAGAAGTCCGCGACCGGATCGCAGTTCTGCTCGGTGATGACATCGCAGGGGCGCTCGTACAGCGTCACGCCCGAGGGTGACGTCAGGCCCTGCGCGCCGACGCGTTGCTGCGGATCGTCGACGGAGAAGATCAGCGATGCAGAGCGAGCGGCGCTCGGCACCGGCATCAGGAAGGTCGCGGTGGGTGCCGACGTGGGGATCGTCCAGACGATGTTGCCCTGGCTCGGCAGACAGCCGGTGAACAGCGCTCCGGTCGCCTTGACGCGCGGGATCTCCATGCAGCTGTAGCCCGCCGTGCAGTCGCGCGTGAACGTGCAGAGATCGACGCACTGACCGAGTGCGCACGTGCCGTTGCGACAGTCGGTCCGTTCGGTCTCTTCGGTGCACGCACCCCCGGCGGGCTTGCCTCCTCCCTGCGCGGTGCAGCTCGCGAGGAGATGCCCGTCTTCGACGACGGTGCCGTCGATCTGGCAGGACAGCCCCGGGGCGCATTCGACCTCGCTCGTGCAGCTATCTCCCGGCTGACCGGTGGCGAGCTGGCAGATGCCGTCACCATCGCAGGCGTAACCGTCGCCACACTCGGGCGCGCGTGCGCATCGCGGCACACATACGCTGGCGCTGCATTGCAGCGTGCTGTCGCAGTCACCGTGGCCGCCGCACGGATCTCCAACGCCACCGTCACTGCCGGGACACCCGGTCAGACCGATCAACGCGACCAAGGAGAGAGTGCGGAACCGCATCGCGCGCGCCTGGTGACGAGTGTATATAATGTCGCCGACTTTCGGGGGACTACGATGAGACTACCTGTGTCTTTGGTGTGCTCGGCTACGGCCATCGCTCTGGTCGTGGCGAGCGGATCAGCACATGCCGACGGAAGTGCTGCTCTCGACGAGGGGAAACCGCCCAGCGGTGATCCGGAGGCAGCTGCGACAGCGACCGGGGAGAAGCCGATCGAGTACGGCGTAGGCCTTCGGCTGCGAAATGTCCGCGTCCCGAAGGGCGAGATCGAGCTGTTCGTCGAGCGCGCCGGCGACAGTGGCTCGAGCACGCTCGGTCTCGGTGTCGACTTCATTCGTCGTCGCGGCAACGTCGAGCTCCAGCTCGGCTTCGAGACCGAAGCGATCAAGCCGGGGCAAGGCATCTGGATCGACAGCGGCAAGAACATCGGCAACGGTGATGTCGCCGACTACGTGCTGCCCGAGAAGAATCAGAGCGCGCAGCTCAAGTGGTACACGATCGAGTTCACGTTCCTCAATCACGCACCGATCAACAAGTACGTCTCGATCCGCTACGGCGGTGGCGCGGGTCTCGGCATCGTGTCGGGCCGGCTCGAGCACCTCAACATGATCTGCGCGGGCACCGGCGCGACGAACGAGAACCCGCTGCCGTGCGAGCCGGCGCAGTTCGGTGGCCACGGCAATGCGCCGTGCGAAGAGGACGGCACCACCTGCGGCACGGTCGTCAAGTACAACATCCCGCCGGTGTTCCCGGTGGTCAACGCGATCATCGGCGCGCAGTTCAAGCCGACGGACAAGATGACGATCAACGTCGAGGGCGGGCTCCGCACCTTCCTGTTCTTCGGCGTCTCTGGCGCGTACTTCTTCTAGCGTTTACGCCGAACGTCGCCGATGCGGAGCGTGAGCTTCTCGGCGTCGAAGTGCTCGGCGAGCGGGATCGTGAACTTCCGGCTCGCGCCCGTCAGATCCTTCCAGCCCTGGGCGTCGATCGTCTTGTGCTGGTCGAGGTAGGCGAGGAGCTTGGTGCGCAGCTCGTCGATCGCGGTGACGTGCGCGTAGTAGTCGGGCTTGATCTTCACCGCCAGCTTGGCGGCGACCAGCTTCGAGAGCGCGGCGTTGATCTGCGGCTCGGTGAGGCCGGTGACCGCGGGCATGTCCTTGGGGCGCGGCGGCTCGAGCTTCCAGCCGGCGAGCTGATCGGCGAGCTTCTGCTCGGTCGCCGTGATCGCAGCGCGCGGCGGCGTGTTGGCTCGCATCACGCGGTCGCCGCCGCTCGAGGATGCGGCGCGCCCGCGCTGCTCGAGACCCGCGAGCACCGCATCGTACGCGCGTGAAGGCAGCGCGGCGGGGAGGCTCGTCCGCAGCGACTCGCGCAGCACGCCATCGGGATGGGCCGCGAGCTGGGCCGCGATCTTGGCCTCGAGCTCGGCGACCGCCGTCGCGTGCAGGTAGTGCGCGTGATCGCCTTCGCCGGTCGGCATCAGCTCGCCGCCGGCGATCAGCGTGGCGAGCGCATCGGTGAGCGCGGAGGCGGGGATCCCGAGGCGCTGCACCAGCTGCGCGATGCCGAGGCCGGCGAACGCGGCGGTCTTGATCTCGACGGAGAGCCGCTGCTCGAGCCGCGCGCCCGCGAGCGTGGACACGACGCCGGCGTGCGCGGCACCGGTCTTGACGCGCGCCTTCGGAGCTTGCACGCGCACGATCGTGCCGCCGCCGATCGTCGAGCCTTGCGACCTGGCCTTCGCGAAGCCGCGGACGATGAAGTGATCGCCGGGCAGGGCGGCGAGCGGCGTGGTGGCAGCGATGCGCAGCTGCGCGATCGCGCGCTCGCCGGGTGCCAGCTCGAGCTTCTTCTCCGGCTTGTCGAGGCTGGCCGCGAAGGCCGCGAACCCGCCCTGCCGGGGCTGCTCGATCGCGTGGGTCTTGTCGACGAGCACGAGCGACGCCAGCACCTGCGCGGTGCCGTGATGGACGAGCACCTTGCTGCGCATCGGCAGCGGTGCCGGAGCCGAGCGCAGGTAGCGCAGCTCGACGTCGAGGATGTGCGAGGGCGCGACGCGATCGGGATGCGCCAGCATGTCGCCCCGCGCGAGCTCCTCGACGGCCACACCGCCGAGGTTGAGCGCAGCGCGATGACCGGCGACCGCCCTGTCGACGGCACCGCCGTGCACCTCGATGCCGCGCACGCGAACGGCGAGGCGATCCGGCAGCACGTGCAGCTCGTCGCCGAGCTTGACCTCGCCGCCGAGGACCGTACCGGTGACGATGGTGCCGAAGCCCTTCACCGTGAACACGCGATCGATCGGCAACCGGAACACGCCGGTGGTGGCGCGCGGGGGCAGCGCGTCGATCGCGGCGGCGAGCGCCGTGCGCAGCTCGTCGAGGCCTTCGCCGGTCCTGGTCGACACCGGGATCATCGGCGCACCGTCGAGAAACGTGCCGGCGAGCGCCTCGCGAACATCGAGCTCGACCAGGGAGAGGAAGTCCGCGTCGACGAGGTCGCGCTTGGTCAGCACGACGAGGCCGCGGCGGACGCCGAGCAGATCGCAGATCTCGAGGTGCTCGCGCGTTTGCGGCATCACGCCTTCGTCGGCGGCGATCACCAGACACACGAGATCGAGCCCGGTCGCGCCGGCGACCATCGACTTGACGAACCGCTCGTGGCCGGGAACGTCGACGACCGCGATCCGGCGCTCGCCGAGATCGAGCCGCGCGAATCCGAGCTCGGTGGTGATCCCGCGCGCCTTCTCGACGGGCAACCGATCGGTATCGATCCCGGTCAGCGCACGCACCAGCGACGTCTTGCCGTGGTCGATGTGCCCGGCGGTGCCGAGAACGATCGGATGAATCACGGGGCGCAGCCTAGCGCCGTTGTGCGCTCCGGGCGATGGCCACGCAGGACGACGTTCGGCGAATCGCCCTCGCGCGTGCCGCTGATCCGCCGAGTCGGCCGATCTCGATCGCGGCTACGCGAGGTCGCGCAATTCGCGCTTGAGGATCTTGCCGGTCGGGTTGCGCGGCAGCTCGGCGAGGAACGTCACCTTGCGCGGTCGCTTGTAGTCCGCGAGGCCGGTGCGGCAGAAGTCGATGACCTCTTGCTCGGTCGCGTTGCGGCCGGAGCGCAGCACCACGAACGCGCGCAGCGTCTCGCCCCACTCGTGATCGGGCACGCCGATCACCGCGGCCTCGAGCACGGCCGGGTGCGTGTTGATGTGGTCCTCGATCTCGCGCGGGTAGATGTTGACGCCGCCCGAGATCACCATGTCGTGCTTCCGCGACTCGAGGAAGTAATAGCCATCGGCATCGATCCGGCCCATGTCACCGACGGAGAAGAAGCCCTGCTTCTGCGCCTCGTTCGTGGCCTCGTCGTTGTTGTGGTACCCGCTGATCATCGTCGAGTTGCGCGCGTAGAGCTCGCCGACCTGGCCGGGCGGCACCTCGTTGCCGGCATCGTCGAGCAGCCGGATCTGGTTGCCGCGCAGCCGCTTGCCGATCGTGCCCGGCCGGCTGACGTGATCGTGCGGACCGGCGAGCGTGACCAGGCCGGTCTCGGTGGCGCCGTAGAAGTTCCACAGCTTCGGACCGAACGCCTCCATCCAGCGCCGCGCCGCTTCGGTGGTCAGCGGTGCCGCCGCGCTCATCATCCAGCGCAGCGACGAGGTGTCGTACTTCTTGTGGGCGTCGCCCGGCAGGTTCGACATCCGGATCAGCATCGTCGGCACCATCAGCGAGCACGTCACGCTCTCCTTCTGGATGATCTCGAGGGCGCCCTCGGGCTCGAAGTGATTCATCAGCACGATCGTGGCGCCGAGCGACATCATGATCGCGACGAACGCCGGCGCCGCGGAGTGATAGAGCGGACACACCACGAGGTGGCGATCGTCCGCTCGCATCCCGACCTGCAGGATCATGTCGGCGACGCTCTCGAAGCCGGTCTTCTTCCACGCCCGGTTCGCGCCCTTCGGCTTGCCGGTGGTGCCGCTGGTGTAGACGATCACGCCACCGCCATCGCCGCCCTCGACGCGCGGCGGCATCTCGGGTGAAGCGGCCGCGATCGCGCGATCCCAGTCGACCTCGTCGCTCGCCAGCGAACCATTGCCACCGACGACGATCAGCGCGCCGTGCGCCTTCGCCCCCCGCGACCGCGACTCCTGTCCCGAAATGATCCGCGCCTCGCGCATCGCCTGGACGTACTCGCTGTGCACGATCGTGGCGACCGGCTCGGCGTTGGACAGGATGTACGCGATCTCCGCCGGCTTGAGGCGATAGCCGATCTGCACCGCGGTGGCGCCGAGCCGCGCGAGCGCTTGCTGCGCGATCAGGTACTCGCTGCCGTTCGGCAGCATCAGGCCGACGCGACCACCACCGCGCACGCCGCGCGCGACGAGCGCGTGGGCGACGCGATTGATCGTGGCATCGAGCTCGCCCCAGGTCAGCCTTCGCACTCCGCTTTCGCCGTACTCGACCCGCGCTTCTTTATCGGGGTGCGCGGCCGCGTGAAACATCACGGCGATGTGCGGACCGAGCTTGGTCTGGCGCGCGCCCTTGATGAACTGCGCGAGCTTCGAGGGGCGAACCGGCGCAGCGACGCCGCTCGCGCGAAGCACCTTGCCGAAGAACAGAGCGCGATCGACGCGTTTCTTGATGCGGTCCAGCACGGACCGAACATAGATCGATTCGTCGTCGCTGGATCGCCGTCAACGAGGATCGCCGACTTGTAACGCGTCAGCGGGGCTTGAGCGTCGTGGCTAGCTCGCGTCGGACGTTGTCGACCTTCACCCCGGGGGCGGGAGAACGGCCAAGCCACAGGATCCAGGCTTCGCGGGCTGCGTCGTAGTTGTTGAGGCCCTTCTGGATATCGCCCAGCCGATAAAGCGCATCCCTCATCCAGGGCAGCTCGTTACCGGATTTCTCCTCGGCGATTCCAAGCCTCGTCGCAGTGCCGAGCGCGTCGGCGGCAGGCTTCATCTGGTTCGCATCGCCGTAAAGCACACCGAGGTAATAGGAAGCCTCAGGATTTTGCTTCAGCGCGAGCGTGCTCTTGAGCCACCCCATCGCATTGGGGCCATTTCCGGGATCGATATCCTTCCTCAAGAAGAACGCCTTGCCGACGAGGAAGATCACGTTCGGCTCCTTGGGATCGATCGCGTTCGCAGCGCGAAGCGGCGCGATCGCAAGCTCGGGCTCCTTGCGAAGCATGTACATGCGTCCCATTCCCGCAAACGAGTCGAACATCTTCGCGTCGATCGTCGTCGCGGTCTTGTAGGCGTCGATCGCGAACTGGATGAACTTGACCTCGTTCGAGGCCACGGCCTTTGCTTCGTTAGCGCGCCCCAAGCCGTCGAAGTACTGCGCATCGCGCTCCGCCGCGGCCGCCTTGCCGAACAGGATGCGCGCCTCGTCGAGCTGGTTCTTCGCGAGCAGCCCCTCGGCCTTGAGGAACAGGCCGGCGGTGTGGTTCGGGACCACCTTCAAGATCGCCTCGCCCTGCTCGCCGGCCTTCTCCTTTTCGCCGCGGCGGGCGAAGAACCGGCCGGCACCGGCGCGGATCTCGACGCTCGGATCCGGGTTGTCCGCGAGGAGCTTGTTGTAGATCCCGGCGGCCTTGTCGTCCTGCTTCGCCAGCTCGTAGGTGCGCGCGAGATCGATCTGAAACTCGAGCCGCTTCGGCGCCAGCTCGATCGCCCGACCGAGACGGGTGATCGCCTCCTCGGTCTTGTCGAGCTTCGCCAGCGCCTTCGCGATCTGGAACTGACCGTCGGCATCGTCGGGACGCGCGTCGATGAACTTGCGCAGCCACGGCTCGGCCTTCGTGGCATCGCCGGTGCGCAGGTACGCCGAGCCGAGCGCCAGCGCGATCGCCGGATCCTTCTCGGCCTGCGCCTCGAGGTTCTCGAGCAGCTTGGTCGCCTTGCCGCGCAGCTCCTCGGCCTTCGTCTGATCGTCGGCCTTGTCGGCGAGCGCCGTGTACTTGGCGACCGCGGCGAGCGTCGGCGTCAGATCGGCTTCGCCCGCCAGCTCGGCGGCCTCGGCGTAGAGCGCTGCGGCCTCCTCGTCCTTGCTCTCCTTCTCGGCGAGGTGACCGGCGGCGAGCTTGATGCGCGACTGGTCGAGCTTCGGCGGCGGCGGGTTGCGATTCGCCAGCGCGGTGATCCGGGCGCGGGCGTCGGCGAGCTCGCCCTTCGCGATCGAGATCTCCGACTGGACGAGCTGCGAGCGGATGTCGTCCTTGCTGATCGCGAGCGCCTTCGCGATCTGATCGGCCGCGGCGTCGAGCTTGCCATCGCGCAGCTCGACATCGGCGGCACCGGCGAGAGCGCCGAGATCGTCGCCCATGATGTTGAGCGCGTTGCGATAGCGCTCGCGCGCGGCATCGAGCCGGCCGCCGCGCTTGGCAGCCTCGGCGGCGAGCGACCACGCCTTGACCACCGCGCGCGGATCGCCGGTGGCGAAGTCCTTGCGCTCGAACAGCGCGAGCAGATCCTTCTCCTGTTGCTGCGATTGCGAGGCGGGCATCGCGGCGGCGATGCCGACCTGCGCGCCGATGTGATCCTTGTCGAGCGCGAGCACGGCCTTGTAATCGGCGGTGGCGCCCTCGAGATCGGCCTGATCGAGCTTCGCGTTCGCGCGACCGTAGAGCGCGCACAGCTTGATGAAGTCGGTGCCGTTGGCTTCCGCCGCATCGAACGCCTTGATCGCGTTCGCGGGATCGGCGGCCACGGCGTAGCCCCAGCCGAGGTAGAGCTGGAGCTGGGCATCCTTCGGATCGCTGGCCATCGGCTTGAGCAGCTCGAGCGCCCGCTCGCCGATGCTCTGGGTGATCGCGTTGAGGGCCTGCGCCTTGATCAGGTTCGGACCGGCGATGTTCTCGCTGACCGCGGTCTGGATGTTGGCGCGCGCCTGCGCGAGCTTGCCGCCGTAGTTCTGGCCGTCGGCGAGTGCGGAAGCGAGGCGGGCCTCCGCGGCGATCGCGAGCGCTTCGGCGTGCTTGGGGTTGGCTTCGATCACGCGCTGCGCGGCACCGGCGGCGCGATCCCAGTGGGCGCGATCGCTCTTGCGGAGCGCGTCCTTCGCGGCCGCGAGCTCCTCGGTGATCGTGCTCTCGACGGCGCGCTTCGCCGCCCACTTCCGATAGAAGTAGAAGCCGCCCGCGCCGAGCGCGACCAGGAACAGACCGGCCAGCGCGATCACGCGAACGCGCCTGGCCTTCGCGCGCGCGGCATCGGGATCGATCGACGGCTCCGACTTGCGCCTGGGCGCGAGCTTCGCCGACTGCATCGGCACGTCGCGCGGCTCCTCGAGCTCGAGCGTCGCCGGCTGACCCTTGTCCTTCTTGAACGCCGGCAGCGGCTGCACGGATGGCGTGCGCGCGCGCGCTTCGTCGACCGCCGCCGGCGCGGCCTTCGGCGAATCGAACTTGATCCCCGTCGACGGCGCCGACAGATCGAGATCGTCGAACCGGCGCGCCTGCGAGCTCTCGCTGCTCGGCGCGAGGCCGAGATCGAGGGACGCCGAGCTGTCCATGTTGAGCTCGACCGGTGTGTTGACCGGCTTGCCCGCCGGCTTCGGCGGCGCGCTCTGGCTGAGAGACGGTTGCGGCGGGGCGGTCTGCGTCGAGCTCGGTTGCGGCAGATCGTCGAAGAAGCCCTTCGGCGCGGGCGGCTGCGGCGCGTTGCTCTGGTTCTGGCGCCCGGGCAGGTCGTCGAAGAAGCCCTTCGGTGCCGGGACCTCGGGCTGCGCGGCCTGCGCCGCCTTCTGCGAATTCACGCGGCCGGGCAGATCGTCGAAGAAGCCCTTCGGCGCGGGGACCTCGGGCTTGTTGCTCGACACCTTGCCGGGCAGATCGTCGAAGAAGCCCTTCGGTGCCGGCAGGTCCGGGTTCCTGGTCGGCGAGCCCGCGCGCGCGGGCTGCGGCAGATCGTCGAAGAAGCCCTTGGGCGCCGGCACGTCCGAGTCGGTCCTCGGCGTCGGCAGGTCGACGATGCCGCCCGTGGCCTTGGGGGCCGGCAGATCGACGATGCCGCCCGCGTTGCGCGGGCTCGGCAGATCCGAGATCGCGGGGCCGCGCGCGACGGGGGCGGGCAGGTCCGAGACGGCTGCGATGTTGCGCGCCTTGGGCGCCGGTAGATCCGACACCGAGGGCATCGCCGGCGGCGTGCGCGCGGCCGAGGCCTTCACCGCCGCGGGCGCCGGCAGATCCGAGACGTCTGGCATCGCCATCGGCAGATCCGTCATCGCGCGCGACTTCACCGGCGGTGCCGCACCTCGAGGCACGGGCAGATCCGCGACATCCGGCGCGCGCCCACCCTTCGGCGCGGGGAGCTCGGCACTGTCGGGCATCAGATCGTCGAGATCGAACGAGCCTGCCGAGGTCACCGGTGCGGACGGCTGGCGACCGCCCTTCGGCGCGGGGAGCTCGATCTCGGACAGCGCCGACTTCGGCGCCGGGCGAGACGGCTCGTTACCGAGCGGGCTCTGGCGCTTCGGCGCGGGCAGGTCGGCGAGGCCGATCGCACTGCCTGCACCCCGCGACGGGATGGAAGGCAGCGGCGGCGGCGTGTTGCGCGACGCCTTCATCGGTGGCAACGCCACGCGTGACTTGCAGCTGACGCACGGTACGAACCTGGCGCCGGCGGGAACGTCGGCTTCGCCGATGCGGTTGACGGTCCCGCACGTCGTACAACTCACCTCGATATTGGTGCTCATCCCCTGAACCGGCGAGTACTATACCCCGCCCCCTCGGCACGACGAAACGCCCGGTAGCCAGAGGTGCTCAGCGGCGGCGGCGCAGCGGCACGTCGTCGCCGTCGTCGTCGTCGGGATCGAGGCCGCGAGCCGGGGCGCCGCCTCGTCGGTTTTGCCAGCTGGACAGGGCGCGGCGGAGCTGGTTCTGGATCCGCTTCTCGAACGCGGGCAGCACGATCAGGAGCCGCGCGGTCTGCGCCGGCGTCAGGATCTTCCTGAGCTCGGCGAGCCGTCTGGCCTCGAGATCCCAGAACTGCTTCTGGTTGGCGACCGCCTCGTCGATCAGGCGATCGACCCCCTTCGGATCCTTGGTGCCGTCGGAGGCCTCGATCCGGTTCTGGATGTCGAGCCGCTTCTTCAGCAGATCCTCGGTGACGTCGTCCCACTTCGCGAGGACCGGCAGCACGCGGGCGAGCGCCTTGTCGTCGAGCTTGAGCTCCTCGGTCAGCGTGGCCGCGCGCAGCACGCGGATCCGCTGCTTGATCGCGGCGCGGCGATCCGCGGCTGGATCCGGCCCGCCTCGACGATCCCGTGGCTGCGCCACCGCGATCGACGCGGTGAACAGGACGAGCAGGACAACGACGATGCTCCTCATCACGAGCCCTTGCGGCGCAGCGAGCGCTCGAGCTCTTGTTCGGCGCGAGCGAGCGCGTCGTCGTCGAGCTCGTCGATCCACGCCAGATCGGTGGGCTCGAGAAAGCCGAGCGATGCGTCGGAGTCGAGCGCACCGAGATCGGCGTCCTCGAGGTCGCGCAACAGCGCCAGCTCGTCGAGCTCGGCATCGACCTCGTCCGCCTCCTCGACGCTGTCGAGCTCGATCTCGAGATCGGTGCCGTCGAGGTAGACGGTGACGCGATCGTCGAGCTGCTCGAACACCGGCTCGTCGACCGTCTGCGCCGGCGGCTTCGGGACGAACACGAGCGGGCTCGCCTCGTCGGCGTCGCGGCGAAGCACGACGAACAGGATCGCCGCCGCCGCCGCCGCGAGCGCGAAGGCCGCTGCGAACCGCGCTGGAGATCGGGGCCAGAACGACCGCCTCGGCACCTCGTCACCGACCTCGGCATGGATCGCGCGCTCCATCGCCGACCAGTCGACCTGCGGCTCGGGCTCGCGGATCTCGCGCAGCTGATCGATCACATCGCGCGTCGCCTCTTGCTCCGCCCGCGCGCCGGGCTCGGCGAGATAGCGTTCGACGCGACGCCGCTCCTCGACGTCCATCTCGCCGACGCCGTCGACGTAGGCCGCGAGCAGCTCGCCGGTCTTGGTCGTCTTCGGATCAACCGCCATCGGGCTCTCCGAGGATGTCACGCAGCCTCTTCACCGCGTAATGAAAGTTCACCTTCGCCGTGTTCTCGGTGCAGTCGGCGAGCTCGGCGACCTCCTTGAACGACAGGTCATCGAACACGCGCAGCTCGAGCACCAGCTTCTGCTTCGGCGGCAGCTCCGCGATCGCGGCGCGCAGCAGCGCACTGTTCTCGCCGCCGATCAGCCGGGCGGGTGCGGGGTTGGCGTCGGTCAGCGCGTCGTCGGCGATCTCGGTCGGCTCCTCGCGGCGGTGATCGCGCAACCAGGTCAGCGCGCAGTTGATCGCGATCCGGTACAGCCAGCTGCGCACGGTGGCGGCGCCGCGAAACGCGACCAGCCCCTTGAACGCGCGGACGAACGCCTGCTGCGAGACATCGGACGCGTCGGCATCGCGCTTGACGTAGCGGCGGACCAGCCGCCAGACGCCCTTCTGATGGCGGCGCACCAGGGTGTCGAACGCCGAGCGCTCGCCCGCCTGGAAGCGGTCGACCAGGTCGCGATCGGGATCGGCGCTCACGGAAAGCGACTGGACCCCGAGTAAAGACGCGACGGTGGCCACGGCGGATTGGACCCCGAGCTTGCCAGGGTGGTTAAGAGCGAGCTAGGGTGCAGCTCCAACCACTCACGATCATTTGAGGAAGTGTCATGCTCGACTCGCAGAAGATGGATGCCGTGCTCCGCCGAGGCCCCGCAGTTGCCGAGGTGGTGAGCTCGTGGCGCGCCGTCGACGAGCGGCGTCGGAAGCTGCAAGCCGAGCTCGATGGCATGCGCCAGGAGAGCAACGCGGCCAACAAGAAGACCGCCACGCTCGACAAGAAGTCGCCCGAGTTCGCGGCCCACATCACCGCGATGACGGCGCTCAAGAAGCGCCTCACCGCGGGCACGGCCGAGCAGACGCAGCTCGAAGCCGAGACCGAGGCGTTGCTGCTCGGGATTCCCAACGCACCTCACGCGAGTGTCCCCGATGGTACCGGCGAGGCCGACAACCCGGTGCTTCACGTCTGGGGCGAAAAGCCGGCGTTCGCGTTCGCGCCGAAACCGCACTGGGAGATCGGCGAGCAACTCGGCATCCTCGACTTCGAGGCCGGCACGCGGATCACCGGTGCGCGCTTCACCGTGCTGCGAGGCGCGGCATCGAAGCTGACGCGCGCGCTCGTCAACTACATGCTCGATCTCCACGGCGCCGCCGGTTACGAGGAGGTGTGGCCGCCCGCGGTGGTGCGTCGCGCGTCGCTGCGCGGGACCGGCCAGCTGCCGAAGTTCGAGCAGGATCTGTTCAAGCTCGCGATCCCCACCGGCCCGGATCACGTCGCCGATAACGATCTGTTCCTGTCTCCAACCGCGGAGGTCCAGGTCACCAACCTCCACATGGGTCAGATCCTCGACGAGGAATCGCTGCCTCGTTACTACACGGCCTACACGCCGTGCTTCCGCGCCGAGGCCGGCGCATCCGGGCGAGATACCCGCGGCCTCATCCGCCAGCACCAGTTCGACAAGGTCGAGCTCGTGAAGTTCGTCAAGCCGGAGACCAGCTACGACGAGCTCGAGAAGCTGCGCGCCGATGCCGAGCGCGTGTTGCAGGGCCTGAACCTGCACTACCGGGTGTCGACGCTGTGCTCCGGCGATCTCGGCTTCTCCGCCGCGAAGACCTACGACCTCGAGGTCTGGCTACCGGGGCAGGACGCGTATCGCGAGATCTCGAGCTGCTCCAACTTCGAGGACTTCCAGGCCCGGCGCGCGAAGATTCGCTACCGGTCCGCCTCGGGCAACAAGCCGGTCCACACGCTCAACGGGTCGGGGATCGCGATCGGCCGGACGGTCGTCGCCATCCTCGAGCAGTACCAGCAGGCCGACGGGAGCGTGGTCGTCCCGGAGGCGCTGCGCCGGTACATGAACGGCCTCGAGCGGATCACCAAGCCCGCCTGAGGGAGATTCCTCCGCCGGCTCGCCAGCTTCGAGGTTGGCCAGAGAACTTTCTCGATCCGGCTTTACAAGGGGAGTTCGTTCCCTATACTGCGCCACACCTCTGGGTCGGCCTGGAGGAGTGGCCGAGTGGTCGAAGGCAGCGGTCTTGAAAACCGCCGAGCGCAAGCTCCGGGGGTTCGAATCCCTCCTCCTCCGCAACAGCCTTGATAACCGAATAGTGTCTCGCAGGTAGTGATGGGCAGACGTGCGGCGTCGTCGTTTCGATCGATGACCGCACGTCCCGCCCGAAGTTTTGTTTGGCAAGATCGCGTGTCCGCCTTCCACCAGGTCGGCGGAGCGTCTCCCTCGGGGCCGCCCGATGAGGAGCGATGGCCGAGTGGCTGAAGGCACCGGTTTGCTAAACCGGCATATGGGGGTTTTCCTGTATCGAGGGTTCGAATCCCTCTCGCTCCGCCGATACTTTGAGGATCCGTAGCTCAATGGATAGAGCACCGGTCTACGGAACCGGGGGTTAGAGGTTCGACCCCTCTCGGATCCGCTTCGTTATGACTGACGACCAACAGCGCTGGATGGAAGCCGCTCTCGTGGAAGCACGAGCCGCGGGCGATGCCGGTGACGTTCCCGTCGGTTGCGTGATCGTCCGCGACGGCCTGATCATCGCGCGCGGTCGCAATCGTCGAGAGGTCGATGGCGATCCCACGGCTCACGCCGAGATCGTCGCGTTGCGCGAAGCGGCGAAGCAGCTCGGTCACTGGCGGGTCGGAGCGACCCTGGTGGTGACGCAGGAGCCGTGTCCGATGTGTGCGGGGGCGATCGTCAACGCGCGCGTCGAGCAGCTGGTGTTCGGCTGCACCAATCCGAAGGCCGGTGCGGTGACCACGCTGTTCACGATTCCCACGGACACCCGGCTCAATCATCGCGTCGACGTCGTCGGTGGAGTTCTCGCCGAGGCGTGCGCCGCCGAGCTCTCGAGTTTCTTTGCTCGCCTCCGACAGGCGGAGCGCTACAAATGAAGAGTTTCTGGAGGAGTGTCCGAGTGGCCGATGGTGTCTGATTCGAAATCAGATGTACGCAAGTACCGGGGGTTCAAATCCCTCCTCCTCCGCAATTTCCAGATTCCCGTCGAGCACCTCCTCAGGAGGAGTGACCGAGTGGCCGAAGGTGCACGATTGGAAATCGTGTGTACTGAAAGGTACCAAGGGTTCGAATCCCTTCTCCTCCGCGACGAGCCCACCACCACCTGCGATTCATGGTCCCGAGTGACGCAAGAGCTGTGAACCCCGCCAGGCCCGGAAGGGAGCAACGGTAGCGGAAGTAGCGGGTGCTTGGGGCCACCTTTTGAAGACGAGCGGTCGTGTTACAGCGACCGCTCGTCGCCTTTTTCGGGTGGCTTGACCCGCGTGTTATATCCATCGAGATGGGTCGCCGAGCCGCCGTGCTGCTCTGCCTGTATGCCTTCGGATGTGACGAGGGCGGCGAGGGCTTCGAGACCACGACCACCCCCAGCACCAAGGCGACGGGAGGGTTCTCGTCGGATCTGTCGAAGGAGATCGGCAGCGGGAGCGGATCGAGCGCCACCGTCGCGGCCAACGACAAGCAGGGCAGCGACGCCAAGCCCGACGACAAGGGCAGTGCCGATGCCAAGGGGAGCGCCGCCGAAGCCAAGGGCAGCGGCGATGCGAAGAGCAGCGCCGAGGTGAAGGGCACGGACGCCAAAGGCACCTATGCGAAGGGCAGTGCCGCGGTCGCCGAGGTGAAGGGGACGGACGCGAAGGGCAGTGCCGCTGCCGAGGTGAAGGGGAC
>JAEYYY010000545.1 GCA_023430775.1 Pseudomonadota bacterium
CCTCCTCGACCGCACACGCGACCATGTCTTCGAGGTGTGCGCGATACGCGTCGCCCGACGCGAGCACCTCCGGATCGACCTCGAGCTGGACCGCGATCAGCGCGAGCTGCATCGTCTCAAATCCTCATGGACTCGCGGGCTCGTCATTCATCTGGCTCCGCGGTTCCCGTCGGCACCGGCTCGGGCGCGTCGTTGATCTTGGCGATCACGTCGTCGAGCTTGGCCTCGGGAATGGTCACCCGCGTCGGCATCCCGCCGCCGAGCTCGAACAGCTTCACGAAGTCCCAGCCCGAGCCGAACTTCGCCGCGATCGTCAGCATGCCGCTGTCGCGCACGATCGAGACCGGCGCCTTGGCCTGGCCGAGCAGCAGCAGATCGGTCTTGTCGAACTGCCCGGCGTGGCCCTGCGAATCGACGATCGCGACGCGGCCGCGGATCGTGAACCGCCCCGCCAGCTCGCGGGTCACCTTGTCGCGCTTGTCGAACAGCGCCGCCGCCTCGCCGATGACGTCGTCGTGCACGCCCTTGGCGAGGCCGCCGACCAGGTACTGGATCACCGCGCGCTTGAGCTGGTCGTCGCGAAACTTCGCCCGCAGCGCGCGATCGATCCGCGTCGCGATCGGCCCGGGCGTGCCGATCCGCGTATCGACGCAACGCGCGTCGTCGTCGGCGCCCTTGTAGGGCTCGTTGCCGTCGAGGATCCACTTCGCGGCGGCGTACAGGCCGTCGAGATCGACGTGCGTGCAGATGCAGTCGATCGGCCCGACCTGGCGCACCAGCTCGGGGTCGACCATCTCGGGGCACGCGCCGTGCTGGGCCTTGGTGGCGAGCCGGAATCGCGGATCGGCCGCGAAGTCGGCGTGGCGATCGTGATCGTGATGATCGACCCACATCGCCAGTCGATCACCGAGGCCATCGAGAAACGGCTTGGTCACCTGCTCGAACGAGATCGTCGTCCCGATCGTCGACGCGAACGCGATGTCGAGCACGACGACGCGGCCGTGCAGCTTGTCGGCTTTCGGTAACACCCGCGGCGATGCGAAGTAGAGCTGCGGCAGGTGCACGAGCTGCAAGCCTACCGCGCTCCGCGACCGGGCCTAGTCGTCGTACGGCATGATCATGCCCATTCGCACCGGGCGCTCGGGCTCGAGATCGCGAGGACGCCGGATCTGCACCAGATCGACGGCGACACAATCACCGGCCAGGGCGTGGGTCCGGGCCTGGCCGATCGAGCCGCAGTAGTAGACCTTCTTCCGGCAGCTGCCGCAGTAGCGGACGTCGGCGCGTTCGGTGGCCGA
Organism: Pseudomonadota bacterium; assembly: GCA_023430775.1. Classification (GTDB taxonomy): domain Bacteria; phylum Myxococcota_A; class Polyangia; order Haliangiales; family Haliangiaceae; genus JABFXX01. The sequence continues at coordinate 1,299 of JAEYYY010000545.1, forward strand.
CAGCGAGCCCCAGTCCTTCGGGCACTCGAGCTCGGCGCCGAGACAGTTCTCGATCAGCGGCCGGGCGACCTTCTTGCGCCAGTCGATCGAGATCGACTCGGAGAGTTGCCGCATGCGCGCCGCCGTCGCGTCGAAGTGCGAGCCCTCGGCGAGCCGCGGAATCATCTCCTGCAAGCGCAGGAACTCGGCGCGAGTCGGATCGCCGTGCTCCTCGAGCCAGTCGGCATAGACCATCCGGCTGCCCTCTTCGTGCTGCGCGATGTTCGCGAGCAACCGCAGCTCGGTGACGTCGACCTCGAGCGTGTCGTCGTCGTCGATGTCCCGCTGCGTGGTGGAGCACGCGACGATGTAATCGCCCATGTAGATCCGGTCGGTGTCCCGGATGACGAGCGGGCTGGTGATCTTGCGGCCGTTGACGTAGGTGCCGTTCGTCGACTTGAGATCGACGATGATCATCTTGGTGTCCTTGAGCACGAGGCGCGCGTGGCGCTTCGAGATGTTGCCCACCGGCAGCACGACGTCGTTGCCCTGCACGCGACCGAACGTGATCTCGGGTTTCGAGAACTCGAGGCGACGAAGCTCACCGCCGCGCCGCTGCAGCTCGATATAGATCGTGTCCCACGCCACGAGGGATCATCGTAGCAGCACGATCACTTCGGACAATGCAGAGTCGCGGTCCAGCCATCGTGTAGGTAGACCTGCCGCACGGTACCGCGATCGCCGCACTGCGCCGCCCCCGGCCCGATCAAGCACAGCGTGCGCTCGCCACCATCGGCGACCAGCGCACTGCGTCGGCCGGGCGCGACCTGGCCGAGGATCGTGCCGTCGATCCAGACATCCACGGCATCCGGGCACTTGGTGTTGTCGACGTAGAACGTCGCCCGTGCCTTGGGGCGCGGCGGCTGAGGCGCCGGCTTGGGATCCGGGTTGTCGCGCTGGATGATCCGGTAGCGCTCGGGATCGGCGACCGCCGCGGCGAGCAGCTTGTCCGAGCAACCCGCGAACCGCAGCTCGGGCACCGCGCCGCGCGCCCACTCCGCCCGCAGCTCGCCGACATCGGCCAGCGCGGTGCGAAACCCCGCCTTCGCGCCGGTCACCTGGGTGCGGCCGTTCGGCAACAGCGCCGCGGTCGCCCCGATCTCGTCGTGCCGCGCGATGAACCGGTACGCCGCCTCGAGCTCGCTGCCGAGCCGCTCGTACTTGCGGAGCTCCGCCTGCGCGGTCGCCCACAGCGGCGCGACGCGATCGATCGGACAGGTGCGAGGCTGCGGCTTCTTGACCGGCGACAGCGGCCCCTTGCCGAATGCCGCGATCAGCGACAGGAACGCGTTCTGATAGGTGCGGCGGGTGGTCGCCATCGTCCGCGCGATCGCCTCGTAGCGTTCGAGCGCCGAGGTGATCGCCCTGGCATCCCCCCACGGCCGCACGATCTCGGGCGTGAACACCAGCGCCACCGCAGCGCCGGCGTCGAGCTGCGCCATCGCGGTGCGCGCCGCGGTCAGCGACTTGTCGAGCGCGAGCGCCCGGGTGAGCTTCGAGCGCGCCGCGGCGCGTTCGCCGGCGAGCGCCAGCGCGACACCCGACAGATAGTCGAGCTGCGGATCGCTGGTCCACATCGCCGCCGCGCGATCGAGCTGCTTGAGCGCCGTCTCGTGATCCTTGCGCGTCAGCTCGGCGGCGATCAGCGCCCGCCACGTCTGCACCACGCGCGGCTGGTTCTTGACCGCGCGCCGCAGGTACCACGCCGCGTCGGTGCCGCGATTCTGCAGCAGCGCGATCGCACCGAGGTTGTGCTCGGCGGCGCCGACATCGGCGGTGTAGCGCTGCAGGCCGGTGTAGGTCCGGATCGCATCGGCGAGCCGGTTGGCATCGAACTGCGCCTGCGCGATCACGAAGCCCGGCATGCTCGAGTCGGGCGCCAGCCGCGCCGACCGCGCGTACCACTGGAGCGCGCCGTCGAGATCGCCGTGATATCTGCGCGCGTCTCCGATCCGCATCAGCAGCGGCAGATCGTTGGGACGCACCGCCGCGATCTGCTCGAGGGTGGTGCTCGCGCGGTCCCACTTGCCAACCGAGCCGTAGGCGGTGGCGAGGTCTGCCTTGACCTCGAGATCGGCGGGCGCGCGCTGGGCGATGCTCTCGAGCTCGCCGAGCAGCTTCGACGTGTCCCCGCGCGATGCATAGATCAACGCGAGCACGCGGCGCGCCGGCAGGTGATCGGGGACGCGCGCGATCACCTGGGTGAGCTGCTTCTCGGCGGCCACGCCATCGCCGGTCTGCCACAGCGCCGAGCCGTAGGCGTAGCGCGCCGCCAGATCCCACGGCTTCTTGACCACCAGCTTGCGCAGCAGATCGCGCGCGACCTCGTGCTTGCCGTTCTTGGTCGCACCGGTCGCCGCCGCGCGCAGCGCCGCGATGTTGTCGGGTGCGAGGTCGTTGGCGTAGGCGAACTTGCCGTTCGCGCGGCTCGCGAGCTTCGGATCGCCGCCGGTCTTGGGATCCGCCGTCGACAGCATCAGGTAGAGCTCGCCGAGCAGGCGCTGCGCCTCGGGACACTTCGGATCGATGAACACCGCGCGCTCGAGATCGTGCTCGGCCTTCTTCAGATCGACCCCGTTGGGGACGCCGACCAGGTAGCCGAGCCCGCGCGACATCAGGTTGACCGCGTAGACGTCGTTGGCGAGCGACCGCGTCAGCTTGGCCTGGCGCGCGAGATCGATCTGGATGCCCGCGCCCTTGGTCCACATCTGGCCGATCGTCTCGCCGAGCAGCTGGTGATAGGTCTTCGGATCGCCGGTGCGCTGGGCCTCGGCGACCACCACCGCCGTCGCCGCCTTGTCCTTGTCCCTCGTCACCTTCCACAGCGTCGCCGCGATCCGCAGCTGCCAGTTCGGGCGATCGACCCAGCCGGTCACCACCCACTCCGCGTCGCGCTCGACACCGAACGCGGCGACCGGCTCGATCTCGGGCTCGATCATCTTGTCGCCGACCCGCAGCGGCCCGCCGGTGGGCTCGAGCCCGAGCACCTCCTCGGTCTTCTCCGCGATCTCGAAGGGCGCCCCGGCGACCAGCCAGTCCCACGCCTTGGCCTCGGAGTGGTTATAGAACGGGGTCACCGCGAACCGCGCGGGGCTCGGTGCCAGCGGCGGGACGTCGTTGCTCTCGACGGTGGAGCTGCCGGCAGGTGTCGGAGCGCCGCTGCCGACCCCCTTGGGGAGTGGTAGCGGGTCGTCAGAAGCCGGCTGTCCGGTCGACTCGCCGTGCACCGCCACCGCGATCGTCGCGGAGATGATCGGGATGATCACGTGCGACCAGCGACGAGACCCCATACACTCAGCATACCGTGGCGGAGGATGATCGCCCGAAACTGGAGACCGAGCGGGCTCCGGGCGTCCGGTCCAGCCGGGACGCTCGCCTGCCCCGTCCGCTCGGCCGGGTGATCAAGGCGTGGCTGGGCGGGCTGATCTTCGTGCTCTGCCTGCTCGCCGCGGTCGGCGTCGCCGCGATGGGGGTCGGCGTGATGCCGATCGTCGGCTGCGTCGGCGCGGCGATCGCCGGGCTCCTCATGTGGGTGAGCAACATCGACCCGCGGCGCCGGCGCCTGCGCGCGTTCTCGATCCTGCGGCTGGCGTTCCTGCTGATGATCTACGGCGGCTCGCTCGGTGCTGCCGTCCTCTACTTCTCGGTCAAGGAGATCAACAAGGAGCTGCCGGCGGACCTCGGCAAGCTCCTCGAGTGGCAACCGAACCGCAAGAGCATCGTGCTGTCGTCCGATGGTGAGGAGATCGGAAACTTCTCGATCGAGAACCGCCGGATCATCCCGCTCGGCCGCATGCCGCAGCACCTGATCGCGGCGTTCCTGTCGGCCGAGGATCATCGGTTTTACGAGCACACCGGCTTCGATCCGATCGGCATCGTCCGCGCCGCGTACCTCAACTTTCGCGCCGACGGCGACATCAAGCAGGGCGCGTCGACCCTGACCCAGCAGATCATCAAGCAGACGCTGCTCTCCGGCGACGAGAAGATCGGCGCGGTCCACGGTCTGCTGTCGCCCAACGAGGTCGAGGAGCTGCGCAAGGCGAAGCGGTGGAAGCGCAAGATGAAGGAGCTGATCCTCGCGGTCCGCCTCGAGCGCGAGCTCACCAAGGCCGACATCCTCGAGATCTATCTGAACCACATCTATCTCGGCCACGGCGCGTACGGCGTCGCCGCGGCTGCGCGCACCTACTTCGGCAAGGAGGTCGAGGACGTCACGATCGGCGAGGCCGCGATGCTCGCCGGGCTGGTCCGCAACCCGACGAAGTACGCCCCGCACAACAACATCCACCTCGCCCGCGAGTACCGCGACAAGACGCTCGCGCAGATGCGCGACTACAAGTACATCTCGTCGGCCGAGTACGAGATCTCGCTCGCCGAGCCGATCGTGCTCGTCGATCAGAGCGACCTCAACCACCTCGCGTCGCCGTACTTCGTCGAGCACATCCGCAAGACGGCGACGCAGCGCTACGGCAACCGCGATCTGTTTCGCGGCGGTCTCAAGTTCTTCTCGACGCTCGATCAACGCATGCAGGAGGCCGCCGAAGGCGCGCTCAAGCGCGGCCTCGAATCGCTCGATCGGCGGCTCGGCTTTCGCGGTCCGCTCGGCTCGGTCCCGCAGGCCCAGCGAGGTGCGTGGACCGGCGGCCCGGCGCACCCGATCACCGGTCGGAGCGGCGCGCCGAAGGGCGCAGAGGACGACGTCACCGCGACCTCCGATCAGGTGCTCCCCGATCAGACCTACGGCGCGATGATCGTCGAGCTGCCTCGGTCGGGCGGCGTCACCATCGATCTCGGGCCGCGCCGCCTGCCGCTGATCGCCGCTGACGCCAGCGAGATCCGCAGCTGGCGCGACGATACCACCCGTAAGCCCGTCGAGCTCGGCCACCTGCTGCCGGTCCGGCTGTCAGCGGACGGCAAGACCGCCGTGCTCGCGCAACGCCCCGCGCTGCAAGGCGCGATGGTGGTGATCGAGATCCCGAGCGGCCGCGTCGTCGCGTCCGTCGGCGGCTACGACTGGACGACCTCGCAGTTCGATCGCGTCACCCAGGCGAAGCGCCAGGTCGGCTCGTCGATCAAGCCCTTCATCTATGCCGGCGCGATCGAGGCCGGCCGGACGCCCGTCGATCACATGCACGATGGGCCGTACTCGGTGACCACCGCGACCGGCGTGTGGACGCCTGCGAACTTCGACAACAAGTACCTCGGCGACGTCACGCTGATGACCGCGCTCGCGTACTCGCTCAACACGATCTCGGTGCAGCTCGCCGTCCAGATCGGGCTCGATCGCATCATCGAGATCCTGCGCGGCTTCGGTGTGTCCTCGGAGATCCCGCGCCACATCTCGATCAGCCTCGGCACGCCCGACCTGACACCGCTCGAGGTCGCCGCGGGCTATGCCGGCATCGCCTCCGGTGGTCGGCGAGTGACGCCGCGCTTCTTCGATCTGGTCACCGACAACACCGGTCGCGTCGTCGAGGATCTGCGCAACCAGCCGCCCGGCCCGCAGGTCATCCCGCAGGAAGCGGCGTACGTGATGACCACGCTGATGAAGGGCGCGGTCGAGCGCGGCACCGCGCGCTACGCGTCCAAGCTCGGTCGCCCGGCCGCCGGCAAGACCGGCACGTCGGCGAACTATCGCGACGTCTGGTTCACCGGCTTCACCGCCGATCTGCTCGCGTGCGTGTGGGTCGGCCGCGACGACTCGACACCGATCGCCGACTCGAAGCGGATCACCGGCGGCGGCATCGCGGTGCCGATCTGGCTCGACTTCATGCAGAAGGCACATCCCCAGACTCCGGTCCGCGACTTCCCGGTGCCGGACAACGTCAGCTTCGCGCGCGTCGAGCCGTGGGGTGGCAGCCCGACCGGCGTCTACGGCGACTCGATCTGGATGGCGTTCGTGCGCGGCTCGTTCCCGCGCAACTTCCTCGGCGCACCGCCGGTCCGCTCGTTCGACGACCTGGTCCCGGCACCGGTGCCGTACCAGCCGCAGACCCGCTGCGCCTCGCTGTCGTGTTTGTGATCGCGGCGACACCGCCCGTTCGCCGACACCGACCGCGCATGCCCTCGTGTTAGGGTCGCCGGCACATGTGGCGTTCGCTCGTCGTCAGCTCGCTTTTCGTGGTGGCATGCGGTGGCGGTGGCAATAACGGCAACCCGGACGGCAATCCCGATCCGGATACGCCGCCGTCGCAGGCGTGCCTCGATGCCGAGGGGTACCAGGACATCCAGAACATCGAGACCAAGATCTTCCAGGCCTCGTGCACCTTCTCGGGCTGCCACAACGGCGGCGCGACCGATGCCGGGCGGCTCGATCTGCGGTCGGGCATGGCGCACGCCAACCTGGTCGATGTCGATGCCGAGGTCGGCACGGGTCGCAAGCTGGTGGTCGCGGGCAACCCGAACGCCTCGTACCTGATGCTGATGATCGGGCACGTTGCCCCAGCCGAGGCGGATCCGCCCGGTGAGCTCCCGCCGGCAAGCATCGGGCTGATGCCGCAGAACGCGGGCGGCAAGCTGCTGTGCACCGAGAAGCGCGAGGCGATCGCGCGCTGGATCACCGCTGGCGCGCTCCCCTGAGTACCCGGCGACTAACCGATCTGTGTCCTCACTAAGTCGGCGTCCAAGCTGCGGAAATCTCCGGACGTTCGCTTGACGTGGACCTGCCGGTCTCGTTACAAACGATGGAGCAAATTGCGAGTGGGCTAAGTCGCGACATGCTCGCTGGCCTACGAGGATGAGGATCGATGAGCTGGCTAAGTGAACTGTTCCAGAAGGGCGGTCCCTTCTTCATCGTCAACACGTTCTTCCTCGCGATCGTCATCGGCTTGATCGTCGAGCGTTCGATCTACTTCCTCGGCCGCGGCCATCTGAACGCGAAGGCGTTCCTCGAGCAGCTGCGCAAGCTCCTCTCGGCGAACAACGTCGATCGTGCGAAGAAGCTGTGCGACGCCACCACGGCTCCGGTCGCTCGCGTCGCCAAGGCCGGTCTCAACCGCCTCCATCGCGGCGAGGCCGCCGTCGCGCAGGCGATGGAAGAGACGATGACGGACACGCTGCCCGAGGTGAAGACGCGAATCGGCGCGCTGTGGTCGCTCGCGAACATCACCACGCTGATCGGTCTGCTCGGCACCATCACGGGCCTCATCCGCACCTTCCGGTCGATCGGTAACCTCAACCCGGCCGACAAGAACAAGGAGCTGTCCGACGGCATCTCGGAAGCCATGTACAACACGGCGTACGGTCTCTCGATCGCGCTGCTCTGCATGGTCGGTCACCTGCTGCTGTCCGCCGCGATGAAGAAGGTGATCTCCGATCTCGAGGCGTTCAGCCTGCGGTTCGAGAACCTGCTTGCCGACGGTGGCGCGGGCGCCTCCGGTGCGTCGAGCCGCGCGCCAGCCGCGCCGGCAGATGTCGACGATTCGAAGGACCTCGAGAAGAACAACGCGTAGTCAGTCGTGGCCCAGTACAGCGCACAACGCGTTCGAGCCAAGACCCGCGCTGCGGTTCGCAAGCGCGAGGAGCAGGTCGAGCAGGACGAGATGGAGAGCGGCGAGCTCAACCTCATCCCGTACCTCGACATGGTCACGAACCTGATGCTGTTCATGATGGCCACGGTGTCGGCCGGCCTGATCCTGTCGCAGATCAACACCACGCTGCCCGACAAGGCGCCCAAGGGCTCGCAAGTCACGCCGCCGCAGACCAACCCCGACGACCAGCCGCTCGGCCTCTACGTCTCGATCCAGCGCTCGGAGATGGTGCTGTGGTCGGTGTCCAAGCTCGAGGGCACGCTCAAGCAACCGAAGCCGGGCTACGTGTTTCCGCGCATCACCGGCACCACCGGCAAGCGCTGTGACGGCGCGTTCATGTGCGAGAGCAACGCGTGCAACAACGGCACCTGCGTGTCGAGCACCGATACGCCGCAGCCGATCTACGACTACAAGAAGCTGTCCGACGCGCTGTTCGAGATCGCGAACCGTCGCTACGCCGGCAAGCAGCGCAAGATCGACACCTACACGATCGTGCTCCAGGCCGACGGTGCCACGCCCTACTCCGTCGTCACCGCGGTGATGGCGGCGATGCGCTGTCACATGCCCGAGCCGGGTCAGCCGCCCGGCATGTGCCGGATGCCGAACGAGAACCCCGAGTTCAAGAAGTCGGGCGACGCGCTGTCCAAGGACGGCAAGTACTTCGATACCGCGCGCGCGCCGTACGATCCGAAGACGATGGCGCTGTTCCCCTCGATCCAGTTCTCGTCGGGGTTCGAATGACGAGCCTGCGAGTCCAAGAGGACTTCAGACCATGAGCTTCACGCAAAGAGAAGCGCGAGCGATCGTCCGCAAGGCCGTCGGGCGCGTCCCCGAGGGCGAGGAGATCCGCCACCTCAACATCATGCCGATGATGGACATGATGACGATCCTCCTGGTCGCCTTCATCACCCAGGCCGTCGCGTCGAGCGCCGCCGAATCCGCGCGCACCGTCTCGCTGCCGCCGATCCAGACGATCGACGAGCTGACCGACGAGACCACCACGCTGGTGATCACCAAGAATGGCATCGTCGTCGAGGGCCAGCCCGTCGCCTCGATCACCAACGGCCAGGTCGACTGCGCCGCCAAGGAAGGCGGCTGCCTCGGCGTCAAGATCACCAAGCTGACGCAGTTCCTGTCGTCGCTGCACGCCGCGCAGCTCGCCAACGCGCGCAGCAAGCCGAACGCAGATCCCGAGAAGCTGTCCGAGATCATGATCATCGCCGACCGCACCACGCCGTACCGGTTGCTGGTCGAGGTGATGTTCTCGGCGAAGCAGCCCGAGGCCGGCTACAAGCACTTCCGGATGATCGTCGAGAAGTCGTTCGGTCCCGGGCAGACGCAGTAGTCGCTGGACGCCACGGCGCTCGGCCGCTGCAAGACCGCGCCATCCCGCACCACCATGCCGGGCGCGCGCAATGCGCTGCGTTGTCCTGCCACGCCGCGCTGGCACCAGATCGCGCTCGCCTCGTCCTGTGACGTCGTGCTGTCAGATTGAAGCACGGAGCAGCAGTGGGGCTGAGTGAGGTGTGCGACCTCAGTCCCACGGATGCTCTGTGTTCATTCCGACAGCACGGCGCCCGAGGACGAGGCGAGCGCGATCTGACGCCGTCTTGGCTGAGCGCTTGCGCTCCGGGTGACGGAGGATGTGATGAGGCGAGCGCCTGGTGCCGACGCGGAGCGCCAGCGCTCAGAACGTTCCCGTTTGACGTTGCCGTGGACTGCCCGATCAGCCGGGCCGATCCTTCGTCTCGTCATCAACAGTTCCGGCGCTATACTCGACTTCATGGTCGGCGAACGTCGCGCAATCGCAGCTGCCGTGATGGCGCTGTTCTTCCTGCTCTTCCTCGTCAACGCGATGATGGGCCCACCCGAGGCGACGAAGTTCATGTACTCGATGGCCGGCTGTTACGGCCTCGCATTCTTCTCGCTGGTCGCCGGCTACTTCTGGGCGCGGTGGTTCACCGTCGGGCTCGGCTTGTTCGGCGTCATCGTCGCCGTCGTCGCGTGCTGGCAGCTCAAGGCACTCGAGCAGATCTTCTTGATCTTCGGCGGGCTCCACCTCGGCGCCGCGGCCTGCTTGTGGGGCGACTCGATGAGCCAGGCCTACGACGGCCAGCCGGCGTGGCGCGAGAAGTTCCACATGGACGATCACGCGGTCCAGCGTCTCGGTCGCGCCGTGATCCGCGCCGGCGTGTCGCTGCCGTTCGTCCTCGCGTATGCGTTCGCACCGCGCCCCGAGCAGGGCTCGCTGCTGGCGTCGATCGTCGCGCTGTGCCTCACCGGCCTCGGCGTCCGCGCGCTGATCAAGCTCAAGACCTGGGGCGTGATGGCCCTGGCCGCGGCGGGTCTGCTGATGACCGCGGTTGCGGGTGTCGATCTCGTGCAGGGCGACGGCGTGATCGCGGTCGCGCTGCCCGCGCTGTCCGGCGTGTTCCTGCTCGCCGCGGCGGCACCGTTCGCCCGCCCGCTGGCGCGCTACGTCGTCGGCCGGGCCTGACCTTCCCGTCCCGCCCCCCGGCGTTGAAATAGGGGGGAGGCCGCGCTACGTTCGATCGCCTATGGGAAGAGGCCTCGGCACTCTCGTGGTCGCATGTCTGCTCGTCGGTTCCGTAGGCTGCCAGCAGCTTTACGGCGGCAAGCCCGAGCGGCTGCGATCGCCCGGTGACAAGAAGAAGCGCCCCGCCGAGGCGACCGGCCCCGAGACCACGATCAAGTACGTCGACGACTGCTCGGCGAACTTCCGCGACGACCCCAAGCGGGTGTTCCGCGACAAGTCGGGCTCGGCGACGCTGGTCCAGGCCGGCGACGATTCGCTGTCGCAGGCGCTCAAGCTGAGCGATCCGGCGGCGCAGGCCGAGTCGATCCGCGTCTCGATCGACAAGTATCGCAACGCGCTCCAGAAGGATCCGTACAACGCCGACGCCACGCTCAAGCTCGCGCTCGCGTACGACCGCGTCTATCGCAAGGGCTGCGCGCTCAAGTTGCTGGCGCGGATCGCCACGCTCGAGGGCCACCCGAGCTTCCGTACGGATGCCAAGCGCGCCGCCGATCAGGTCAACGACTCGAGCGAGTGGTTCAAGGGCTACCGCAAGGAAGCGATCGCGGCGGTGGGCCGATGAAGCTGCTGTTCGCGCTGCTGTTCGCCACCGCGCTCGCCGGCTGCAACAAGAAGGTCGTGATCACCGATCCGCCGCCGCCACTGCGCCCGGATCCCGAGCCGCTCGATAACAAGCCGGTCACCGTCGCTCCGAAGGATTGCCAGCCGACGCGCGCCGAGGACGAGCTCAAGCCGATCGACTTCGACCAGCGCTCGATCCCCGAGGGCTCGCGGCTCGCCGAGGAAGCCAAGACGCTGCTCAAGACGGCCGAAAGCGCGGAGGTCGATCGCTCGCTGCGCGAGCAGTACACCACCGATGCGGTGATCAAGCTGATCACCGCGCTCAAGGCGGATCCGTACAACGTCACGGCCACGTACTACCTGGCGGCGACGTACGCCCGGATCGGGCGCGGCCAGTGCTCGATCAACCTGCTGACCCGGCTCCTCCAGATGCGCCCGCACCAGAGCAAGCGCGCCGAGGTCGAGGCCCACCTCGATCGGCTGCTCGGCCGCAAGCAGACGCTCGACCCGAACTTCGCCGATATGCGCCGCGACGAGCGGTTCCGCACGCTGATCAAGAAGATGTGCGACGGGACCAACGATCCCAACTGCGTGTACGGTGCGCAGAAGGAAAATCGCGAGCGTTGATCGGGTGATCAGACGCGACACGGGCGAGCCCGAGTCGCCTCACTCTGTCAGCTTCTCGCGCTTTACCTGGCGTTATCTCGGGGGTATGACCTCCCCGATGCGTTCTCTCGCCCTGCTTGCCCTGCCCCTCGCATTGGTCGGCCCCGTCTCCGTCGACCAGGCCGGCGCGGCCCCCAAGAAGCCCGTGGCGGCTTGCGGGGCGCGGATCCTGCCCCTCGCGGAGGGCAACACGTGGACGTACGAGCAGGTGGCCGCGCGCGATCCGATCCTCCCCGAGCTCGTGCGCCTGGCGCCGCGGCCGGCGAAGACGATCGAGATCACCGTCAAGTCGGTGGCCGCGAAGGGCGGCGATACCGTGGTCTCGCTCGAAGAGAAGATGACGTACGAGATCGTCGCCGAGAACAAAGAGAAGAAGAAGCCGGCGGTGATGGCCGAGGTCGTCGTCAACAGCACGATCACCTGCAGCAAGACCAAGTTCGAGATCTCGCCCGATTCGTTCTTCTTCGCCGGCGAGCCCGGCGGTTATCGCAACCTCGAGCTCGACAAGATCGAGCGCTCCAAGGCCACCTCGCTCAAGCTCGTCAACGGCACGATCGGCGACGAGCCGTGGCAGGAGGACATCGTCGCGCACTTCATCCGCAAGCCGGGCAAGGGCGCTGAAGATGCCAAGCTGTCGCCCGGCAAGCTCGAGATGGAGCGCTCGTTCACGCCGGCACAGCCCGAGGATCTCGCCACCCGCAGCGGCGAGATGTACCGCAAGGCGGAGAAGCTCCAGCTGATCACCACCGGCCGCATCACGCTCGACGAGCCGGTGTCGCCGAACCCGACCGTGCAGGAGATGCCGAAGAACTGGCGCTCCCTGATCTGGCTCGCGCTCGATGTCGGCGTCGTCCAGACGCTCAACATGTACGCGCACCAGTACCAGCTCAAAGAGCACAAGCTGAAGTGAGCATCGCATCCGGCTCCCACCAGGTCGCCGGAGTCCCGAACTGGCGGCTGACCAAGCCGCTGCGCGCGCGGATCGCCGAGGGCCATCCGTGGGTCTACGACCGCGCCCTCGCGCCGGTCCCCGGGGGCGTGGCAGCTGGCGATCTGGTGACGATCGTCGACGACGACGGCCCGATCGCGACGGCGTTCGCCGATCCGGCATCTCCGATCCGCGCTCGCGTGCTCGAGCTCGGCGCGGTGCCCATCGACACCGCGTGGAAACGAGCCCGCGCGCAGGCGGCGGCGGCCCGGCGCGCACGCGATCCGTTGCTCGTCGGCTGCACCGGCCGCCGGATCGTTCACGGCGAGGGCGATGCTTGTCCCGGCCTGGTCATCGACGTCTACGCCGACACCGCGGTCGTCGTGTTCGACGGCGAAGCGGCGGCGGCGTTCTGGCGCCCCGCTCTGTCCGACGTGATCACGGGCGTGGTCGATGGTGGCATCGCGATCGCGCATGTCTGGGTGCGCGGCGTGCGCGGTGCCAAGGATGCCGGGGTCGCGCAGCTCGGCGATCCGCCGGCGGAGATCACGATCGAGGAAGACGAGGCGCGCTTCGTGGTCGACGTGCGCCACGGTCAGAAGACCGGCTTCTTCCTCGATCAGCGCGAGAACCGGCGGACGATCCGCAAGCACGCGGCCGGAGCGAGCACGCTCAATCTGTTCTCGTACTCGGGCGGCTTCTCGCTGCACGCGGCGCTCGGCGGCGCGACGCGCGTGACCTCGGTCGACATCGCCCCGGCGGCGATCGCGGCGGTCGCCAGAAACGCGGCGCTGTCGGGGCTCGATCCCGCCGGTCAGGAAGCGATCGTGGCCGACGTGTTCGACTTCCTCGGCCGCGCGGGCAAGCAGCAGCGCCGCTGGGATCTGGTGATCTGCGATCCGCCGAGCTTCGCGCCGAGCGAGCGTGCGAAGCCGAGCGCCCTGCAGGCGTATCGCAAGCTCGCCGCGGCCTCGCTCGCGGTGGTCGAGCCCGGTGGGCGATTCGCGCTCGCCTCGTGCTCGAGTCACGTCAGCGAGACCGAGCTGCTCGCGATGATGGCGACGGTGCGTCCGGATGCGCGGTTGCGGCTGTCTGCCGGCGCCGCCAGCGATCACCCGGTGATCCCGGGGTTCGCTGAAGGCCGTTACCTCAAGTTCTTGTTATTCGACGTCTAGGCCGTCAGCTGCCGCCGTTAAGACTGGATCGCACCCCACGAATCGACGGCGCGTTCCCCTGCACTCGAAGCGCAGGATTCTCCGCGCAAATTCGGTACTTGACCTGGCCACCTACACTTCGTTACAGAGCGTTCCCTAATGCGGCAACTGCTCTTCGTGCTGTGCTGTTCCCTCGTCGTCTCGTGCGGCGGTAACTCGAACAACGACGATTTCGCAGACGCGCCGTGCTCCGACGGCATCGACAACGATGGCGACGGCGCCATCGACTTCCCCGATGACCTCGGCTGCGTCGGGCCCACCGACGACACCGAGGATAGTCCCACCTCACCGAAGTGCGACGACGGTCGCGACAACGACGGCGACGGCAAGGCCGACTATCCGGCCGACCCGGGCTGCTTCGCGCCCGCCGGCGACGCCGAGGAAGACGACTGCCCCGCCGGTCCGTTCTGCCCTCAGTGCGGCAACGGCCAGGACGACGACATGAACGGCGCCACCGACTACCCGGACGATCCGGGTTGCGAGAGCGCCGCCGACAGCAGCGAGTTCCTCAATAACCCGGTCGCCTGCGGACCGATGATGAAGATCAAGCAGCTGCCGACCACCGGCATGGACTCCGGCACGCTCGACAGCACCAGCACGTCGAACGTGATGTCGCCGTGCGGCGGCGGCAGCGGCTCGCCCGCGGTCGCGTACATCTTCCACCTGACGCAGCCCAAGGTGATCCAGGCGTCGACCGACGACTCGAGCACCACCGCCGACACGGTGCTCGACATCCGCAAGGCGAACTGCGCCGATCCGTCCTCGCACCTCGCGTGCAGCGATGACATCGACGGCAACAACACCAGCTCGTTGCTCACCCAGGCGCTCGACGCCGGCACCTACTACCTGATCGTCAGCGGCCACGACACCACGTCGTCGGGCAACTACACGCTCTACATCCAGATGTTCAACGGCGAGGGCACGCCGTGCTCGACCCAGGACGATTGCGGCCCCGGCCTGCTCTGCCGCCAGCCGGTCGACCAGGACCAGACCGTGTGTGCGCAGCCCGCGTGCAACGACGGCCTCGACGACGACGGCGACGGCAAGATCGACTATCCGAACGACCCGGGCTGCCCGTCGCCGAACACCAACGACGAGTTCGACACCTGTCCGAACCAGCCGCACTGCCCCGAGTGCGCCGACGGCATCGACAACGACGGCGACGGCATGACGGACTTCGGCATGGACAGCACGTGCAAGGCCGCCGGCGACGCCAGCGAGAGCTGCATCAGCTCGGAAGGTGTCGAGGCGATCGTCCAGCGCGTCACCACCGGCACCACCACCGGCGCGATCAACGACTTCAACCCGACGTGCGACTCGTCGAGCTCGGTGGCCCCCGACAAGCACTTCCGCCTCGACCTGCCCGGCATGTCGTCGCTGACCGTCAACACCACCGGCTTCGACGGCGTCTACACGCTGCTCGACACCACCTGCGTCGACACGGCGAACGCGTGCAGCGATCCGTCGCTGTTCACCACCGGCGCGCTCGCGGCCGGCACCTATTACCTGGTGGTCGACGGCTACTCGACGTCGTCGCAGGGTGCGTACACGATCGATGTCAGCGGCAAGATCGCCAACGGTCAGCCCTGCGACAACAACCCGTTCCTGCAGTCCGGCGCGCTGACCTGCAACGAGGGCTTCGCCTGCAAGGGCACCGCGGGCCAGAAGACCTGCCAGGTCGCGCAGTGCAACGACGGCATCGACAACAACAACAACGGCGGCAAGAAGGATTACCCGCAGGATCCGGGCTGCGACAGCATCTCGGACGATAGCGAGACCACCGTGTGCCCCGGCGCGAGCTGCCCGGTGTGCAGCAACGGCATCGACGACGACATGGACGGTCTGACCGACTTCCCGAACGACCCGAGCTGCGTCGCTGCCTCGGGCACCAGCGAGACCTGCGTCCAGACCGAGGGCACCACGCTGATCACGCAGGGCGCCACCCAGGGCGATACCTCGCAGGCGACCGACAACATCAAGGTGTCGTGCGCGTCGTCGACGTCGACCGGCAAGGACCTCGCGTACGAGATGCGGCTGCCGCAGATGCAGTCGCTCACCGTCGGCGTGACGTCGACGTTCGATGCGGTGTGGTCGGTGCTGCCGGCGACCTGCCAGAACCCGAACCTCACCGGCGCGTGCGGTGACTTCGGTCCGTTCACGCTGTCCAACGTCGCCGCCGGCACGTACTTCGTGATCGTCGATGGCTACTCGACGGGCTCGGGACCGTTCACGCTCAACGTCAACGGCGTGATCGCCAACGGCGGTCGCTGTGACTCGCCGCTCGCCACCTCGGGCGCGCTGGTCTGCAACCCGACGCACAGCTGCCAGGGTCCGGCGAACAACAAGACCTGCCAGCCGGGCCAGTGCGGCGACGGCATCGATAACAACGGCGACGGCAAGAAGGACTACCCGGAAGATCCGGGCTGCTCGAGCCCCGGCGATATCGAGGACACCGTGTGTCCGGGCGTCAACTGCCCGGTGTGCAGCAACGGCACCGACGACGATGGCGATGGCACCACCGACTTCGCGTTCGGCGGCGGCGACTTCGGTTGCGCGGCAGCCAGCGCGATGAGCGAGGCGTTCTGCACCGGCGAGCCGAACATCGGCATGACGCCGATCAACGCGTTCGAGACCACCGGCACCCTCGCCGGCGCGGCCGACAACTACGACCAGACGTGCCAGACCAACACCGGCAACGACATGGCGTTCGCGCTCCAGCTGCCGGTCCCGGTCGCCTCGCTGGTGATCGACACGGTCGGCTCGACGATCAGCGACACCGTGGTCTCGCTCAAGGACGCGTCGTGCGGCACCGAGCTCGGCTGCGATGACGATGGCGGCGACACGCCGAACGGCCTGCAGTCGGTCCTCACCGTGGCGAACGTCCCGGCCGGCAACTACGCGATCCAGGTCGACAGCTACTCGACCAGCAACAACGGCGCGTTCAAGCTGCACGTCAAGGGTACGGTCGCTCCGCAGACCTCGTGTAGCTCGCCGCTGTTCGCGGCCGGCGTGCTGGCGTGTCCGATGGGCACGACCTGCAACGGCGGCACGATGAAGTGCCAGTAGCCTAGGCGGCCTGGACGCGCCCGCTGCGCCGCGCCTCGCGACGTAGCGCGGCCGCGCGCTTGTTCATCGCCCGCTCCTCGTCGTCGTCGCGGTGGTCGTAGCCGAGCAGGTGACAGAGGCCGTGCGACGCCAGGTGCAGCAGCTCGGCGTGGAGCCCGCGCCTGGCCTGACGGCGCGCCGTCTCGACGGAGATCACCAGATCGCCGAGCAGCTCGGGATGGAGCGCCCCGGCGGGGCCTTCGCGCTGCGCGAACGCCAGCACGTCGGTGGGCTTGTCCTTGGCGCGGTAGTCGCGGTTGAGCTCGTGGATCGCGGCGTCGTCGCAGAGGCGCAGCACGGCCTCGTAGTCCTTGCGGCCGTCGCTGAGCGCAGCGGCGCGCACCATGCGCGAGACCTCGCGGGTGAGCTGTCGGGTGAGCTTGGTGTCGAGCACGACGCCGTCGTCGACGACGAGATCCAGGGTCATCTAACAAGCCTCGGATTACTTGTCGTCGCGGGAGGTCAGCGCCCACACGCGCGAGCCGATGAAGATGTCGAACAGCTCGGTGTCGAGCTGGCCGCGCTTGACGTCGCCGGCGAGGATGTCGAGCGCCTTCTCCGGCGGGATCGCCTTCTTGTACGGGCGGTCCTTCGCGGTCAGCGCGTCGTAGATGTCGGTGATCGCCATCATCCGGGCGGCCGGCGGAATCGCCTCGCCGCGCAGCTGCTTCGGATAGCCCGTGCCGTCGAGCTTCTCGTGGTGCGCGTGCGCGATCTCGGGGACGTCGCGCAGCGTGCGGCTCCACGGGATCTCTTTGAGGAAATTGTAGGTATGGACGACGTGGCTGTTGATCTCGTTGCGCTCGGCGTCGGTCAGCGAGCCGCGCCGGATCTGTAGCGAGCTCGCCTCGTCGCCGGTCAGGAACGGGCCGACGGTGCCGACGTCGTCGAGGTACGTCATGCCCGCGATCTCGGCGATCCGCTCGAAGCCGCCCTGCTCGAGCACGGTGGGCTCGTTGGCGTGGAGGATGAACTTGATGAGGTCGTCGATCTCGGTGATCCGCTTGATCACGTCGGCGTCGATCCCCGCGAGGCGCTCGGCGATCTGCTCGCGCGACGACTCCTGCAGGTACTTCACCTTCGCCTCGAGGCCCTCGATCTTGTAGCCGCGCTTGATCAGCTGGAAGCGCTGCAGGATCAGCTCGCGCTCGTGCTCGTAGAGCTTCTTGGCCTTGACCAGGATGTGCTCGCGCACGCCGACCTTGCCGAAGTCGTGGAGCAGCGACGCGTACTCGATCTGGGTGAGATCGTCGTCGGAGAATCGCACCTCGCCGTAGCGACCGGTGACGTGGCGGTTGACCGCGATCGCGAGGCCCTTGGTCAGCTTGGCGACGCGCTCGGAGTGGCCCGACGTCGTCGGATCGCGCGATTCGATCGCGGTGACCGCCGCCTTGACGAAGCCGTCGAACAGCGTCTTGACCTCGCTGTAGAGCAGCACGTTCTCGAGCGCGATGCCGGCCTGCGAGGCCAGCGTCGAGACGTAGGCCTCGCTGACCTCGTCGAACGTGACGACGCCGGTCTCGAAGTCGGCGGGCAGATCGAGCTGGATCCAGCCCTTCGCGCGCTTGTTGATCAGCTGGATCACGCCGATCACGTCGGAGCGCGCCGAGATCATCGGCACGGCGAGCACCGAGCGCGTCTGATAGCGATAGGTGTCGTCGAACGTCCGGTTGTGGACGAAGCCCCAGGGGTTATTGCCGGTGCCCGGCTCGTCGAGCGCGTACAGATCGGGGACGTTGATGCGATCGCCCGACAGCACGCACTGCCCGACGATCGAGGTCGCGGTGACCTCCATCTTCTGCTGCGCCTGCAGCGGCGGCAGCTGGCGGCTATCGTTCTGCGACGCCGCGAACTTGAGCACGCGGTTGCTCATGTCGGCGTCGTTGTCGGTCTCCTTGAGGTCCTTCGCCTCCTTCGCCTCGACGACATAGATCGAGCCGGCGTCGGCGTTGGTGACCTCGCAGGCGCGGCGCAGGATGATCGCGAGCAGCGACTTGATGTCGCGCTCCTGCGATAGCGCGCGGCCGATCGAGATCAGCATGTCGTTCTCGTGGCGAGACCGCTCGAGCTCGAGCTCGATCGAGGCGCTCGCCATCCGCAGCGCGATCGCGTCGGCGCGCGACCGCAGCGTCAGCAGCAGGCGGGTCATGCCGACCGGGCTGGCGACCGCGGTGATGTCGGAGTCGCCCGGCATCGCGTCGAGCCGCGCCTCCTCGAGCTCGCCATCGTTGCCGACGAGGATCAGCCCGTAGTTGCCCGATCGCGCGCGCACCAGGTGCGGCTTGAGCTGCTCCGGGTCCTTCCACACCTCGGGCCACGCGAGCACTAGCAGCACCGGCATGCGGGAGCGCTGGGCGACGACCTCGAGCTCGATCCAGCCATCGCCTTGCCGGCGGACGCGGTAGGCGAGCATGCGGCGATCGCGGGCTACCGCGTTCACCAGATCGTCCGGACTGGCGACGATCACGGCATCAGCCATCGATCGCCTCGGGTCCCCACATCGTCAGGAGCTTATACCATCCGAGCCCGAGCCATCGCCTTCGGGGCGCCGCTCGGCGGCGTTTGGCCCGCGCGCGGCGCTGGGCCCGCGCGCGGCGTTTGGCCCGCGCGCATCATCGGCGTCACGCGCCTCGGATCGCGCCCGGTCGCGGCTGTCGTAGGCCCGGATCAGGGCGGCCACCAGCGGGTGGCGGACCACGTCGGCGTCGGAGAACCGCACCGTGCCGATGCCGCGGATGCCGTCGACCAGCTCCAGCGCGTCCCGCAGACCACTGCGCTGCCCGCGAGGCAGGTCGGTCTGGGTGATGTCACCGGTGATGCAGAGCTTCGAATCGAAGCCCATGCGGGTCAAGAACATCTTCATCTGCTCGGGCGACGTGTTCTGCGCCTCGTCGAGGATGACGAACGATCCGCCGATGGTGCGACCGCGCATGAACGCGAGCGGCGCGATCTCGATGGTGTTGTCCGCGAGGTACCGCTCGAGCCGGTCGGGGTCGAGCATGTCGTGAAGCGCGTCGTAGAGCGGACGCAGGTACGGATCGATCTTCTCCTCGAGCGTGCCGGGCAAGAAGCCGAGCCGCTCGCCGGCCTCCAGCGCCGGGCGGGTCAGGATGATGCGGCGGACCTGCTTGTCGAGCAGCGCGCGCACCGCGAGCGCGACGGCAAGATAGGTCTTGCCGGTACCGGCCGGGCCGGTCGCAAACACGATGTCGTTGCCGCGCACCAGGTCGACGTAGTGCTTCTGCACGGCGCCCTTGGGCGCGATCGGCCGTCCGGACCGCGGGGTCAGGATGACGTCGCCGAACACGTTCTGCAGCACCTGGCCGCCGCCCGGTTCGCCCTGGACGAGCTTGACCGCGCGCACGACGTCGTCGGACGACAGCGCCTTGCCCGACAGCGCGAGATCGTAGAGCTGCTCGATCGCGGACTTCGCCGTCTCGGTCGACAAGTCGTCGCCCTCGATCGTGATCTCGTTGCCGCGCAGGTTGACCTGCGCACCCGCCGTTCGCTCCACCAGCTTGAGCCGGCTGTTGTTGCTCCCGCAGAGCGCCTGGAGCGCTTCGGGATCGTCGAATGCGAGCTTCTCTCGTTTGATGGCTTTGACCTGAGGCACTTTGTTGGATGGGTCGCCTGGGCGATCCTGCGGCCCGGCGACACGCCCGTATAGCACGCTCCTCGCGTGCTAGAAGGCGCCATGACCGACAAGCCCGGTGCTTCTCTGACTCGCCTCGTCGAGATCATGGACCGGCTGCTCGCTCCCGACGGCTGCCCGTGGGACCGCGAGCAGACGCTCGACACCCTGCGCCCGTTCCTGGTCGAGGAGACCTACGAGGTGCTCGATGCGATGGGCCGCAACGACGCGGCCGATCACTGCGAGGAGCTCGGCGACCTGATGATGCAGATCGTCTTCCAGTCCGCGATCCGCCAGCGCGAGGGCAAGTTCGGCATCGACGACACCATCGCCTCGATCTCCGACAAGCTGGTGCGCCGCCATCCCCACGTGTTCGGCGATGCCAAGGGCGTCGACACGCCCGAGCAGGTGCTGAGCCAGTGGGAGGACATCAAGAAGCAGGAGAAGGCCGCGGCCGGCGCGAAGACCGGGCGCATCCTCTCCGGCGTCAAGCACGGCCCTGCCCTCCAGCGCGCCCAGAAGCTGGGCGACAAGGCTCGCAAGGTCGGCTTCGACTGGCCGAGCTGGAACGGCGCCCACGAGAAGGTGCTGGAGGAGGCGCAGGAGATCGCGGCGATCGCCGAGTCGGACGATCAGGCTGCGAAGCATCACGAGGTCGGTGATCTGCTGTTCGCGGTCGTGAACCTTGCTCGCAAGCTGAAGGTCGATGCCGAGGTCGCGCTCATCGACGCGACGAATCGCTTCCAGTCGCGCTTCGAGTACGTCGAAGACGGCCTCGCCGCGCGTGGGAAAACGCCCCAGCAGTCGACGCTCGAAGAGATGGACGCGCTGTGGAATGACGCCAAGGCAAGTGAGCGAGGAAAGTGACGCTTTTTTGAGCAGGCGAGATCGAGTGGATGAGATCTCACCTAGATCAGCGTCGCGGTGCGCAAGTGGTCATCAAGTTATCCACACGCCACCGTGAACACTCCCGCGAACCCCTCGTTTTCCGACGGAGATTCGCTGCCCCCTCGCCGTGCTTGACACCCGGGAGTCCGCACGATACTCAACCTTCCCTTCGTAAAGAGACGAGCACCGCCGTGGCCAATATCGCGTCAGCAGAGAAACAGAACCGCAAGATGATCAAGCACCGCGCGCGCAACCGCGCCGCGATGGCCTCGCTCCGCACTGCGGTGAAGAAGGCCCGGACGGCGGTGGACGACAAGTCCGCCGACGCGCAGGCGCTGGTCAAGCAGGCCGTGTCGATCATCGACAGCGCGGTCTCCAAGGGCATCCTCAAGCGCGGCACCGCCTCGCGCTACGTGTCGCGCCTGCAGACCCGCGGCCGCACGTCCGCTTCCGCGTAACAAGCGCGCCTGTTGCTCGTATCGTACGAGCGACATGCACTACATCATCGTCTTCAAGTCGAGGCTGAGGCCCGGGATCGAGGCCGAGTACGGCGCCCGTGGCGAAGCGATCTCCGCCCTCGCCACGCAAATGCCCGGGTTGATGTCGGCGATGGACTACGCGGCCGACAACGGCGAGCGCGTCTCGATCATCGAGTTCGACACGCTCGACCACCTGCTCGCGTGGCGCGACCATCCCGAGCACCTGAAGGCCCAGCAGGAGGGCCGCGACAAGTTCTACGAGAGCTACTCGATCTCGATCGCGAAGGTCGAGCGCAGCAGCGAGTACGACGCGGCCACCAGGCAGTGGACGCGCAGGCCGTAGGTCAGCGAACGATCGCGTAGCGGTAGTTCGCGTTCAGGTTCGAATCGAACTCGTGGCAGCCGAACACGCTGACCGCCTCGAACCACAGCTCGAGCTCGCGGCCATCGCCGATCGCGATCGCCGGATCCGCCGGCACCACGTCGGAGCCCTCGGCACGCGTCACCAGCGCCGTCTTGATCGGGCCGCCGTCGACCCGATAGTTCGCGGTGATGCTCCACTTCGCCATCCCGCCGCTCGACGCCGCGCACACCTCGAGTCGCGCCGGGTCGTAGTGCAGGACGACGCGGCCGTTCGCCCGGACGTCACCCGACTGGGTCTCCTCGAAGTCGGCATCGAAGCCGAGCACGGCGACGTCGTCGTTGGCCTCGATGGCGAACGCGTAGTTCGCGCCGTCGTTCGAATCGAACGCGTGGCAGCCGAACACGTCCGTGTTCTCGAACCAGATCTCGACGCCCTTCGCACCGTGCGGGATCGCCAGCTCGGAGCTGACCTCGGTGGTGACACCATCGACGATGCGCGACGCCTCGAAGCTCACCGGCTCGCCGCCGTCGAACATCGCGAAGCCCGACACGCCCCACGCATCGCTGCCGTTGGTGAAGCCGCGGCACGCGGTGGCGCGATCGAGGTCGTAGCGAATCCTCACCCGGCTACCCGCGACCAGCGGCCCGTCGGCCGTCTCGGTGAAGTCCTCCGCGAACGTGACTGTCACTTGCTGACCGTCTGCCTTGCCGTTGTCAGAGCCAGGATCGACGGCATCTCCGTCGGTGGCACAACCGGTGATCGACGTGACGAGTGCAGTAGCCAGGGCGAACGTCTTCATGCGCCGCGCCTCGTGCATCGACCGCGCCGCGATCGGACGCGATCGGCCATCGCGATCCTGCATACCTGTCGGCTACCGGCCAGTGGGCCTGCCGGCAGGTCGCGTGGCGCGCGTTTCCAAACGCATCGCGGGACGATCGTCGTCGACAAACTGCCAACTGTCAGTTGCGGGCGCTCTCGCGCACGCCGCATCACGGGGCCGTGATCACGCTCTCGCTCGCGGGCCGTCGCAGCCGCCCGATCGCGGGCAGCAAGAACCACCAGCCCGCGAACCACAGCGCGATCGCGCCGGCGAGCAACCCGGCCCACAGCTGACCGAACAACAAGCTGACGACCAGATGGACGACGAGCGAGATCGCGATCGCGACCAGCACGAGCCCGACGATCACCTGGCGATTGGTCCGGAACAGCAGCCGCTCCTTGTCGATGGTGCGAAACCCGAGGCGATGGTGCGCCGTCGGCGCGATCAGCAGCGCCGTCGACACCGCGGTGACGAGCAGGCTCGCGAGGAACACGTACTTCTGCGCCTCGCCGAGCGCCTCGAAGCGCTCGCTGAACGGCAGGATCAGAAGAAACCCGAACAGCACCTCGACGCCGGGGAGCGCGACGCGAATCTCTTCGAGCAGCTCGTGGAGCTCGCGATCGATCCGCTCCTTGTGCGTCTCGCCTGCGTGCGGCAGCGTCGTGGCCATGCCCTGCGTCGTTCAAGACGCGTGCCTCGCGCTACGCCGCGAACCGCGAGCGCGAGCCGATCGAGCCCGATCGCCCAGCCGATGACGGCTCCGGCGATCTGCTCCTGTGCGCCGAGCCGCTCGGAGCGTGGATTCACATCCGCCGAGAATCGTACACTGAGGCCGGGTGTCGCGGACCGACTACGTCTCGCTCCGGCCGTTCACGGTCGCGCTCGTCCTCGTCATCGGCGTCAACGTCGCGCTGGCCGTTGCGGGCATCGCCGGCGCGGCACTCACCGGTTGGTTGGCGTGGTTGCCGGCCGGTGCCCTGGTCGTCGCGTCCTCGTTGTGGGTGTACCGGGTGCACCGCAATGCACGTGCGCTCGGTGCGACCGGGCTCAGGTTCTCGGCAGGCGGCGCGGCGGCACTGCTCGTGATCCCGTTCGCGAACATCTACGCGAGCCGCATGATCTACCAGGAGCTGTGGATGCGCTGCGCCGGCACGCCGGAGCAACCGTCGCGGTTGGTCGTGTGGTGGTGGCGCGTGTTCGTGTTCGGCCTGGTACTCTCGCTCGGGCTCGGCATCGCTGGTGGATTCAAGCCTGCCCTCCAGGCGCTCGCGATGCTCGCGCTTCGCGTGTATCCGTTCACCACGCTGGCGCTCTACGTCGTGCTCGTCCTCGCGATCGCGAAGCGCCAGACCGCAGCCCACAAGCGTCACCTCGCGCTCTCCGATGCAGCTGCCCCGGTGGCAACAGGTGGCCCGCTACCGCGGCTGACGTTCGTCAACCTCGAAGCGATCCTCGGCGTCACGCTGCTGGCGCTGCTCGGGCTCGTGATCCTCGGCGCGTCGGCCGCGCTCGGCACGCTCGAGGACGCGCGTCACAAGATGCGGGTCATGAACCTGAAGCAACTCTACAACCACGCGTTGATGGCGCAGGTGCATGGCGAGTTACCGGAGAGTGTCGGGCCGACGCCGCCGCTCGGAGCGTGTTGTACCGGCCGCTGTCGAGCGGACTGGCAGCACCCATCCTGGAGGGCGCTGGACTTCTCGTCGACGTATCTGCGCGAGTCATACGAGTTCGTCCGCATCGGCGACGACTTCAAGGTCGTGGTCTATGCGGATCGCGATTGTGATGGCATCCACGCTCGGCTCGAGCTGTCATCGAAGACCGGCATCGACGCGGTCGTGGAAGAAAATCCATCGGAGTGATTCGAGTAAGGGGGGATCATGGTGCAACCGCGGTACGTCTCGCTTCAACCATTCACCATCGCGCTCGTGTCGGTCATCGGCATCAACGGTGCCGTGTTGCTCGCCGGCCTGTTCGGCGCCGCGCTCCCCGGTGTCCTCGGGTGGCTGCCGATCGTGGTCACGCTCGTCGCGTCCTCGGCATGGGTATATCGCACACACAGTAACGCGCGCGCGCTGGGAGCGACGGACCTCCGGTTCTCGCCCGTCAGCGCAGCACTGCTGATCATCATTCCGTTCGCGAATATCTACGCGAGCCGGATGATCTATCAGGAGCTGTGGATGCGCTGCACCGGTAAGCCGGAGCAGCCGTCGCCTCTGATCCTCTGGTGGTGGCGCATCCTCATGTTCGGCATCCTGCTCACGCTCGCCCTCTCGTTCGCGAGTGCGTTCCAGCCCGCGCTCGCGACGCCCGCCGTGGTGTGGTCGAGCCTGTATCCGTTTGCCACGCTCGGGCTCTACGTCCTGTTCGTCCTGCGCATCTCCAAACGACAGCAAGCGGCGCGCACGCGGCAACTCGCGCTCTCCGATGCCGCGGCGCCGGCACCTGCGCCCGCCGGCGCGGTTCCTCGTGTCTCGCTCATGAACCTCGAGGGCATCATCGGGATCACGCTGGTGCTGCTGTTGATGGTCGGGGTCCCCGCGTTCCTGACGACGCTCAAGTACGAGAAACGAACGAAGCGAAACACGCTCGCGCTACGACTCGACCAGCTCTCCAAGACGGCGAAGATGCTCCGCGCGAACGGCGCCCTGCCCGACAGCGTCGGACCGACGCCGCCACTCGGGACCTGCTGTAGTGATCCCGGCGCGATGTGCCGGCCGGATCCGACATGGTGGGAACATCCCACGTGGCGAGCCCTCGAGTTTTCGATCGACGAGCCACACATCGAATCATACGAGCTCGTGCGCGAGGGCGACGACTTCCGGGTCATCGCCCATCAGGATGCCGATTGCGATACGACGTACGCGAGGTTCGAGCTGTCCTCGACCGGCGGCCAGATCGTCGAAGAAAATCCGCGGGAGTGAGCTCACAGCGGCCAGTCGAGATCGAGCGTCCACACGCGCAGCAATCGATCGCGGCCGCCGCTGACGAGCTGTCGCCCACCCGGTCCGAACGCGATCGTCGCGGTCTCGGCATGACCTTCGAGCACTCGTAGTTGTCGTAGCGGTTGACATAGGAATAGGGAGACCGTCCCGTCGGCAACGGAGCTCGCCAACAGCCCGTCATCGTCGCTGAACGATAGCGAGGTCACCCTGCCACGGTGCGCTGCCGAGCCTACGAGCGCACCTGTATCGAGCCGCCACAAGCACACGGTCCCGTCTTCTCCACCGCTCGCGGCCAGCCGCTTCGTGGCCGACAGCGCGACGGCGGTGATCGGGGAGCGCGTGGCGGGTACCATCGCCGTCGAGCGCGTGCGGCGTTCGACATCCCACAGCGCGAGCTCCCCGTCGTCCATCCCCGCCGCGATCAGTCCGCCATCGCTCGAGACCGCGACCGCGAGCGCCGCGTGGCCCTTGTGCTTGAACTTGATCTCCTCACCGCTGGGAAACCGCCAGGCACGCAGTAGCCCCTGCGCCTGCCACGACGCACGCAACGCACCGCGCGACCAGCCGCCAGCCACCACCACGGAGCCGTTGCCCGCGAACGCCGCGTGATGGAGTGCGCCTCGTTCCCACGAGCGTGCGAGCTCGGACACATCCGTGGCAGCCGCGGACCACACTGCGATCCCGTTCGCCCCGGCCGACAGCACGTGCGCACCGTCGTCGCTCACCATGCACGCCACAGGCGCCGTGACGTTCGCGATGCGCTGCGGCCGCGTGCGCCGGTCCACCGCATAGCGCCATAGCTCCGCCTCCGTCGCGGCGTACACGGAGTCACCCGCGCGCGAGAACGCGACGTCCACGACCGGCGCCCCCGTGGTCGCCGTCCATGCCACGAATGCATCGCGACAGCCGACCGGGATCCCGCGCTGCTTGCCCAGCGCGTGCTCGGAAGCGAGCAGCTCGTCGTCACGCCGGTACGCCTCGTGCGCGCCGCGAAACTCGCGAAGCGCGGAGAGCACCGCATCACCGCGCTCTGCACGCGCGATCAACGCGCGCTTCTCGCGCTCCAGCTCGCGCCTGCCGCCGACCGCGGCATCCCGGCGGATGTGCAGCGGCCAGTGCTCGGCGGGGAGCGGCTCGAGCGACCACAGTCGGGCCGTGTGATCGTCGCTCGCGGTCACCAGGCGCGTCGCATCGACGAACTGGAGGGCACGGACCGCGGCGCGGTGACCGAGCCAGCGGCGAAGGACCTGCCCGGTCCGCGCATCCCATAGCCTGACGATCTGATCGACGCCCGCGGTCGCGACGTGATCGCCCGCGACGGCCAGGGCCGCGAGCCCTCCCGTGTGCTCGCGGTAGCTGCCGACCAGCGCTCCAGCCTCGAAGTCCCACCGACGCAGCACGCCGTCATTGCCGCCGGTCCACAGCGTACGACCATCGGACGCGAAGCGCGCGATCGTCTGGACCGTGCCGGCTTCGCCGAACGCGCGCACGAGCTGCCCTTCGGAGGTCCACACGCGCACCTGCCCGTCGAAGCTACAGGTCGCGACGTGGTGTCCGGAGGTGGTGACGCTGCGGACGATCTCGCCGTGCTTCTTGAGCTGGACGCGTTCGCGTCGGGCACCGATGTCCCACGACCGTGCAGTGCGATCGTTGCTCGCGGACCATAGCGTTCCGTCGCCTGCCACGGCCAGCGAGGTCACGAGCTCGGTATGGCCTGCGAGCTTCGTCTTCAACTTTCCCGCTCGATCGTAGATCGCGATCGCGGCACCGTTTCCCGCGGCGAGCGTGCCGTTCGCACCGAACGCGACGGCGAGCACGAGGTCGTCGTGCTCGTGCCTCGCGAGCAACTCCCCCGTCGCTGCATCGAACACGCGGACCGAGCGATCCTCGCAGCCTGTGGCGATCGTCGCACCATCGGGCGAGACCGCCACCGACAGCACCTTGGCAGGATGCTCGAACCGATAGCGCGCGACCGCGCGAGCATATGCGGCGATGCCATCGCTGCCGTCGAACGCGCCGGGATGACTTCTCACCAGCTCGCGCGCGAACCGGTCGGCGACGTCGGCGGGCTCGATCTCGGCGTGGCGCAACGCGATCGAATGGCGATTGATCCACGGGTAGAGCGCCTTCGGATCGTTGACGAGCCAGGCGTCGAGGATCGACTTCGCCTTCGCGTGATTCCCCATCGTGTAGTACGAGACGGCACGATTGTTCTCGCCTGCCTCGCTGGGCTCGAGTGCATCCGGTAGCTGGCGGCGATAGGGATGGCCGGTGACCTGGGTGTAGCAACGGATCAGCTCGTCGCGCACCGCACCGAAACCGGGCCGCTCGGCCGGCTGCTTCGAGAGACAGGCCTGCGCGATCGACTGCAGTGCGGGCGGCAGCTCCGGCCGCACCGTCGACAACGCGAACGGGGTGGCTTGCTGGTGGAACATCCGCAGCACGAGCTGCTCGATCGGCGCACCGCCATCGATCAGTTGCTGGAGGAGCGGCGGGACCCGGCCGTCGTAGCGACGCAGCACCGCCGGTTCCGACGTGAACGGTCGCCCCGCACCCAGCAGCTCGTAGAGGATGACCCCGAACGCGTAGACGTCCGCCGGCTTGTGCGCCTCCGCGAGCGAGCTCCACTGTTCCGGTGCCATGTAATACGGCGTCCCCGCGCCATGCTGCGAAAGCCCTGCGTCGTGTGCCGCGTCGGCGGCCGGCATCGCCGCGTCGAGATCGGTGACCGCCTTGCCGAGACCGAAATCCGTCACCCGCAGCGTGTCGTCCTCCATGACGAGACAGTTGGCAGGCTTGAGATCGCGATGAACCACGTCGCGTACGTGCACGTACTGCATGCCGGCGCACAGCTGGATCGCGAGATCGAGCGCGCGTGGCAACTCGAGCTCGCCCGGCGCGACGATGTCGGCCAGCGACTGACCGGCGACGTACTCCATGAAGAACCGCAGGACGCCGCCGACCTCGAGCGTGTAGAAGCCCGACACGATGTTCTGGTGCGCGCCGAGATCGAGCCAGACCTGCGTCTCGCGCCGGAACAGCTTGCGACTGGTTGCCAGTCGCTCGGGGCTCGGGTTGCCGTGTGCGAGCAGCGACTTGACGGCGAGCGTGGCGTTTCCCCAACCGCGGTCGCGCACGAAGTAGACCTGCCCCATCCCGCCACGCGCGGCGCCGAATACCTCCCACCGCTCCTCGACGATCGCCCCCGGTGCCCACCCCGGCTCGACGGAATCGACAGGGCGGGTGCTTCGGGCCTCCCCAGAATGGGTGAGTGTCTCGGCGGGCGACAACCCGTGATGCGTCATCGTCTCGCCCGGTGTCGACGCCGCTCCATGGTGCGTCAGCGTCTCGCCCGGTGTCGATGCCGCTCCGTGGTGCGTCATCGTCTCCTCGTCGCGTCTTGTCATCGACCGAGTGCGGCGGCGAGCGCCCGGCGGAACGAAAGGGCGTCGGGATAACGCAGCCGCGAGAGCATGTCTCGCATCTGCGCTGGATCGCGCGGAACCTCGGCTTCTGCGAGAGCACGATCGAGGACCGCTGCCACGGCGGGCGGGATCGAAGCGTGTCGCCTCTGGATCGGCACGATCGGGCCATCGAGGATCGCGATCGCGAAGTCGCCGAGGTTCGGCGGCGTCCCGCGCTGCTCGCAACGCCGTGTCATCTCGGCGAAGCTGTCGCGGATCGGGGAGCCGGTGAGTGCCTCGTAGAAGACCGCAGCGATCGAGAACACGTCCGTGGCCGGATGGAGGTAGCGATACTGCGTGATCTGCTCGCGCGGCCAGTACAACGGAGTTCCTGCGACCTGTCCCTCCGACGTGAAGCTGCTCATCCCCGCCGATTCGAACGCCTTCGATAGGCCGAAGTCGGCCACCTTGGGTTTCCACCCCTCGGCGTCGGCAGCCAGCAAGATGTTCTGTGGCTTGAGATCGCGATGAACGATGCCGGCCACCGTTCGCGCACCCACGCCCGGAAGCTCGACCGAGAGCGTGGTGGTATGTGCGTGCCCCAAGCCGTCGAGGATCTGCAGCATCAGGCTGCCTGCCTCCTGGAGCTGGAGCTTTCCACCGCGCCGCTGGATGAGCTTCGCGAGGTCGACGCCGTCGACGAACTCGAGCACGCAATAGACGGTACCGTCGACCTTGCCGTATCCGCGGAGCTCGACGATGTTGGGATGCCGGAGCTGGTGGGTCACCTGGACCTCACGCTCGAACATCTGCACGTGCCCGGCGTTGATCGCGACATGCGGCAGCATGGTCTTGATCGCGACGAGCGCTCCACTCGGGTCGTGTCTTGCCTTGTAGACCGCGCCCATGCCTCCACGTCCGAGCTCGGCGAGCACCGTGTAGCCGGGGATCGCGGGCGCTCCGACCGGTGGCGCGAGCGTGCTGCTCACGTGCGTCGACGGTACGGGGGCCAGCGCCCGCTCGCGACACCGACCGCACACGAACTCGGCGCCGACGACTTGCCCTCCATTCCCTGCCTCCGCTGTCACGTCGCTCCCACAACGAATGCATTGCAAGGAGTAGATCTTGGACAGCGTCTCGGCCGCCAGAGGCCGCGCTCGACAGGCGGCACACCGGAAGCCACCGGGTACCTCGCAGGCCGGCTTGTCGCGATGATGGATCGCGGACCGGCACTGCATGCACACCGCGTCGGCGTTGATCGCGACGGACATGCGCGTATCGCCGACCACGATCTCGTCGCCGTGCTTCAGCGTGACCGCGACCTGTCCATCGGGGGCCTGGGCGACACCAGGGCCCGCCGGCTTGCGCCCACCATAGCGACGGCCGTTGACGATCGTTCCGTTCTTGCTTCCGAGATCGGTCACCCGACACTCGGGGGGCGCGATCGTGAGGAGGAAGTGCTGGCGCGACACGAAGCCATCGTTCGCGAGGGAAACCTTCGCGTCCTGACTCCTGCCGAACAGAAAGCAGTCCGGCTGCTCGAACGAGAACACGGCGCCCTTCGCTTCACCCGCGGTTACGCTGACCTGGATCTCCATCACTCCCCTCGTCAGTTGTCGTCGTCGTCGCCGGCCGTGATCCCGTACTTGCGCAAGAGCTTATGCAAGTACTTGCGGTCCATGTCTGCGTCGCGCGCGGCCTTGGAGATGTTGCCGTCGGCGCGCTTGATCAACCACGCGAGGTAGCGGCGCTCGAACAGCTCGTTCCACTTCTCCTTGGTGTCGCGGAACGACACGTTTGGCTCGAACTCGATCTTGTCATGCAGCTGCGCCGCCTTCGACTCGCCCTGCCCGAGCGGCGCGACCAGCATGCCGGGGTCGGCACCGAGGGCGAGCGCCCGCTCGATGACGTTGCGCAGCTCGCGGACGTTGCCGGGCCAGTCGTGCGCCATCAGCGCGGCGCGGGTCTGCTCGGTCAGCGTCGCCTTGTTGTCGGGGCCGCCGAGCTTGCCGAGCATCGAGTCGATGAGCAGCGGGATGTCCTCGCGGCGCTCGCGCAGTGCCGGCGCGGTGATCGGCACGACGTTGAGGCGGAAGTAGAGGTCTTCGCGGAACTTGCCCTTCTCGACCTCGGAGCGGAGGTCCTTGCGGGTCGCGGCGATCACGCGGAGGTCGACCTTGATCGTCTTGGTGCCGCCGACGCGGCGCAGCTCGCGC
Source organism: Pseudomonadota bacterium (assembly GCA_023430775.1). Taxonomy (GTDB): domain Bacteria; phylum Myxococcota_A; class Polyangia; order Haliangiales; family Haliangiaceae; genus JABFXX01. The sequence goes on from JAEYYY010000545.1 coordinate 32,645, forward strand.
TGCTCGAGCACGCGCAACAGCTTCGGCTGCAGATCGAGCGAGAGCTCGCCGAGCTCGTCGAGGAAGACGGTGCCGCCGGAGGCCAGCTCGAAGGCGCCTTGCCGCGCGGTGACCGCGCCGGTGAACGCGCCCTTCTCGTGGCCGAACAGCTCGGACTCGATCAGCGTGCCGGCGACCGCGCCGCAATCGACGACGATGAATGGCGCATCCTTGCGCGGCGACAGCTGGTGGAGCGTGCGCGCGATCATGTCCTTGCCGGTACCGGTCTCGCCCTCGATCAGGACGGTGGCGTCGGTGGGTGCGATGCGCTCGACGAGGCCGAAGATCTCCCGCATCGCGGGTGACTTGCCGACCATCTCCCCGAGCTGCTCCTTCTCGGAGGGGAGGATCTCGATGCGCTCCTCGAACGGCGTGAACTTGAGCTCGCAGGAGCCGAGGCCGATCACCGAGCCGGCGCGCAGGTAGGCCTCCTTGACCTCGGCACCGTCGAGGAACGTCCCGTTGGTGCTCTTCATGTCGCGAACCAGGTAGCCCTTGGCATCGCGAGCGATCTCGAAGTGGACGCGCGACACCGTCTCGTCGGCGAGGACGAGGTCGTTCTCGGGGGCCTTGCCCACCTTGAAGGTGTCGCCCGAGATCACGAACTCGGTGCCGCGCTGGCTGCCCTTGATGACCACCAGCTTGCAGCGGCGGAGGTTGACGGTCGCCGGCGTCGCTTCGCGCCGGATCCGCGTCCCCGTCAAGTGATCCATCGGGAAAAGGGTACCTCGATCACTGGCCGACCATCGACCGCTGTCGTCGAGTTGTTTGGCTTCTCTAACG
>JAEYYY010000565.1 GCA_023430775.1 Pseudomonadota bacterium
GGCCTTGCGTGGACAGTTGTCGTCGTCGTCGAGCACGCCGTCGTCGTCGTCGTCCTCGTCGTCGATCAGCATGTCCGGCGGAGCGTCACCATCTCCAGAGACTGATCCATCGGTCGGGTCCGCCGGCGCGTTGTACGAGCAGGCGGCGAGCGCGAACAGGGTCGCGAAGGCCTTCACTGCCTCCAGCGTACGTGAGGCTGCACGCGGGATCCGTGAACTACCCTACAAGACTCAGAACCGGCCCGTGAGGACGAGGCCGGCCGTGCTCGGCGTGGCGAGCGGGCGCACCGTCACCTGCTGCTTCTCGGCTGCCTTCGGCGCGGTGACGTAGAGGATGATGCCGCCCGCGATCGCGGCGCCGCCGGCGACGAACATCACCGTCGACAGCGTCCCGGCGCTGCGCGCGTCGTCGACCTTGGTCTGGGCCTCGTCGACGCGATCGGCGATGCAGTTATCGACGTCACCGCCGCACAGGTCCTCGGCGTCGCCGAACGCGGACTTGGCCTTGAGGCCGAACACGCCACCGACGATCACGGCGCCGGCGCCGACGCCGACCAGGCCGAGCCCGATGTACTTGCGCTTGCTACTCGGCGGCGGTGGCGGTGGTGGTGGCTGCTCGATCGGGTCGGGATCTTTCGTCTCGACGACGGTCTCGACTGCGAGCTCGGGGATCTCGATCGTCAGCACCTTGCCGTCGGTGGCGGCGAGCTCGCTCGAGAAGTCCTTGCGACCCGCGGCGTAGGCGCGAACGATCACGCCGCCGGCATCGATCGGCACCGGCACGTCGGTGAGCTTCGTCGGCTGGCCGTTGAGCGTCACCGTCAGATCCGGAGGCGGGTTGGTCAGCTTGATGACGTAGCGCCCGATCCGGGGCTCGAGCTTCGCAGCCTGCGCGGCGGCGTCCTTGCGCAGATCCGAGGACGGCGCCGTGTCGGCGAGCTCGCGCCACAGCTTCCACGACGACGCGAGCCGGCCGAGCTTCTCGTAGCAGCGCGCGAGGCTGCCCTTGGTGCCGCTGTCCTCGTACGTCGCCATGCTGCGCTCGAAGCTGTTGCAGGCCTTCTCGTACTGGCCCGCCTTCATCTCCTTGATGCCCTGATCGAACAGCAGGATCGCTTCGGACTTCGCATCGGCATGAACGATCGCCGACGACCCGACGAGCGCAGCCGCGAGCACGAGCGCGCGGATCACTCGTTCTCCTTCGGCGGATCCTTCTTGTCGCCGTCGTGCAGCATGTGGCCCCACTTGTCCTCATCGTCGCCGTCGGGCGGAGGCGTGGTGACCGCAGCGCTGCCGCTACCGGATCCGCTCCCCGCGGCCGGCTCTTTCTTGTCCTTGTTGTCGCGCTTGTCGCGCTTCTTCCCCGAGCCCGAGCCGGTACCGGCCACGGTCGGCGGATCCTCGACGACGACGACGTTCGGCGGCGGTGGCTCGGGAATCGGCTCGACCTTGATCTCGGTCGGCTCGCGCGGCGCGGGCTCCGGAGACTCGACCTTGGTGGGTGCGGGCGGCGGCGACACCACCGATCCGGTCGACGCCGGGATCGAGTCGGCCTCGTTGCCGCGCTTGATCAGCACCATGACGATGATCAGGCCGACCAGCGCGATCGCGCCGATCAGCGCGCCGATCACGCCGGGACGCTTCGTCTGGTTGATCAGCGACATCGACTCGCCCGACGAGCCCCCCATCGTGGTGCGCGTCGCGGCGGGCGGCAGGACGGTCTTGTTCTGCTTCGGTACCGGCACCGACTCGTCGTCGCCGACCAGCGTGGGCGCGACATCGGAGAACTCCGACGGCAGCATCATCAGCGGCGGCGGCGTGGGCGGGCGCTTGCGCTGCAGCATGCCGCGGATGCGCGTCACCGCCGCGGTCGCCTCGGCCTTGCCATACGGCAGCAGCGCCTGACCGAACTGGTGGACGTTGAGGTAGCGCTCGTCGCGATTCTTCGCGAGGCACTTCATCACCACCTGCGCGAGACCGTGCGGCAGGTCCTTGCGGATCGATTCGAGCGACGGCGGCTCCTCGTTGATCACCGCGAGGCAGAGCGCCGGCAGCGTATCGGCGACGAACGGCATCCGGCCGCTGATCAGCTGATAGAGGATGACGCCGAGCGACCAGATGTCGGCGCGCTGGTCGACATCCTTGGTCGACTGCATCTGCTCCGGCGCCATGTATGCCGGCGAGCCCATGATGTCGCCGGTCCTGGTGGCGATGCCGGTGACCGCGGCCTTCGAGATGCCGAAGTCGAGGATCTTGATGATCTCGCTGCCGTCGGCGCGCCCGGCGAGGAACAGGTTATCGGGCTTGAGATCGCGGTGGACGATGCCGTGACCGTGCGCCTCGGCCATGCCCTCGCACGCCTGCATGATGTAGTCGACGGCGACCTCGACCGGCTGCGCGCCCTTGCGCTTGAGCAGCGTACCGAGGTCGTAGCCCTCCATGTACTCCATGACGATGTACGGCTGGCCACTCTCGAACTTGCCGACGTCCATCACGCGGCAGACGTGATCGTTGGTGAGGCGGCTGTTCGCGCGCGCCTCGCGCATGAAGCGCGACGCCGCCTCGGGCGACTCCATCGCCCCCGGCAACATGAACTTGATCGCGACCTGCGAATCGAGATCGAGGTGCGTCGCGAGCACGACCATGCCCATGCCGCCGATGCCCAGGATGCGCTCGACCCGGTACTTGCCACCGAGCACATCACCGACGTTCGCGAGCCCGCCCTTCATCATGATCTCGAATCCTCTTGGCTCGTCATTGCTGCAACCTCACGATCAGATCGGTGCCGGAGAGCCGGAGGAGATCGAGCTTGCTGTCGCCGTTGACGTCGCCGAGCAGTCCCTTGGCCGCGTCGATCGATTCGACCTGCGTGAACACGCGGGTCGTCGGGCACTGGAGCACGACGGTCGTCGGCGTGACGACATCGTCGAGCGTGTCGCCGTTGAGATCGCCGACGAGCAGCGGTGCCGTGCTCTTGATGCCGCCGAACGTGCCCGTCTGCTTGGTGAACATGCCGGGCGACGCCGGGTTCTGGAGATAGACCTCGCCGCCCGCCGCGGTGGCGACGATGAGGTCGAGGAAGGCGTCGTCATCGAAGTTGCCGACGCCGACCCCGCGCCCAGTGGCGCCGGTGGCGATCTGCTCGAGCGGGCCGAAGCTGCCGTCGGCGCCATCGGACAGTGCGAGCTTCACGTTGCCGCTGGCGTCGACGAAGATCAGATCCTCGTCGTTGTCCTTGTCGATCTGCCCGGCGAACACCAGCGTGTCGCCCGCGGCTCCGACGGTGTCGCCCTTGGTGAACGTGCCGAGCGTTCCGAGGTTGCTGGTGAACGCGATCGCTCCGGCGCCGGTTCCGACCACCACATCGGCAACCAGCGTGGCGCCGAATTCACCGGCGAGCGCGGCCGCCGCGCCGGTGAACGGACCGTCGAGCGGTTGCGCGCCGCCGAACACACCAGCGGCCGTCTGCCGGCGCATCGTGGCGCTGGTCGCGGTGATCGCCACGATGCCGTCGCGAATGTTGTCGAAGTCGTCGACGGCGAGCGCCACCGCCGGCTCGGTCAGCGTCTGCGAGACGGTGAACGCGCCGGCGTTGTTGCCGAGCAGGATCACGGTGTCGGTGGTCACCGCGACCGCGACGTCGTTGACCGCGCCGTTGTCGAAGCGACCGATCGCCAGCGCGACGCCGGTGCCGCCGACGGCAGACGTGATGTCGTCGCCGAACGAGGTCGCCGTCGTGCACGCCGGTGGCGCGTCGAGTGCCGCATCCTCGTTCATCGCATCATCCGGACGCGAATCGTCGGGGGCGGTCGCATCTCCGGCGACCGGGTTGGAGATGCCGAGCAGCTGGTTGCACGCGGGCAACGTGCACAACCACGCCAGAGCAGCGCCTAGCCTCCGCACAGGGCTCCTATCGTAGCAGAAGCTTTTGGAATCAGCTGGTTTGGACGGATCCCGTGAGCGAGACCAGATAGTCGTGCCGCGACCCGTCCTTCAAGAAGTCCTGGATGGTGCGCGCCAGCGTCGCACCGACCAGCCCGATCATCGGCAGATGCTCCCCGCCTTCGCAGGTCGCCTGACCCTCTACGTCCTCGCGATCAGGGACAAATCGCTCGTCCCAGCGGACCAGCCCGACGGTGCCGTCTGCCGCGATCGCGCCATGCAGGAGGGGGACGCTGGCCCCCTTGCAGGCCTCCGATAGAACCAGCCGGCTGTCGGCATTATCGAAGCAGTCGACCGCAAGGTCGCACCCCTCGAGCAGCTTCGCGGCGTTCGTCGTCTCGAGCCGGACGCCCATCGCGTCGGCCTTGCCGCCATAGAAGTTGGCGAGCTGGAGACGCACGGCCTCGGCCTTGTTCTTGCCGACCGACTGCTTGACGAACCACTGCGCCGAGAGGTTCTTGCTCTCGACGCGATCGAAATCGACAAGGCGCAGCTCGGCCTCGACGTTGCGGATGAACATCACGCACGTCGAGCCGAGCGCACCAACACCTGCGATGAGGACACGCTTCGGCATATTGGTCTCGCCCCTCCTCACCTATACAGCACCGAACGGCACCTTCGGACGCAGGTAGATCCGCTGCTCGCCGTTCGGCGCACGCAGACGGTCCACGACGAACGTGCTGAAGGTGTTCATCGGCAGGTGCGGCAGGTGAAGGCCGCGGACACCACCCGAGCGCACGACCTCGACGGCGATGCGACGGATGTCGGCGTCCGACGTTCCGTGGTCGAGGTCGAGGTGGTAGTCGGCCGAGCGGCCCTGGTAGGTGATGTTCAAGATCGTCATTTCGAGCTTCCTTTCATTCCACTGGCGAGCCGCAGCAGGTGTGCCCACCACGGCTCGGGATCGAGATGCGTCACGGGCGAGTCGAGGCCGGTGCGCGAGATGGTGACGCGAGGAGCGACCACGCAGTAGTGCATCGCCTTGCCGAGGGCAGCGTCGATCGCTCGCATGGTCGACTCGTCCTCGGCGGAAAACGATCCAGGTCCGACCGGGTGGCTGTGAACGATCGCCTCGAGCTCCTCGCGGTGCTCCCAGATCGCCTCCCAGCGCGTGCGCGAGTCCGGCAAGGCCGCCGGGCTGTTCGACGCATCTGCATAGAGGATCGCGCCACCGCGACCGATCAAGAAGCACACCTCACGCATGACACCTCCGCTTGGGGACAGTCTCCACTTGCGCCACTTCGCTCGTTTAACTACCGAGAAACACGCTCGACGAAAGGGACAGAGTTGACTTGTGATTTTGTCCGGCCACCGGACATTCGTTTTGCTGTGGTTCGCGCCGCTCGCAATTCAACACTGTCCCCGTGGTGCGACGCGATTCCGCATAGTTGAGACCCTAAGTGGCATAAGTGGAGACTGTCCCTATCGACGGGTGATGACGAGACGCCCTTCCTCGATCGCCTCGCGGATCACCGACGGCATCGCGTCGAGCGTGAGCACGCGG
>JAEYYY010000590.1 GCA_023430775.1 Pseudomonadota bacterium
ACTACCTCGGTCACGGCTATCTGCTGACCGGCCGACCGCGCGACGCGATCCGCGCGTATCACCAGATCGTCGATCTCGCGACCCCCGACAATCTCCCGAAGGTTCGCGAGGCGGTCGCCGATCTGAGGAAGTTGCGCGACGATCCGCAGGCCGATCGCGACACCATCGACTCGATCCTCGGCTGGCTCGACACGCCACCTCCGACGATCCCGCCGGCGAAGCTCGCCGCGCTGCGCGCGTGGTGGCCCGCACTGCCGGGTGCGGTGAAGAAGGAGCTCCGCGATTCGATCAGCCTCCACGAGGACCGCGATCCGTCCGACGACGAGCTCCTGAAGCTCTCGCGGCTCACCGACCTCACGATCAGCGAAGCGGGTCTGACCGATGTGTCGTGGGTGACGAGACTCGAGAACCTCGACGATCTCGATCTGACGGAGAACGACATCACCGACCTGACGCCGATCGCCGAGCTCCGCTCGCTGACGCGGCTCGACATCTCCAACAACAAGGTGACGAGCCTGCGGCCGCTCTCGAAGCTGACGCACTTGAAGCGGCTGGTCGTCGACGAGAACCCGATCGTGGGCCTCGAGGGCATCGAGCAGCTGCACGAGCTCGAGGGGCTGCACTGCACCGAGGCCGGGCTCGAGAGCCTCGAGCCGGTGCGCGGGCTGCGCGGGCTCACCGAGATCACGGTCTACGAGAACGGCATCCACGACATCTCCCCGCTCGCCGATTGTCCGCGCCTCAAGGAGATCTCGTGCTTCACGAACCCGCTGACGACCGGGTTCGCGGCGCTCGCCAAGCTGCGGTGGCTCGAGAGCATCGACGCGGGCGAGCAGAGCACGTACGAGGACCTCAAGGCGCTGCGCGACGCCAACCCGTTCGTGCGGATCGATCAGTGGTATCCCGATGACGAGAACCAGAACCTCGACGTCGAGACGCCGCCCGATCCGACGCTGCGCGAGTGGTGGAACTCGCTGCCGCGCGCGTGGAAGAAGCCGCTGTTCGACGAGATGGGGCTGTCCGCCGGCAAGGAGCCGACCGACGACAACCTGGCCAACCTCGTCCGCGAGGATCACCTGAGCATCGAGAAGCAGGCGCTGCCGAACCTCGAGCCGCTACGCAGGTTCGAGCGCCTCGACTTCCTCGACATCGAGTCCACCGGGACCACCGACCTGTCGCCGCTCGCGCGCCTGCCTCGCCTGCGCGACCTGATCGCTCGCTACAACCACGAGCTCGACCTGGTCAGCCTCGCACCCGCCGAGCCGCTCGAGGAGCTGTTCGTCGAGGATTGCGGCCTGACCTCGCTGATCGGCCTCGAGCGCTGCCGCGCGCTGCGCAAGCTGAGCGCGGAGGATAACGAGATCGACGACCTGCGGCCGCTCGCCGAGCTCGCCGAGCTCCGGGAGATCGATCTCGAGGGCAATCGCGTCAGCGACCTCGCACCGCTCGCCAGCCTCGCGAAGCTGCACACGCTGAAGCTCGGCTTGACGCGGATCACCGATCTCGCACCGCTCGCGAAGTGCGTCGCGTTGCGCGTGCTCGAGGTCTGGGGCACGCCGGCGCTACGCAACGCGCTCGTCCTCGCCGAGCTTCCGGAGCTGACGAAGGTGGTGTCGCACGGCTCGATCCCGAAGGCGGACGTCGAGGAGCTGCGTCGCCGCAAGCCCCGCTTGCTGATCGATTGACGCTTTCCAGCCAACCGCAGCGCATGTGCGAGGTTTGCGGCGGCGAAGAGGTCACCCGGCGGGCCTGCAGTTCGGCCCAGTCCCATCGCGTCGAACGTAGCGCAGGCAATGATGTTCCATTAGATTCGGGGCGCGTTATGTCCGATCGCAAGCTCCGCATCCTCGTCGCCAAACCCGGTCTCGACGGTCACGATCGTGGGGCCAAGGTCGTCGCCCGCGCGCTCGCCGATGCCGGCTACGAGGTCGTCTACACCGGCCTTCACCAGACGCCCGAGATGATCGCCGCCGCCGCCGTACAGGAGGCCGTCGATGCGGTCGGGCTGTCGATCATGTCGGGCGCGCACATGACGCTGTTCCCGGCGGTGATCGACGCGCTGAAGGCGCGCGGCGTCGGCGACGTCGTGGTGTTCGGCGGTGGCATCGTGCCGAAGGATGATCTGCCGAAGCTCGAGCAGATCGGGGTCGCCAAGATCTTCACACCGGGCGCGAGCACCAACGAGATCATCGACTGGGTCGAGTCCTACCTGCGTCCCAAGGTCGCCTAGATGAAGCTGCTGGCAGCGCTGTTGCTGCTCGCCGCGTGTCCCGGTCCGAGCACGGCTCCGGTGCCGCCCACGCCGCCGCCTCGCGATGCGGCCGTCGCCGAGGCGGATGCCAGGGAGGTCTCGCAGGAGGAGAAGCTCGCGGCGATCCAGAAGGCGATGAACGAGCTCGACGAGGCCGCGCAGATCTGCTGGGCCGCCGCCGCGGTCGAGCGGTTCGACATCGAGGGCGAGATCGCCGCGCTCGTCGACATCGTCACCGCCGGCACTGCCAACGTCACGCTGGCGCGCGATACCACGCGCAACAAGAAGCTCGCGGCCTGCGTCACCGCGCTGCTCGAGAGGTATCCATGGGCGCCGCCACTGAACGGTCAGGCGATCCAGCTGCCGTTCAAGTTCCGCGCACCTGACGGCCAGAACCTGATCGATCGCAACCTGGTGCCGTGGGCAGGGCAGGGCAAGCTCGCGATCCAGGTCCTGCTCGACGAGAACAACTCCGGCAACGCCGCGGTGTCGCTCGTCGAGCTCGCGATCCAGGCCGGCGGCTCGACGGGCGCGCGGATCGCCGAGCGCGCCGAGCTCTGGCACTTCCTCGGCGCCGCGCGCGTCGAGGCGGGCACCACGAAGCGCGAGGTCAAGCCGGGCGACATGATGTACGTGCCCGCGAACGCGGTGCGCAACGTGATCGCCGATGCCGACCTGCACGCCGTGATCGCGATCGTGCCGGGCGGCCGCGAGGGCTCGGCGCGGATGGGCGCGCTGCCGACGCGCGAGCTCGGTGCGGTCAAGACCGGCATCGCCGGGCCGATGGTGATCCCGGCCGCGAGCGCGAAGTCGTACGACCTGCCGAACCGCGGCGTCGCCACGATCTTCGCCGATGCCGGTACGATCAAGGACAAGCAGCTCGCCGCGACGATCCTGGCGATGCCCGGCAACGCCAGGGTCCCCGAGCACGTCCACGCCGCCGAGACCGAGGTGCTCTACGTGCTCGCGGGCACCGGCACGCTGACGGTCAACGGCATCGACCTCGTCGTGACGCCGACCTCGACGATCCAGATCCCGCCGAACACGAAGCACGCGTTCACCGCCACCGCCGACTTCCGTGCGGTACAGATCTACACGCCCGCCGGCCCCGAGCAGCGGTTCAAGGCAAAGCCATGACGGACGTCGCAGCGATCTTGAAAGGTGACATCCGCAACGCCGCGCGGTTGATGCGCGACATCGACGATCGCCGCGACGGCGCCAACGACGCGCTCAAGCAGCTCTACCCGCACACCGGGAAGGGCTACATCGTCGGCGTCACCGGCAATCCCGGCGCCGGCAAGTCGACCGTGGTCGACGCGCTGATCGCTCAGTACCGCGCGCAGGGCGAGCGCGTCGGCGTGGTGTGCGTCGATCCGACGTCGCCGTTCTCGGGTGGCGCGATCCTCGGCGATCGCATCCGCATGCAGCGGCACGCGCTCGATCCCGACGTGTTCATCCGCAGCCTCGCCACCCGCGGTCATCTCGGCGGGCTGTCGCGATCGGCGTTCGATGTCGCCCACGTGCTCGACGCGATGGGCTACCAGCGCATCCTGCTCGAGACCGTCGGCGTCGGCCAGGACGAGGTCGAGGTCATGAAGATCGCGCACACCACCGTGGTGGTGACGGTGCCGGGCCTCGGCGACGACATCCAGGCGATCAAGGCGGGCCTGCTCGAGGTCGCCGACGTGCTGGTGGTCAACAAGTCCGATCGAGAGGGCGCCGATCGCACCGAGCGCGACCTCCTCAACATGCTCGACCTGCGGGCGCACGGAGAGCGCAAGGAGGTCGAGATCGTGCGGACGATCGCCACCAAGGGAACGGCCGAGGGCTCCGGCATCGCCGAGCTGGTCGCGGCCGTCGAGCGCCATCGCGAACGCGCGTGGCGCGGCGCCGATTCCCAGGCTCGTGCCATCGCGCGTGCGACTTCTCACCTCGGCGAGCTGGTGCGCGGCCTGTTGGCCGATCGCGCCGCGCGTGCAGCGGCTGCGCGAGGCGGCCTCACGGAGATCGCGAAGGCGATCGTCGAGCGGACGGAAGATCCGTGGACCGTCGCGGAGCGCCTGCTCGCCGCCGACAACGTGTAGGTGTAGTGCGCGTCACGCGCTTTCTGGGGCCACCGCGGCCGCCGGTGCTATGATGGCCAAGCCTCGTCGGTACCAGAGGTACTTATGCCTATGAAGCTTTGTCTTGCGGCGGGGGCTGCAGTGGTCGCGCTATCCGCGTGCGGCCTGATCAGCTCCGATGTCACCAACTTCGATCTGACGTTGCCCGACAAGAACTTCAGTGTCGATGCAGCGAGCTGGGACATCACGGACGAGGAGGCGCAGCCGCTCCTCGCCACCAGCTGCGCGGGCAACCCCGACATCTGCAGCACCGCCGCCAAGCAGGCGTGCCCGATGAACTGCGATGGCGAGTGCAATGCCGGCACGCAGACCTGCGATCTGTCGCTCGGCATCTCGCTGTTCCAGACCGTCGATCTGCTCTCCGAGAAGCCCGAGCTCCAGCAGATCAACGACGAGCCTGTGATCAAGGTGACGATCGATAGCGTGACCTGGGAGGTCACCGCGAACACGCTGAACACCGCGACCCCGCCGATGACGGTGTTCGTCGCGCCGATGTCGGTGATGGATCCGAGCTCGCCCGATGCCAAGCCGATCGGCACGATCAGCGGCATCGAGCCCGGCGAGACCACGAGCGAGGCGCAGCAGATCGCGTTCACCGCCACCGGCAAGGCGGACCTGGTCGCCGCGATGAGCACGTTCAAGACGCCGTTCAACGTGATCGTCGGCTCGACGATCACCGTCACGCAGGGTCAGTCGATGCCGGAAGGTCGGCTCGACGCCGTCGTGCACATCAAGGCGCACGCGGGCCTGTAGGCGCCACGCGAACTCGGTTCTATTCGCGTGGCAGATCGAGCGGACGCCCTTCGTGTCCGCGGACCCACACGCGCTCACAAGCTCGCGTGCTCGTTCGGGAGCGCGCGTGGCACATCCGATGCTGAAGACGTCTAGGCAGAAACACCGGTGGTTTGCCGGTCAAGAGTCGAGGTTCTGCCATGAAGCGTTTCAGCATTCTGTTCGCACTCGTGATCGCTGCGTGTGGCTCTGATTCGAAGAGCAACAACAAGCAGGTCGAAGTTTCACCGCCGAAGATCGAGGCCAAGACAAACGTCGAGCCCGGCTTCGGCAGCGGAGCGGTCGCGATCAACGACAACAAGCTCGTCGAGGACAAGGCCGTCAAGGAGCTGCCACCCGTCGAGCACTGGCTCCCCGCCGGCTTCGCCGAGTGCATGAAGCTCGGCAAGGAGATGGCGGCGAAGGGCGAGCACGCGCGCGCTCGCGAGCTGTTCGAGGCCGCGGCCAAGCTCGATCGCAAGTCGGCTGCACCGCACGTCGAGCTCGCGCGGTCGCACATCGCGAACAACGAGAGGGCGCTCGCGATCCGTCACGCCAGCAAGGCCGTCAAGCTCGCGCCCGAATCGAGCCAGGCCTACAACACGCTCGGTCGCGCCGAGCTGTTGCGCCACCAGTACGACGCCGCGGCGATCGCGTTCCGCCAGGCCACCGAGCTCGACGCCAACAACGTGTGGGCGTGGAACAACCTGGGGCTGGTCTACCTGACGCAGAAGAACTACCAGGAGGCGGTCAACGCGCTCGTCGAGGCGACCGGCCGCAAGGGCGTCGAGGCCTATATGTGGAACAACCTCGGCACCGCGTACGAGCACCTCGATCAGCTCGACGAGGCGCGCGACGCGTTCGACAGCGGCGCGAAGCTCGGCTCGGTCGCCGCGAAGGCGAGCCGCAAGCGCCTCGAGGGTGTCGACTCCGTCAAGGTGGCGCGCGGTGGGGCCAAGGACAGCGGCTTCACGACGCGCGAGGAGATGCCCGACCTCGTGATCGACAACCCCGAGCCGGCGCTCGATGAGGGGGTGATGGAAGACGACATCGAGATCGAAGCCCCGACCGTCGAGGGTATCCTCGAGGAGCCGGCGAGCGGCATGGTCGACGAGACCGCGGTCGACGAGCCGAAGCCAGAGCCGGAAGCCAGCGAAGGCGCCGGCACGATCTGAGGGCTGTCCCAGGCGCGGCGTCGACCTCGCGGGTCGCGAGCAGGTGCTCGAATCGGTTCCAACCATCGAGCACGAGGCGCGCTAAGCTGACGTCGACGTGGGCCGGCTCGACGACATCATCGAACGCAACAAGAACCCGAAGACCAGCTTTCGCAAGGCGAAGCCGGCTTCGGGTGCTGCGCCGAAGTTGCCAAAGGCCGAGACGACGGAAGTCAATCAGGCCGAGCAAGGCGAGGACAAGGGCCGGCTCGACCGGATCATCGCGCGCAACAAGAACCCGAACGCCGGCTTCAAGTGGCTCAAGGTCGGGCTCGCCGGCATCGTGCTGTTCGTCGTGCTGATCCTGCTGATCTTCACCGACCTCGCAGCGCCACCGCAGGCCGCGTATCCGCAGCAACAGCCCGCCGCGAAGCCGACCGGCGTCGACGGCGTGAAGCTGTGGCGTGCCCCGGCGAAGAAGACCGGCTCCGCGACGCGGTGATCAGCGGATCACGTCCATCATCTCGAGCGCCGCGCGCCCCATCGCCTTGACGGCATCGAAGCCGGCCTTCGGGACGGCACCGTACGACGACTTGATGCGGGCCTCCTGGAGCTCGAGGTTACAGACCGCGCGCAGCGGCGTGCCGTCGTTGCCGAACATCGTGTAGCGGACGTTGAGCGACGAGATGATGCAGCGGAGCGGCTTGATGGTGTCGCCGAACACCACCACGCAGTAGTGCGGGCGGCGCATCTCCTCGATCGTCGATTCGGGATCGCGCACGGTCGATAGCTTCTCGAGCATCTCGACGATCGGCTCGACCGAGTCATCGGTCTCGTAGCCATCGAACAGCAGCTCGAGCTGCATCGAGCGCGACGGCGTGCCCTTGTACTCGTGGCTGTCTTGTTCGCTGCGGGTCATCGCTTTCGGGTCGGCCTGTTCGGCCTTGCTGCCCCACGGACAGGTCTTGCTGATCGCCAGCTCCGCCGGGTTGTAGTGGGCGGTGACGGTCAGGTTGGCCTCGTCGAGGCTGGCGATGGAGAGGCGGGCGCGGCACTTTTCGAACGGCATGGACGAGCCCTTCGGCCAGCTCGCCCGGAGTTGCGAAAAATCTCTAACCGCCGGGAACTACTGGGCCGGGCGGTACTCGCCGAAGCGCTCCCGCAGCACATCCGCGATCTCGCCCACGGTGGCCATCGCCTTGACCGCGCCGACGATCGGGCCGACCAGGTTGTCGGTGCCGGCGGCAGCATCGGCGAGCGTCTTCAGCGCCCGGGTGTGCTCGGCGGCGTTGCGTCGCTTCCTCATCGCCTGCACGCGCGCCACCTGATCGAGCTCGAGCTGCGGATCGATCATCGCCACCGGCGTGGGTGACTCGTCGGCCAGCGTGAAGTCGTTGACGCCGACCACGATGCGCTGCTTCGCCTCGACCGCACGCTGGTGCTCGTAGGCGCGGCGCTCGATCTCCTTCTGCGGGAAGCCCTGCTCGATCGCCTTGACCATGCCGCCGAGCGCATCGATCTTCGCGAAGTAGTCGCCGACCCGGGTCTCGATCTCGGCGGTCAGCTTCTCGACCGCCCACGAGCCGCCGAGCGCATCGATGAAGTCGGCGACGCCGGACTCGTGCGCGATCACCTGCTGCGTGCGCAGCGCGATCCGCGCGGCCTCCTCGGTGGGGAGCCCGAGCGCCTCGTCGTACGAGTTGGTGTGCAGCGACTGGGTGCCGCCGAGCACCGCGGCGAGCGCCTGGATGGTCACCCGCACCACGTTGACCAGCGGCTGCTGCGCCTGCAGCGTGACGCCGGCGGTCTGCGTGTGGAAGCGCAGCATGTGGCTCTTCGGGTTCTTCGCCGCGAACTTGTCCTTCATGATCCACGCCCACAGCGTGCGCGCCGCGCGGAACTTCGCGACCTCCTCGATGAAGTTGTTGTGGACGTTGAAGAAGAACGACAGCCGCGGCGCGAACTCGTCGACGTCGAGCCCGGCGGCGATCGCGGCCTCGACGTACGCCACGCCATCGGCGAGCGTGAACGCGACCTCCTGCACCGCATCGGAGCCGGCCTCGCGGATGTGATAGCCGCTGATCGACACCGTGTTCCACTGCGGCACGTGCTTCGAGCAGTAGGTGAACGTGTCGGTGATGAGGCGCATCGAGCCGGCCGGCGGATAGATGTACGTGCCGCGCGCGATGTACTCCTTGAGGATGTCGTTCTGGATCGTGCCGCGCAGCGCGCTCGCCGGCGAACCTTGTTCCTCGCCGACCGCGATGTAGAGCGCGAGCAGCGTGGCCGCCGTCGCGTTGATCGTCATCGACGTCGAGACGTCGGCGAGCGGGATGCCGTCGAAAAGCACGCGCATGTCCTCGAGCGAATCGATCGCGACGCCGACGCGCCCGACCTCGCCCTTGCACGCCGGGTGATCGCTATCGCGGCCCATCTGCGTCGGCAGGTCGAACGCGACCGACAGCCCCTTGCCGCCCTGGGCGAGCAGGTACTTGTAGCGCTTGTTGGACTCGGCCGCGGTCCCGAAGCCCGCGTACTGCCGCATCGTCCACAGCTGGCCGCGGTACATCGTCGATTGCACGCCGCGCGTGTACGGGAACTGCCCGGCATCGGGCGGCGGGTTGTGCGGTGCATCGCCAGGCCCGTACGACCCCTGGATCTCGATGTCGGCGTCGGTCGCGAACCGTGCCTTGCGGAGCCGCGGCTTGGACTTGTCTGTCACCGAGCCTGTGTAGCGTATGCTCGGCGCCTGGTGAAGCAGTACGCGACGATCGGGTTCATCGCGGCCGTGGCCGTGCTCGCGATCGTGGTCGGTACGCGCACCACCCAGATCAGTGGTCGCGTGATGGCGGCGCGGATCCACGAGCAGCTGCCCGACCGCGACCTGTTGCGCGTCGAGTGCGAGGACAAGATCCCGGTCCGCCGCCACGGCGCCCGGTTCGTCTGCACCCACGTCGGCAACCGCGGTAACCGGCTCGAGGTCGAGTACGAGATGTCGCGCGAAGGCTCGCTGCGGGCCCTGCCGTTCGTGCAGCGCAGGCGCCGCCCGTGATATACGCGACCCCGGTATGCCGAATTACTCGAAGCTGCACGACCTGATCTCTCATCGCGTCACCATCGAGTACGACACCGGAGCGCGGATCACCGGCTATCTGGCGTCGTGCCAGCCGAGCTCCGGGCCGGTCGAGTTCGCCGTCCTCAGCGAGGCGAAGCTGATCGATTCGCGCGGCCGCATCCTCCGCGAGACCGGCGAGCTGACGGTGTGCCCGAACGTGCTGACGTCGATCGCGCTGGACGAAGGCCCGCGCGGCCGCGACATCAAGTAGTTCTACGCGGCACCCATCGTGCCGCCGAACCGCGCGACCAGGACGTCGTCGTGATCGTCGGCGTAGGTGGTGACGCGCTTGATCAGCTCGAGCACCTCGCTGCGGTCGAGGTCGAGGGTCGAGCGCTCCGTCAGGAGCAGGATCCGATCGCCATCGGTCGCGAACGCCGCGCCACACAGCGTGGCGTTGAGCTCGAGCAGGTGCGCGTGGAGCGCGTTGCGATCGACCTTGTCGTCGATCGTCATCACCACCGACGACACCCGGATGTGCGTGAACTCGGCGCGGTGGATCAGCGACACCCGCGCGGCCGACGATCCCTTGCGGATCTGCCAGGCGTGCAGCGCGCTGCGATCGTCGACCCGGCTGTCGTTCGCCGGATGCCCGAGCTCGGAGAGTGCGGCCTCGACCAGTGACACCGTCGAGGCGAGGTTGGTTTCTCGCTGGTTCGCGAACAGTCCCGACGACACGAGGGAAGCCTAACCCGGATCGCGATATGTTTTCTCCCTGATGCCGGACGAGGATCCCGTCGACGCGCCGGCCTCGCCCGATCCGCCCGCGCCGGATCCCGAGGTCGCTGCGGCCACGACGAGCGGCAAGCGCATCCGGTTGATCGCGCTCGGCGTCATCCTCGCCGTGGTCGCGATCCTGGTGATCGGCATCGTCCGATCCGATCGGCGATCCGCGGGCGACGCGCCGGTGGTGGCCGGCGATGCGGGCGCCGCCGTCCAGGCACCGCAGCGGCCGGCGCTGCCCGGCGATCCGTCGCATCCGCGGCTGACGGGGATGGTGGTCGACGGCACCAACGCGCCGGTGGTGGGTGCGCTCGTCACCGCCGAGCTCGAGCAAGGTGTCGTGGATCGCGCGCTCGCGACCACGCCGGCGACCGGCAGCGGTAGCGCCAGCGCCATCGGTCCCGGTGGCATCGTCGTACCGGTGGCGCCGCCGTCGGGCGTCACCGCTGCGCCGGCCACCGGCGCCGATGGGCGGTTCGTCCTCGATCTCGCGGCGCCCGGCCGTTACCGGTTGCGTGTCAGCGGCCCCGGCCTGATCCCGGCGGAGGTGCGCTACGTGCCGGTGCCGTCCGACGAGGCGCGCATCGTGGTCGCGCGGCGCGTCGCGATCGAAGGCACGGTGGTCGACGGCACGACGCCGGTCGCCGGCGCGACGGTCGGCTTGCGCGGCGAGGCGATCGGCGGCGGCATCGAGGTCAAGACCGACGCGAAGGGCGCCTTCGCGTTCCGCGATCTTCCCGAGGGTCGCTATCAGGTGTTCGCGTGGCGAGACACGCTGGCCGCGCGCGCGGTGCGCGTCAACCGGCTCGGGGCGGGGCCGTTCACGCCGGTCGAGCTGTCACTCGAGGCAGCGGCGATCGTCGTCGGTCGCGTGGTGTCGCGGATCGAGAGCAAGCCGCTGGTCGCCGCGATCGAGCTCCGGCCCAGCGGTGACGATCAGGCGCCACGCTACGCGCGCAGCGCCGACGACGGCACGTTCAGGATCGAGGGCGTGCCGAACGGCAAGTGGATCGCCGACGCCTTCGCCCCGGGCTACATCAGCTCCGGCGGCGTCGAGCTCGAAGCTGGCAGGGGCATCCCCGAGCTCCAGCTCGATCGCGGTGGCGTGATCGAGGGCCGCGTGATCGATCGCGACGGCAAGCCGATCGCCAACGCCGGCGTGCGCGCGCTAACCGCGATCACCGGCAGCGCGAGCCCGCAGGAACACTCGGCCGCCATCGATCAGGATCGGTTGCGCCGGTTCTCCGGCCGGATCGCCGCACCGGTGACCTCGTCTGCCTCGCCCGGAACCATGACCGCGGCCGATCCGCAGCTGCTACCGCGCGGCGAGCTCGGCGTCATGATCGGGCCGATTCCGCCGATCCCACCGCCGGGAGCCACCGTCGCGCGGCCGGCCACGATCGATGTGTCCTACGCGAACGCGCTGGTCGGCGAGCCCGCGCCGCTCGCGGTCGATCCGGCGACCGCGTCGATCTGGACCACCGGTGCCGACG
>JAEYYY010000703.1 GCA_023430775.1 Pseudomonadota bacterium
GATCAAGCCGGTGCGAGCCACCGCGCGCTAAAGCTCGCGTTGCAGCGCGGACTGCCGGCGATTCAAGCGGCGTGGTCGAGCGACGTCGAGGTGTACAACCGTGATGACTGCATCGCAGCGTGGAAGCTGCGCGACTGGCTCGAAGATCGCCGCGCCGAGGTGATCGCGTCGGGGCAGCCGATCGAGCGGCCTCCGCTGCACGACGGATCCCCTGATCCGGAGGGTGCCGAGCAACGTTCCGAAGCGGCGAAGACAGCGGCGCGACTGCTGGCCGGCCTCCCCCTGGAGCGTGTCGAGCGCACCGCCGAACAACAGGGCCGGTGGGTGCTCGGTCACTTGATGGAGTGGTACTCGCGCGAGCACAAGGTCGCGTGGTGGGACTTCTTCCGTCTCGCCGAGCTCGGAGACGAAGAGCGACTCGACGAACCGCGCGCCATCGCTGGACTCGAGTATCTCGAATCGATCCCGGACAAGAAGATCCCGATCGATCGCTTCCGCTTTGCCGAACAGCAGGTCCTGCTGCGCCCGGGAGACGAGGTGCATGCGAACGCCGAGACGGCTGTGGGAACGATCGCCGGCATCGATCTGGTGAACCGGACCGTCGACGTTAAGAAGACGGGCAAGACGATCGAGCTTCGCCCGACGTCGATGTTCGCGAAGACGATCGTGCGGCCCCGACCGAAGGACGAGGCGCTGATTGCTCTCGGCAAGCAGATCGCCGAGCACGGCTGGCCCACTGCTGGACAGCCATCGATCGCACGCGACCTGATCTTCCGCTTGCCACCGAGGGGCCTCGTTGCTGGCGTGCCCCTGCGTGATCCCGGCGAGGCAGTTGATGCGTGCGCCGTGAGGCTCGCACTCGCGCTGGACGGCGCCGTGTTGCCGATCCAGGGTCCGCCCGGATCGGGCAAGACGGAGACCGCCGCGAAGATGATCTGTGCCCTCGCCCGCGCCGGCCGACGCGTGGGTGTCACGGCGACGAGTCACGCTGTGATCGCGAACCTCGTCGTCCGTGCCGTCGAGCTGGCGACGGAAGCGGGCACGCCGCTCCGCGCGATGTTGCGTGCCGACGTTCCGACGCAAGCGCAGCACCGCGGTATCGAGTACACCGCAAACGCCGCCGCGGCGGAGAAAGGCATCGCCGAGATCGACGTGCTTGGTGCTACGGCCTGGCAATGGGCACGTCCAGGGATGGCGGGTGCAGTCGACGTGCTCATTATCGACGAGGCCGGCCAGATGTCCCTCGCTGACGCCCTCGCAGTGAGTGGCAGCGCGCGGAGTCTAGTCCTTGTCGGCGATCCCCAGCAGCTCGAGCAACCCATGATGGGTGCGCACCCGGACGACGTCGCCGTTTCCGTCCTGGAGCACGTGCTCGACGGCGCGCAAACGGTCGCGCCGGATCGCGGCTTGTTCCTCGACCAGACGCATCGCCTGCATCCATCGATCTGCGCGTTCACGTCAGAGCAGTTCTATGAGCGTCGACTGCGGCCGGGCGCTCAGGTTGGGAACCAGAAGATCCGGACCAAAGCGTTCAAGGTGCCCGGGCTCTATTGGCTTCCTGTGGTTCATCGAGGCAACCAAATTCGCAGCGCGGAAGAAGCCAGCGCTGTGGCGGAGCTCGTCGAGCAATGCCTCGCGGCGGGAACCGGTTGGACGCGCAGCGATGGGGAGCATCGCAAGCTGAACCCGACTGACGTTCTAATCGTCGCGCCGTACAACGCGCACGTCGAAGCGATCCGTAACGCGCTCGCAGCTCGGAATCTCGCCTCGGTGCGTGTCGGGACCGTCGACAAGTTTCAAGGGCAGCAGGCCGCGATCGCGATCTACTCGATGGCGACATCGCGACCGGAGGACGCGCCCCACGGTCTCTCTTTCCTCTACGACCGCCATCGCCTCAACGTCGCGACATCTCGCGCGCGGTGCGCGAGCATCCTCGTGTGCAACAACTTGTTGCTGCGACCGGATTGCCGCACACCGCGACATCTGCATCTCGCGAGCACGCTGGCGCGGTTCGTCGAATTGTGTGCGAGGCTCGGTCCTGGTGAGGTTCCGGTGGACCCGGGTGGAACACCACCGTCGAAACGCGGTGAAGACGAGGCTGTTCGAGGTGAATCGATGACGTTCAAGCGACGCGTGTTGTCTGTGCTCTCCAAGTCCGAGCTGCTCGAGCTTGGCAAAGAACTTGGTGTCGACGTCAAGGCGAGCATGAAGGTGGATGACGTTGCCGACGCCATCTCGCGCAGCAAGAAGGCGAAGCTGGCTGAGATCGTCACAACGTCGCTCTCGCAGGACACGCTCAAGGCGATGTGCAAGGCAGGTGGACTTGCCGAAGATGGCAAGAAGCAGCTGTTGGTCGAGCGCATCCTAGCCGCTGGCAATGGCGGTGAGGAAAGTAACGGGAAGGCGAACGGTCAGACTCCGCTCGCGATTCCTGCCGCCGACGAGGCTTCGGTGGCAGCGGCCCGCGCAAGCATCGCCGCTGCACCGCGTGCGCCACGACAGGCATCCCGTGCAGGCGAAGGCGCAGTAGACGCAGACGGCGCTGCGGTTCTGAGTTACCGATTCGATCATCGCCGCAAGAACAACCCCGAAGTCGGGATGGTGAACCCTGACACGGACCCGGTGCAGCCTAAGACGCGCTGGGCCTATGACCCGCACATCGATCCGGCGCTCCAGTTCGACGTCGGGAGAGCGCAGATCGAGAAGGTGATCGACGACGCTCTCGCCAGTGGCGATGTCGACGCAATGAAGGCGGCGCTCGCACAACTGAGGCGGCAGGCCGAGCCGTATCTCACGTGGACTGGCAAAGCGGAACGCACGAGCTTCGAGATCGACACGGTCTCGCTTCACGTACACGAGCGTATCGATCCCGCGAGCATCCTCTCGGCGGTGCGGAAGGGATGGAAGAAGGCGAAGCAGCAGGCGTCGCCCGCGGCGTCGAAGTCGAAGCATCACCAACTTGGGTTGTTCAGTGCAGCATTCGAGAATCTCCCGCTGCGCGATGCGATCGACTTCTACAAGCACGACAAGGGCTGGTCTAACCGTCTCATTGCTGGGGATTCGTTGCTGGTCATGAACTCACTCCTCCAAAAGGAGTCGATGTCAGGCCAAGTACAGATGATCTACATCGATCCGCCCTACGGAATTAAGTACGGCTCGAACTTCCAGCCGTTGGGTGTGGATCTGATCCTGAGCAGCGCGAGGAGATCCGGAACGCGGCCTGATGCAGCCGTGGTGGCTTGAGAGATGGGGCAGAGCCGTGCCATCGAGGGCTTCTCTAGGACTCTC
>JAEYYY010000770.1 GCA_023430775.1 Pseudomonadota bacterium
AGCCCGCGATAGTCCCAGCAGATCGTCTTGTAACCGGCGAGCGCGTCGTAGAGGTACTTGAACGCGATGAACGTGCCGCCGAGGCCGTTGGCAAGCACCACACAGGGTTGGCTTCTAGGTTCGCCTCCGCGCACCTGATAGCCGATTCGCGTGCCGTCGCTGGCGACGACAAAGCGCTGCTCGATCTCGACCATCGAGCGATCACGTTAACCGAAAACACCACGGGCCGCCCGAAAGCGACCCGTGGCTGACCAAGACCCAGAAACCAGACAGATCAGAAGTAAAGGACGGCGCCGAGGCGTGCGCTCGTGTAGTTCTCGTTCGTATCGCTGCTGTTCTCGGACGGCGGCGTGACCTGGCGAGTCACCGCATCGCCGCGCGTCAGCTCGTCGCTCTCGGCGGTGGCGCGGCTGCCGGCGCGAACGTCGAACAGGAGGTGGAAGTGCGGGGTGGCCGCGTAGCGGAGACCGACGCCGAGCTCGCCGTAGTTCTGGCGCGTCACGAACTGACCATCGACCTCGGCCTGCTGCACGCCGAGACCAGCGAGCACGTACGGCGCGAGCTTGTTGTACGCACCGATCTCGTAGACCAGCGACGCACCGATCTTGCGGTCGACGCGGAGCGCGTCCTCGTACGACTGCTTCGCGATGTCCGCCTCGAGGAGCAGACCCGTGGTCAGGCGCAGGCGACCCATGAGGCCGATGTCGCTCGAGCCCTTGCTCTCGAAGCCATCGGTGCCTTCGACCGACGCGCCGCCGGCGAACAGACCGATGCCGAAGCGCGGCAGCTCGGGGCGAGCAGCGACGACGACCGGCGCGGTGACCGCGGGCGTCGCGGGCTGCACCGGGTAGTACGACTGCGAGTAGACGCCGTAGTACGACGGGACCGGCTGGTAGTAGTAGTACGCGCGCGGGTAGTAGTAGCGGGGGTAGTAGCGCGGGTAATAGCTGTAGCGCGGGCCGACGTAGATCCGGCCCGACACGCCCCAGCGCGGCGAGTAGTGCGGACGGTACGCGGGACGCGAGTAGCGAACCGAGATGCCCGGGCTGTGAACGCGGGCGTGAACGCGACCACCACCACCGAAGCGATACCGCCCGGCGTCGGCAGTCTCCGACTGAGCGAGCGACCCCACGGTGGCGAGGGCAAACGCGGCGGTGAAGAGAGAGCGACGATTCACTGGGTGGCCTTTCTTAGGTTTGGTCAGGTGCCTTCGAGTAGCGGCGTTAAGACGCCCGAGCTGGCGAACCGGTTTAGTGTGCACTCGTTGGGCCAGGGTTGCCACGCCTTGGTTGCCTACGAAACGCTGGCAATCTCGGCCCCTTACATCGCTCCCGGGATCACATGTCCTCCCCTACTGTGACCCGTTTTTCACGATGCCCTGTAGCTGTGGTCGGGTCGCGACAGGAAGCCGGGTCGCTGGTGATCCATCCGAATCCATCGCAACCCCGCAAGGTCACAAGCATCCTTGACACTCGAGGAACCTACCTCCTAACCTCTCGCGACGAACGGAGGACCGTGCTTTGAGCGATTCGAAACGAACCGGAAGCCGTGACATCAGCGACCTCAAGGCGCGACTCGGCTTGAAAAAGGGCGGAGCGGCTCCGACCACCGGCCAGACAGCCCGCCCCTCGAACGGCGGTGTGGTGGCCCCGCCCGGTCTGAATTTGCCGCCTCCTCCCGGCCTCGAACCGCCGAAGCCGGCGGGTCCCGTGATCCCCAACGCTGCCGATGATCCGTTCGGCGCGATGAACGCGATGGCCGCTGTCGGCACCGTGCAACGCGCTCCGGAGATCGTGATCGTCAACGACGGCAAGCCCGTCGAGAGCGTCGGCCAGAAGTCGACGATGGCCACGCTGCTGTCGATCGGTCTGCCGGCGGTGTTCGCGCTCGTGATCGGCATCCTCCTCGGCAAGATCCTCCTCGCCTCGGATACGTCCGGCACCAATGCAGAGCAGGCGAAGGAGCTGCTCGGCGACAAGGGCAAGCCGCAGTCGGTCGCCGGTCTCAAGCAAACGCTGTCGGCGATCGACACGCTCCTCGACGAGACCAAGACGCGAAACTCGTTCCGTCCCGACAAGAAGTTCGACAGCGACCTCAAGGCGCTCGCCGCCAAGCTCGAGGTCAAAGAGAAGGCCGTGCTGTCGCGCGCGAAGACGTTCAACGACGAGCTCGCGGGTCACACGCTGCAGTTCTACGCCGGCGTCGCCGAGGTCAAGGCGCTGATCGACACGCACATCAAGTCGGCCTCCGCCGACAACAACGCGCTCACCAAGGCCGCCGGCAAGGGCGAAGAAGGAAAGCTCAAGGACACCGAGAACGCGCCGCTGTCGGGCCAGCTCCGTTACGCGGTGCTGATCCAGGCGCCGTCGGACTCCGACAAGAACGTCGAGTTCGGCGCCAAGCTCGTCGAGCTCGGTGGCGTGTACTGCGGGACCGGCGACAAGCCCGTGGCGAAGCGCCCCGAGGGCGAGTCGCCCACCGCGGTCGCGTATCGCGCCGAAGCGGGCGCACCGATCCTCACCAAGGGCGACATCGCCACGCCCACCACCGACGCCGTGCCCGCGAAGAAGATCGTCACCCTGCTCTCGGGCAGCGTGCGCGACAGCCTGATCAAGGGCGCCGACGGTGTCGCCTCCGAGGTCTACTACCAGAAGCGTCTGCGCAACCTCTACGAGCTGCTGCGCGGCAAGGCCGGCGCCGACGGAAAAGCGTCCGGCGGCCTGATCGATATCGGCAACGATCTCGAGCGCAAGATGACCCAGGAAATCAACAAGTGAACCGGCTGAATCGAATCGCCACCCGGCGCGTCTAGAAGGAACCCCATGAAGCCTCTCAAGTACCTGCTCGTCGCGTCGCTCGGTCTGGGTTCGGTCGCGTACGCGGCACCCAAGAAGGCGCCCGCCAAGCCCACCGCGAAGAAGGCACCGGACAAGAAGCCGGCGCCGAAGAAGATCGTGATGGTCTCGGCGGACAAGAAGAAGGCGCTCGCCGAGCTGTACGGCGGCTTCAAGTTCGGGATGTCCAAGGACGACGTCCTCAAGGTCCTGCAGAAGCAGATCGACGAGCGGTTCGAAGAGAAGATCAAGGCGACCGAGGACATCACTCGCAAGGACAAGCTGCGCGCCGAGAAGAAGCGCGAGATGTCCGATGTCACCAAGAGCTACGTCGAGTTCAAGGGCACCAACGTCGGTGGCTGGGACGTCTCGATCATCGAGGGCGAGTTCGCCCACCGCACCGGCGAGGCGATGCTCGATCGCTGGGAGAACAAGGACGGCAAGAACCAGCGCCGCTTCTTCTTCTTCCACGATGGCCGGCTGTGGAAGATGGCGATCTCCGTCGACGTCTCGATCCTCCCCGAGGACAAGCGCAACTTCGAGACGTTCTCGCAGGTCATGCAGAGCAAGTACGGCCCGGGCGACATCGATGGCGGCACCATCACCTGGTACTCGGACGAGTTCCACGTGCGCGCGCTCGACAAGCTGAAGGCCTACACCGCGCTGATCCTCGCGATCGAGGAGCCGAAGACCAAGACGGCGCTGATCGCGGCGCGCGCCGAGAAGGCCGACAAGAAGCCGGACACGTCGCCGATCATCAAGTCGGTGGTCGATGTCGACGGCAAGGACAGGCCCGACGTCAAGGCGAACAACAACGCCGTCGACTCGGTGATCAACGCCAACGGCGGCCGGCCGCCGAAGAAGTAACTCGAGTCATCGAGAATCCGAAGAGGCCCGCCGACAAGCGGGCCTCTTTCGTTTCGGCATGGCGCAGCGCTCGGCGCCGGCCCTGCATTCATGCCTCGCTCGCGCCGGTTCGCGCGCGCCCTGCACTCGCGCCTTGCGCCGACCGAGTTTGCATTTTGTTGTGCACTCGCGCTGTAGTCGCATCGACACGGCGCCGGGATCCCTCGTCGCGTCACGTCGTGCTGTCAGAATGAAACACAGAGGTCTCAGGGAGACTGAGGTCGCACGGAGGGATCGATCAAACCCGTCACGCCCGACCGTCGAACGCGAGCGGTCCACTTCTCGTCCGAGCAACCGATCGAACGCCCGCGGTCTCGCAACTCGATCGCAACGGGTTTGCTCGAACCCTCTGTGCGACCTCAGCCTCCCTGCGACTCTGTGCTTGATTCCTGGCTAGCCACTACAGATGCCTCGCGCCCTCCGACGTAGCTCGCTGATCTGGAGGCTCGCTCTCGTAGTGAGCGCGCTGATCGCCAGCACGTGCAGGGCTGGCTCTGCCGAGACAGCACCAACTCGGCCGACCAGAGTGCAGGGCCGACTGGGTGCAGGGCTACTGCAGCCGGAACGGATTCTCGAACTGGCTCAGCGACGCGGAGGCACCGGTCAGTGCGTCCGGCGTGACCGCGACGTCGAGCTCGCGTGCCGAGATCGAGCCGTGGCAACCACCGCAGACACCATCGAACAGCTCGCGCGAGACGCCCATCGAGATCTCCTCGCCGGGTCCGAGCTGGTGCTCTTCTCCCATGGTGACGACCTCGTTGCCGTCGGCATCCTGGAGCTGGAGGACGATGCCGGTCGCCGCCGGTAGCGCGACCTTGACGGAGCCGTCACCGGCGAGCGGCGCGACGCCGAGCAGCGTGCGCTGTTCGAACAGTCCACCGGTGGCGGTGCAGTTGTTGGCGGGACAGGTGCCCTCGGAGAACACGGCGAGGAAGCGCGCCTCGTCGAAGGCGACGAGCGGACGGCCTCGGCGTAGGTTGGCGACCAGCACGGTGAACGTCATCGGCGCATCGGGGATGTGGAGGATCGCCTCGGCGCCACCGCTGGCCTTGCCACCGAACACCAGCTGGCGGCGGTTGGCGTAGAGCTGGCGCGGCGGGTGGCGATAGGCGAGCACGGCATCGACCTGGGCGTCGCCGCCGCCACCGCCGGTGAGCAGCGCGGTCTGCTGGTTGGTGCGCGGATCGATCGCGACGATGTTGAAGTCGCCAGAGCTCGCGTTGGCCGCGAACGCCGCCATGATGCGGCCATCGGGCAGGACGCGCGGGCGGCGATAGCCCGGGCCGGTGGCGGTGCGACCGTCGGCGGTGCCGATGATGCGCAGCGCCTTGAGATAGCCGGTGTCGTCACGACCTTCCTCGAACGGGCCGATGCTGCGGTTGAAGATGCCGAGCGCACCCGCGGCTCCGGGGATGGCCGGTGCGCCGGTGGTGGGATCGACGTCGGTGAGGATCAGCAGGAAGTCTCCGTCGGAGGACTCGACGATGTCGGTGGCCGACGAGTAACCGATCGACGGGTTCGCCGTGGTCAGGTCCGTCATCGTCGGGTCGACGAACAGCGACTCTTTGCGCTGCGCGAGCAGCGGGTGGTAGTCGGTGAGGTCCCAGTTGATGCGGCGTCCGGACAGCTGATAGAAGCCCTGGCTCGCCTTCTCGGTGGTCATCGTGACGCGGCCTTCGCGCATGAATGCGGGGCCGAGCTCCGAGTTGGAGAGGAACGTCATCTGCTCGGCGGTCCCGAGGTTGGCGGTGAGCCCGTTGATCGGCGCGCGCCACAGATCGGACTGCGGCAGCAGGCGCTTGCGCGACTTGAGCGCACCGGCCTTGCCGCGCGTCGACGCGAACACGACGTTCTGGCCATCGGGCGAGAACACCGGATCGAAGTCGTGCGACTTGAGCCCGTTCGAATCGGTCTGCGTGCCGGAGATCTTTTGGCAGGTGTTGGTGGAGATCTGGACGACGAACACCGAGAGTGGCTCGTTCGCGGTCGCGCGTGCGGCGAACACCACGCGATCACCGTCGTTGGCGACATTGGGCGACTGGATGTCGCCGCCGCCCGCGAGCCCGGCGCAGTTCTGCGACAGGTTGGTGGCGCCGCCGATGTCGATCCCGGTGTTGATCGCGCCGAGCGCATCGAACGTGGCGTCGACCGCGAGCAGCGTGGCACCGCCACGGAAGGAGTCGAACTCGAGGCGGCCTGCATCGGCGCTCGCCGCCGGCCGATTGACGAACACGATCTTCGCGCCGTCGGCGCCGAAATCGGTGGCGTCGCCGGCGGTGACCAGCGCGGCGCGTTCGAGGCGCAGCCACTCCTGGATGACGCAGAACGGCGTGGTCTGGGTGACGGCCGGATCGAAGTTGGTGGGACACGCGGCCGGATCCGAGCCGAGCGGGCCCTGGGTCTCGAGCACGGAGCCACCGCGGTGGACGATGCCGAGCACGCCGTCGGGGACGCGCTGGTCGTCGTCCTCGAGGATCACCTTGGCGACGGCGCGCCCGCGGCGAGCGTCGGGGAACTCGACCGCCATGAACTCGTTGCGGAACAGCTCGTAGTTCTTGCGCAGCGCGACCGCCGAGAAGAAGCCGACCGAGCCGGAGCGCAGCTTGAAGTCGTTGTTGGCCTGCGGGCTGTGACACGCCTGGAAGGCGCAGCCGCGCTGCACGAAGATCGGCTGCACGTGATCGGCGAAGAATTGCTTGAGCGGATCGCCCTGCGCGAAGTCGAGGTTACCGACGCTCTCGGCCCACGCGCGGATCGCGACGAACTCGGGATCCTCCGTCGACGGGAATTGATCGCCACCGGTATGACCGCGACCACCGCCGGCGGCGGCGAGCGGCACCCGCAACAGCTGCGAGTCGAGCACCTCGGCGGTGCCGGCGGCGCCGGTGTCGTGGACGAACGCGTGCGCCTGCGTGAAGTTGAAGGCGACCTGATCGTCGGTGTCGCCGCAGGTCAGGAAGAAGTCACTCTGCGGTGCGCCGTGACAGCTACCGGCGGCGCAGCCGTGGCGATTCAGGATCGGCTGGACGGTGTCGCGGAACGACGCGAAGCCGGTGGCGGCGCGCGCTGCGGTGGCGTCGAAGCCGGCGGGGATGTCCGGGGTACACGGGCCGCTGCCGGTGACGGCGGGCGTCGCGGGTCGCAGACCGTTCTCGGTGGCGCCGTTGTCGAGCCAGCTCTGCAGCGTGAAGTAGGCGTCGGAGCCGACCTCGATCAGGCCGCCGCCCGAGTGCTGGACCTCGATCTTGCGAAACTCGGTGGTGCCGCCGGTCGAGTACCCGAACGTCAGCTTGTCGGGACCGACGGCCTTGATCAGCAGCAGCGGATACGGATACGCGCCGAACGGCGTCAGGATGTCGCGTCGCTTCTGGACGTTCTCGAACGACGTGACATCGAAGTTGCCGGCCGCGATCCCGAACGGATCGAGCTCGCCGGTGTTCGGATCGCGATTGATCGCGTGACAACCGGATGTGCTGCCGGTGCACGTGTTGACCAGGATCGGCTCGATGTTGCGCTCGTAGTAGGTGCGCCCTTCGGGTGAGTCACCGCAGGCGGCGACGCACATGATGAGGGGCACAAGGAGTTCCCTGCGCAGCTCCATGGCTCTCATGGTACCTCGAAACGAAAACGCCAGCGTCGATCAAGACGCTGGCGTTTCGTGATCTTTGTCGTCGATTTCTACCTGATCGAAGCGAGCGCCGCCTTCGCAGCGAGGCGCACGAAGTTGCTGGCGTCGTTGCTGGCGATCGCGAGTGCGGGTTTCGACGAGCTCGCGCCGATCTTGCCGAGCGCCCAGGCGGCGTTCTTGCGCACCATCGCGTTCGCGTCGGTGGTCACCAGCGCCTCGAGCTGACCGACCGCGGCCGCGTGACGCAGGCCACCGATCACCGTCGCGGCCTCGGCACGCACGCGGGCGTCGGGATCGCGCAGCAGCCCCGCGACCGGCGCCGCATCCTTCTGGCCGCGAATGTCGCGCCACGCCTTCGCGGCGTTCCACCGCACGCTGGCGTCGGCGTCGGCCATCGCGACCGTCAGCACCTCGTTGCCGCCGAGGTTGCCGAGCTTGTCGACCGCGTTGACGATCGCGAGCTTGGCCTCGACGGTGAGGTCCGTGCGCTTGATCGCCTGGCGCATCTGCGGCAGCGAATCGAACGTCGACGAGGCACCGAGGAAGTCGGCCGCGTTGCGAACATGCAGGGCGCTGCCGTTCACGAGGTCGGTCTTGAACTGCGTGGCGAGCTGCTTCGCCAGGCTCGGCCGCTTCGCGATCCACCAGGCCGCGACCTCGCGGACGCGGTAGTTGTCGTGGTCGGTGAGGCCGACGATCATCGTCGTGCAGTCGCCGCACACCAGCGACTCGGCGCGCTCGACCTCGGCGATGATCGCGTCGGCCGACGTCGTCTGGATCGCGTCGCGAATCTTCCCGGCGCTACCACCCTTGCCGGCGTACGCGGGTCCAGCCGCGCCGACCGAGAGGAAGAGTGCCACCGCAGCGAGCTTCAGCTTGAGGTTCTTCATGGATGTTCTCCTGTGCTTTGCGGTGGTGGGTTAGTAGATGTTGAGGCCCGGGTTGTTTTCACGAGCGTAGAAGTTCACGCCCATGTCGGCGGCGAGGATGAGCAGGTACATCTCGTCGGCCGTGACGTCCGCGCGGCTCTGCTCCGCCATGTGCCCCTGACCCGGGAACGCGCGCGCGGAACCCTGCGCCGGGAACTGGACGACCGGGTTCATCTTCTTGATGACCAGCGAACCGCGAGCGTCCTGCGGGTTCATGTAGACCTTGAAGTTGCCGCTGATCACCAGGTTGCCTTCCTCGATGGCTTCCATGTCGGGACCGGCCATCGTGATGTAGCTGGCCGGCCACTCCCCGAGGTCGATCGAGCCGCTCTGGAGGCTGAGCATGGTGTCGGAGAGATCGAAGTTGATCGTGATCGAGTCGCCGGTCGCCGGGTCGGTGATCGTGTAGCCCTCGAGGCCGGCGATCGCCGGGCTGGTCGAGCTGTGGCACTCGACGCACTTCGCGTTGAACATCGGCTGCAGCGCCTTGTCCCAGGCGACACCGCGAACCTCGTCGCGGCTGAAGTTGGTCGGCGACGTGCGGTCTTCGCGAGCCTTGGTCGACTGGGCGTCGATCGGGCCGATCGAGAACGCTTGCAGCTGGCCGGGGTTGACCGTGGTGGTGAGCGCGCGGTCCTCGTGGCAGCCACCGCAGACGCGAGACTCACCCTTGCGGGCCGAGAACCAGACCGGCTCGTTCTGGATCGACATGCCGAACTTGTCGACGGCCTGGAGGTGGAGCGGCACGTTCGCCGGCACCTTCGCGAGCCACGAGCCGTCGTTCGCGAGCGGGGCGACGCCGAGGTTCGCCTGGCCCTCGAACATCGTCGTGCCGAACATCTCGGGGAAGCCCTCTTCCGACGAGAAGCCTTCCATGATGCGGACGCCGTAGATCTGGCCCTGGGTGAACTGGGCGATCGTGGTGTCGTAGGCGTTGAGCGAGCCGATCAGCGCGGAGTTGCCGAGCTCGGTGTCGATCGCCGAGGCGATGATCGGCGGTGCCGTGCGAGCCTGCAGCGGGCGCGCGAAGATGTCCCACATCTCGGGGTCGTCGACGATCGGCAGGCGCGTCCCGCGCGCGCTGTCGAACAGGTAGATGCCGAAGTTCGCCGACAGCCCGGCGGCACCGAGCACGCCCGACTCGACCGGGCCATCGGCCCACGAGACCAGGATGTCCGGCTTGTCCTTGGCGTTGAGCGGGAACGCGTCGTAGTAGCGACCGACGGTGTCCGCCGACGGCACGCGATCGCGCGGCACGTCGGGGGTGAGCAGGTGATAGGTGGCGCGCGCCTCGCTCTGCTTGTCGCCGGCGGAGACGTTGCCGTCCTCGTCGGTGGCGACGGTGCCGAGGCGAACGTCGATCAGCGCGCCGGACTGGATCGTGCGATCGCGCGACGTCGCGATCGCGAGGAAGCGACCCGGGCTGACCTCGCGCGCCTTGAGCGTCGAGTTCGAGGCGCCGGTGCCTTCCTTGCCGAACGCCTCGCGGAGGTCGGTGAAGTCCGGGTTCATGTACATCAGGTGGCCGGCGTTGACCGGGCCGAGGTGGTCCCACTGGGTCAGCATGATGCGACCGTCGGAGACCAGCGTCGGGAACGTGCGGTGCGAGAGGTTGCGCGGCCCGAGCTCCTCGAGCGTGCCGTCGCGGTTGATGCGACCCACCTGCAGCGTCACGCCGCGCTCGTACTCGTCGACGTGCTGGCGCGGCGCCACCGCGTCGCCGGCGCGATCGAGCTCGAGCACCGGCGCGTTGGTGGTGAACATGATCTTGTTGCCGGGCAACCAGATCGGGTTGACGTAGTCGCGGCCCGGGTCGGTCGGGATGACGTCGACCTGACCGGTCGACAGCGTCAGCACGTAGAGGCCGTAGTGCGAGGTCATCGCGGTGCGCGCCGAGATCACGATCTCGTTGGCGTCGAACGAGATGTCGTAGCTCGAGATGTCGACGTCCTGGAACAGCGCGCCGTCGGGGCCGGCGAGCAGCTCGGCCGACGGGAACAACGTCTCCTGCTGACCATCCGCGGTCGGCGGCGACAGCTTTAGAAGCCGCGCCCCCGCACCCGACGGAGTCCGCGGGACGTACGAGGTGTACTGGAAGATGTCGCCCATATCGTTGCGGGCCGGCCGCTGGAGCACGACGAGCGAGTCGACGTTTCCGAGCGGGCCCGGGTTGTCCTCGCCACCACAGGCGGATCCGCCGAGGAGGGAGGCGCCGAGGAGAAGGTGCTTGATCTTCATGGTTGACCTCAGGTGAGTGAGGCCGACCAGTACAAGCTCCGTTCCAACCCGAGGACCCTGAAATCACTCCGGTTTGATCCGGAGTCCTCCAGGGCTATCACCCCCTATCGAAGAAACCTTGGGGGTAGCCGGCCCCTACGCCTGTAGGGCGTGGTCGGCGCTCGCAACACCCCGTCAACGAAGGTGGATGGTCGCGGGTTTCAGGCCGGGCGCGGTCACCTGGCCGGTCACCGCCTGTCGAGCCGGCTCCGGCTCGGTCGGGACGACCGCGTTGATGCCGACACCGATCAACCCGACGCCGGCGACGATCGCGCCGAGCGTCGCGGCGATGGCGTTGGTGGCGCCGGCGGCCGAGCAATCGGTGACGAAGTCGGAGCTGGAGCACTTGTTGTTGTCCGCGATGGCCCCCGCGACGATCACCGCGCCGAGCACGATCGCCGCTCCGTTCGTCACGTAACCGGTGCGCTTGGCGCTCGGCGATCGTCCGAAGTAACAGCCGGGAAGAACCAGAGAGAACACGAGGAGCGCACCGATGATTCGCATGGACGCCGCTCCTTCGAGCAACGTGCCACCCGAAGCGCTCGGTTGTTGTCGACTCGGCGATGGCGCATCGAACTGCCTGGCAAGGTCTCAGACCGGTCGCGAGACCTCGCTGCACGCGGTCGATCACATCGCTCGCGATCGCGTGCAGGTTTTTTGTGCGGCTCGGTCGTCGCTCGCCGACCGCAGGCGAGGTGAAAGCTCGATCTCCGTCGAGCGCATGTCGGGTTTCGGTCGCGCGCCGACGAGATGCTGACGGGTGTCAGACGAGCTTCTTGAGCTCGTGGAGGAGCTGCAGCGCGGCCATCGGCGTGGTGTTGTCGAGGTCCACCGAAGCCAGCCGATCCGCGAGCACCGATCCCTTGGTGCCGGAGCTGGTCGGCGCGGCCATCAGCGACAGCTGCGTGGTGCGGCCGTCGAGTGAGCCGCCCTCCAGCTGGCGCATGATCTCGCGCGAGCGCGCGATCACCGATCCGGGCAAGCCGGCGAGGCGCGCGACGTCGATGCCGTAGCTCTTGTTGGCGCCGCCGGGAACGACGCGGCGGAGAAACACGATCTCTCCGGCGTGCTCGCGCACGGCGACCGAGACGTTGTGGATCCGCGGGCGCGTTTCCTGGAGCGCGACCAGCTCGTGATAGTGCGTGGCGAACAGCGTGCGCGCGCCGATCTGGTCGTGCAGGTGCTCGCAGACCGCCCACGCGATCGACACGCCATCGAAGGTGGAGGTGCCGCGGCCGACCTCGTCGAGGACGACCAGCGAGCGGCGCGTGGCCTTGGCGAGGATCGACGCGGTCTCGCGCATCTCGACCATGAATGT
The DNA here is from genome assembly GCA_023430775.1 of Pseudomonadota bacterium. GTDB lineage: Bacteria > Myxococcota_A > Polyangia > Haliangiales > Haliangiaceae > JABFXX01. The sequence continues at coordinate 11,893 of JAEYYY010000770.1, forward strand.
GGAGTCACCGCGCGACAGGTTGTCGGCGGCACCGACGCGGGGTAACACGCGATCGCAGACGCCGATGGTGGCGGAGCGCGCGGGGACGAAGCTGCCGATCTGGGCGAGCAGCGCGATCTGGGCGGTCTGGCGGATGTACGTCGACTTGCCGGCCATGTTCGGGCCGGTGATCAGCGTGAGCTGCGCGCGCTCGGGGTCGTCGGGATCGAGCTTGCAATCGTTCGGCACGAAGCTGCCCTCGGGGAGCATGGCCTCGATCACCGGGTGGCGGCCGTCGACGATATCGAGGACGAGCGAATCGTCGACGATCGGCCGGCAATAGCCGCGCTGGGCGGCGACCTCGGCGAGCGACGCGCACGCATCGAGCACGGCGATCGCGGCGCCGGCGGCAGAGATCTGGCGAGCGACCGCGACCACGGCCGCGACCTCCTCGCGGAACAGCTGCGCCTCGCGGCTGGCGAGCGTCTCCTCGGCGGCGAGCACCTTCTTCTCGAGCTCGGCGAGCTCGGCGGTGACGAAGCGCTCGCCGTTGGCGATCGTCTGCTTGCGCACGTACTCGTCGGGCACCCGCGCGAGATGCGACTTCGTGATCTCGATGTAGTACCCGAACACGCGGTTGTAGCGGACCTTCAGGCTCGGGATGCCGGAGCGCTTCTGCTCGCGCTCCTCGATGGTGAGGATGTCTTCCTTGCCGCCGTCGGCGAGGCGCCGGCACTCGTCGACGGTGGCGTCGAAGCCGGTGCGGATGACGCCGCCGTCCTTGAGCAGCGAGGGTGGCTCGTCGACGAGCGAGCCGCGCAGCCGCTCGGCCAGCTGCGGCAGCGCCGGATCCGCGCACGCCTTCAGATCGAGGAGGCGCGGCAGCGGCTGCAGATCGATCTGCTCGTCGGTGCGCGGCGCCTTCGCGCCGGGACCGTCGATCGCCCCGCCGAAGCCGAGCGCACTGAACGCATCGGCGCCGCTGCGCACCAGCTCCATCAGCTCGGGGAGCTGGGCGAGCGCATCGCGCAACCGGCCGAGGTCTCGCGGCGTGGCGACGCCGAGCGTGGCCTTGCCGGCGAGCCGCTCGAGATCGGCGACGCGCGCGAGCATGTGCTGGATCGACTCGCACAGCGCGGGGCGCTCGACGAGCCAGGCGACGGCATCCTGCCGGCGGCGGATCGCGGCGATCTCGACGAGCGGGTACAGCAGCCAGCGCCGCAGCATCCGGCCGCCCGGTGCGGTCGCGGTGCGATCGATGACGTGCAGCAGCGAGCCATCCTTGCGCTTGCCGATCAACGTCTCGACGAGCTCGAGGTTCGCGATCGCCGCCTCGTCGAGCACCACACTCTCGCCGGGGCGATACAGCCGCAGCTGCGAGACCGGCAACGAACCGGCCGGCTGGGTGGAGCGCGCGTAGCCGATCACGCTCGCCGCGGCGCGCGCCGCGAGCGGCCGATCGCGCAGATCGATCGACTCGACCGGATCGTGGGTGCGGCGCCCGTCCTCGCGAAGGCTCGCCTGGCGCCGCCGTTCGCGATCGCTGGTGGGTGCGCTCGGATGGATCGCGGCATCGTCGATCACGCTGGTCCACAGCGCGCCGAGGATCTCCTTGGCATCCGCGTCCTCCGCGACGGCCACGGTGGCGTTCCACGGACACTTGATGCGCGCGCGCACCGGGGCCAGCCGCGAGCGCTCCACCAGCAGCTCGGGAGCACACACCACCTCGCGCGGCGCGATCCGGACCAGCTCGTCGATCACCGCCGCCAGCGGTAGCTCCGTGGCCGCGAGCTCGCCGGTGGTGACATCGAGATATGCGAGGCCGACCATGTCGATGCTACGGCTCGCTGCTTCGCGCGTGCTCGCGGTGCCGTCGAGCGTGCCGAGCGCGAAGGCGGGCGCGCTCACTCGCTTCGGGGTCTTGCTCTCGATCGGCTTCTCGGGCGCCGCCGTCTTCTTGACCTTCGGCGCCATCGCGAGTGCGACCACGTAGCGCGGCACCTTCGGATCGAGGACGTCGTCATCGAGCGTGATGCCCGGCGTGACGATGCGAACGACCTCGCGCTTGACGAGCCCCTTGGCCAGCTTCGGATCCTCGACCTGCTCGCACATCACCACCTTGTGGCCGAGCTCGGTCAGCTTCGCGATGTAGCCGCGCGCCGCGTGGTGCGGCACTCCACACATCGGCACCGCGTCCGCGTGGCCCTTGTCGCGTGTGGTCAACGTCAGATCGAGGAGCCGCGCCCCGACCACCGCGTCCTCGAAGAACATCTCGTAAAAATCGCCGAGCCGGAAGAACAGCACCGCATCGGGGTGCTTGTCCTTGATGTCGAGGTACTGCCGCATCAGCGGCGTCTCGGCAGGGTTCCGACTCACTCCCCGTCCGTACCACGGCCATCCGACATCCCGGCTGAACCGTCGTCGCCCGGAGATCTCTCCCGATCAGGTAAGCTCGGCGGGTGCGCGGCCTGGCTGTTCTCCTGCTGCTGAGCGGCTGCCGACAGCTCCTCGGCTTCGAGAACCTCGCCAGCGGTGACGCCGCCGAGCCCCTACCCGACGGGCCGTGCGCGACGTTGTCGACCGAGTGTGTCGGCGATGTACTGCGGAGCTGCACGCAGGCGGGCTCGCCGCCGACCGAGACGACGTGCGCGTGGGGCTGCATCGAGACCGGCGAGCCACATTGCGGCGAGCTCCAGCCGACCGGCGGCGCCTTGACCTCGGCGGACCTCTCCGACGCGCCCGGCCTGCAGGACATCACGCTGGGCGCCTTCCTCGGGCAAATCGTCAACACCAACACCGGGGAGATTCCCGGGCTCCGTCCGCCCGGTACCGGCCTCAACGCCGGCATCGAATTCTTCGTCCGCAACAACGTGGGCGTGTTCCGCGTGCGGACCTTGACCATCGCGGGCAGCGTGGTGTTCCTCGGCAGCAATGCCGTCGCGGTGGTGTCGATCGGTGACATCGAGATCCAGGACATCGTCGATCTGAAGGGCGCCTGCGCCGGAACGGATCCGGGACCAGGTGGTGGCACCGGCGGCGCCGGCACCGACGGCGTCGGGGCGGGCGGCGGGCTCCAGGGAGTGAACGGGACGAATGGCAACGGTGGCGGCGGCGGCGGTGGTCATGGCGCCGTCGGTTCCAACGGCGGCGTGGGACTCGGTGCGGCGCTGGGCATGGGTGGGCCCGCCAACGGAGACGACGAGATCTCGGTGCTGGTTGGAGGCAGCGGTGGTGGCGGCGGTGGTGGCACGCCAGGCTCGCGTGGCGGTGGCGGTCGCGGAGCGATCCAGCCTGACTCTTATACTCATCTCCGAGCCCA
>JAEYYY010000782.1 GCA_023430775.1 Pseudomonadota bacterium
GTGCCAGGCGCGCGGCCTGTCGACCGGCACGGTGGTGGCCGCGCGCTACGCCCGGGTGTGGCTCGAGGACGAGATCGGGCAAGAGGTCCACGCGAAGGTCGCGATGATCCTGCTCGGCGAGCGGCCCGGGCTCGGCACCGGCGACGGGCTGTCGGCCTACGTCGTCTACGGGCCGAAGCTCGGCAACACCGACGGTGATCGCAACATGATCTCGAACATCCACGCGCGCGGCATCACGCCGCCGCTCGCCGCCGCGAGGCTCGCCGCGTTCGCGCAGGCGATGATCGCGCAGGGCAAGAGCGGTGTGGAGCTCGATCTCCAGGCGCTCGGGGGCGAGGCCGCGCGGACGTATCGCGAACCGCAGGTCCGGCAGAGGCTGGTGGAGCGATGATCCTCGAGCCGATCACCCCGACGGTGCTGAGCGTGCGGCGGTTGCCGCGTGCCGATGCCGCGCTGATCGCGGGCTACGGCGGCGATCCGAGCAAGCACACCGCGCTGGGCCTGGTGACGTGCGACCAGGACGACGCGATGTACGTCGCGCTCGACGAGGCGACCAAGCACGCACCGATCGACGTCATCTTCGCGAAGAGCTTTTACGCCGGCGCCGCGCACGCGAGCGGGCGACTGTCGGGCGAGATCCTCGGTGTGATCGCGGCGAGCGAGCCCGAGGCGATCGAGTCGGGGCTCGAGGCGCTGCTGCGCTGCCTCGAGCACGACGCGTGCTTCTACGACGCGGACGGCAAGAAGACGGTGACCGTGTTCCCGCACGTCATCGCGTCGCTCGGCGAGTACCTGGCGAAGGAGTCGGGGCTCGCGGTGGGCTCGCCGATGGCGTATCTGGTGGCGCCGCCGATCGAGGCCACGGTCGGGCTGGATGCAGCGCTCAAGGCCGCGGAGGTCCGGGCGGTGCGCGTGGTGCCGCCCCCCACCGAGACCAACTTCGCGTGCGCCTGGCTGACCGGCACGCTCGACGCCTGCGAGGCGGCGGCCGTGGCCTACGCGGCGGCGGTGGTCGAGGTGGCGGGATCGCCGCGGTAAGTGTCGTAACGAGGACCACGCGCCGGTCGTTAACTCCGCGGCTGCCACCCGAAATCCCGCGGGCGCCGCACCGCGTGATGAGATAGATTCGTTGCGCGTGCCGGCTGTCGCTCCTGCTGACGAGTCACTTGTGGGGTTTGTCCTCGCGGACAAGTACCGGGTGCTTCGCGTCATCGGCAAGGGCGGCATGGGCATCGTCTACGAGGCGGAGCACGTCGTCCTCGGCAAGCGCGTCGCCATCAAGCTGATGCTCGAGAAGTACTTCGAGGACGGCGAGGCGAAGACCCGGTTCAAGCGCGAGGCGATCGCGGCGAGCAAGATCGGCAACCCGCACATCATCGACGTCGGCGACATCGGCGAGCTGCCGGATGGCCGGCTCTACGTCGTGATGGAGCTGCTCAACGGCATGCCGCTGTCGGACGTGCTCGAGAAGTACGGCCCGATGCCGCCGTATCGCGCGGTCGCGATCATGCGGCAGGTGCTTCGCGCCGTCGGTGCCGCGCACGCGAAGGGCATCATCCACCGCGATCTCAAGCCCGATAACATCTTCCTGATCGATCAGGGCGACAACACCGACTTCGTCAAGCTCCTCGATTTCGGCATCAGCAAGGTGCTCGATCCCGACGAGCAGGTCGCGCTGACCAAGCTCACCACCACGGGCGTCGTGATGGGCACGCCGCTGTACATGGCGCCCGAGCAGGCGATGGGGCAGACGGCGCTCGCGCCCGCCGACATCTACGCGTGCGGCGTGATCCTCTACGAGCTGCTCGCCGGTCGCACGCCGTTCGTCGGCCAGACGTATGCGGTGCTGGTCGCGCAGCTGCTCACCGCGCCGCCCGAGCCGCTCCAGAACCTGCGGCCCGGGTTGCCGCAGTCGCTGGTCAACGCGGTCCATCGCGCGCTCGAGAAGGAGCCCGACCGGCGCTTCGCGTCGGCGGAGATGTTCGCGGCCTCGCTGCCGGGCGATCGCACGGTCACCGAGATCGAGCTCGCCGGCACCCTCGACAGCGGCTACGCGGTCGCGCGCATCCCCACGGGCGCGCACCACATGGCCGGCAAGAAGAAGAGCATCGCGCCGTGGATCGCGATCGGTGCCGCGCTCGTGCTCGGCATCGCCACCGCCGGCGTGTTGATCGCGACGCAGACCGGCAAGGAAGCGAAGCAGGCCGTCGCCGACACCAGCGCGCCTCCGCCACCCGTCGCGGCTCCGACGAATCCTGACAAGCAGTCCGACGAGGTCGACCCTGCTCCCCCGCCGGTGGCCACGGGCCTGCTCAAGGTCGCGAGCCAACCGAGAGATGCGCGGGTGTTCATCGATGGCATCGATCGCGGTGTCACCCCGCTCGAGATCACGCTCGCGCTCGGCAAGCACGACATCAAGTTCGAGCTCGCCGGCTACGAGGTGCTGAGCACGTCCACGGTGATCGAGAGCGGCAACAACACGTTCAACCAGGCGCTGGTCAAGGCGAAGCCGGGCTCGAAGACCGCGGTCTCGAGGTCGACCAGGCCCGCGCCGGCACGCGAACCGGCGCCGACGGGCAAGGCGATGACGGTGCGAAATCCCGACCAGCCGCTCGGTCCGCAGCGGCCGACGGAGATGACGCCGGAGATCAAGCGGACGGACACGATCAAGAAGCCGGTCGAGGAGCCGAAGCCGGCGCCAGGCACCGGCAAGGCAAATCCGTACCCGCAACCGAAGAACAACCCGTACCCCACGAAGTAAGGTGACGCGGTGATTCGGTGGGTCTGGTCGATCGTCCTGATCGCGCTCGCGATCTGCGCCCGTCCTGCGTTCGCCGACGACGACGCGGATCGCGCCGAGGCCGGTCGCGAGTTCGCCGCGGGTCAGGCGGCCGATCGCCGCAAGGACTGGCCGACCGCGATCCAGCACTACGTGCGGGCGAACGATCTGTCGCCGCACCCCAACGCGATGTTCAACATCGCGAGCGACTACGAGAAGCTCGGCAACCTCCGCCAGGCCGCGGTCTGGTACCAGCGCTACGTCGAGGCGGCGCCCGATGCACCCGACCGCGACAAGGTCGGAAGGTTGATCCGCGATCTCGCGACGCGACCCTCGACGCTGACGGTGCGCACGATCCCGCCGGGTGCGCGCGTGCTCGTCGACGGCGAGGCGCGCGGCAACTCGCCGTACACCGGCAAGATCACCGGCGGTCGCCATCGCATCACCTTCGAGCACGAAGGCCGCCAGGAGCATCGCGACATCTCGGTCGATTTCGGCGAGCCCGCGGTGCTCGATCTGACGTTGCGTGGCGAGTCGGGCACGCTGCGTGTCGTCGGGCCGCCGGGCGCGGTGCTGATCGTCGACGACATGCCGGCCGGCTCGCTGCCCACCTCGATCGAGCTCGCGCCGGGACCGCACCTCGTGCGCGTGACCTCGTACGGCTACACGCCGTTCGAGACCACCGCGACCATCACGCCGAACCAGGAGACGGTGGTCAACGCGCAGATGCCGCGTGCGCTCGGCACCGTCGACGGCACGACGAAGATCCGCGCGGGCTACCTGCTCGGCGCGAGCGGCGGCGCCGATGTCCGCGGCTCCGGGGCTGCGGGCTTGATCGATCTCGGCGTCCAAGCGCTGAGCTACGACGCGGCGATCCGGCTCGGCAAGGTCGGCGGACGCAAGGTCGTCGACTTCGTGGCGCGCTGGGCGATCGGCAACGCGCGGTTCGCACCGTACATCGGCATCGGCTACTCGTTCGCGGTGCCGAACACCGACGATTCGTCGACGTCGGCGGGCAGCGACTCGATCGGCGGCTACACGTTGATCGGCGGGCTGCGCTACGTGCTGAGCCAGGGCGACCACACGGCGATCGCGGCGGTCGCCGAATCGGGGCTGCGCTACTACGCCGGCGCGTCGAGCACCAGCACCGATTCGAGCGGCGTGCTCGTGCCGCTGATGTTGACCCTGCAAGTCGTCTACAAGTAGCGGTTCGTTTATCGTGGACGCTGGGTGATCAAGAACCGCACCGCGATCGTCGCTCTGCTGACGGGGTTGAACTTCATCAACTACCTCGATCGCTTCATCCTCGCGGCGGTCCTGCCGCGCGTGCAGGAGCCCGTCGAGAAGGGCGGGCTCGGGCTGTCGAACTTCGAGGGCGGGCTGCTCGCCACGGTGTTCTTGCTCGGCTACTTCGTCACCGCGCCGCTGTTCGGCAGGCTCGGCGATGCGATGTCGCGCAAGCGGCTGATCGCCGCCGGCGTGCTGTGCTGGAGCGTGGCGACGGTGTTCTCCGGGTTCGCCGGTCAGCTCGGCACGCTGATCGTGGCGCGCGCGTTCGTCGGCATCGGCGAGGCCAGCTACGCGACGCTGGCGCCGACGATCATCGACGACATCACGCCACCCGACAAGAAGGGCAAGACGCTCGCGATCTTCTTCCTCGCGGTGCCGGTCGGCTCGGCATGCGGCTATCTGCTCGGCGGCTTCCTCCAGGAAGCGTGGGGCTGGCGCGAGGCGTTCTACGTCGCCGGTGGTCCGGGCGTCGCGCTCGCCCTGCTCTGCCTGCTGATCGACGAGCCCGAGCGGCATGCGAAGAGGTCGAACAGGCGTTCGACCGAAATAAAGGGCGCGACGATGACGCTCGCGCGCATCCCGCTGTATCGCCGCGCCGTGCTCGGCTACTGCGCGCACACCGCGGCGATCGGCGCGTTCGCGTACTGGGGTCCGAAGTTCCTGTCGCAGCGGTTCTTCACCGACTTCGCCGACTCCTGGTTCGCCCCGACCGCGGCGCGCGTCGACGAGCTGTGGCGGATGTGGATCGTCGAGCCGACGCTGGCGACGTCGACCCAGTACGTGGTGCTCGTCGATCAGCTCGCGAAGGGCGGCGATGCCGTGCTCAAGGCCGGCAACTTCTGGTTCGGCTCGGTGACGGTCGTCGCCGGTGCGCTCGGCACGGTGGTCGGTGGCCGGATGGCCGACAAGGCGTTGCGCGGGTTGCCCACGGTGCCGGTCGACGCGCCGCACACCGATCACCGCAACCGGCTCGCCGCGAACGCGCAGCTGCGCGTGTGTGCGATCGGCGTCGCGATCGCCGCGCCGCTCTCGGCCGCCGCGTTCTTCGCGCCCAGCCCGCTGCTGTTCTTCACGCTCGCCGGCATCGCCGAGGTCGGGCTGTTTCTGTCGACCGCGCCGATCAACGCGATCCTGCTGCGCACCGCGCCGGTCTACCTGCGCGCGAGCGCGATGGCCGTGGCGATCTTCGCGATCCATCTGTTCGGCGATCTGTGGTCGCCGCCGCTCGTCGGCCTGTTGCTCGATTACCTGATTCCGGCGCTGGCGATGATGGCGCTCCCGCTGGGCTTCGCGATTGCCTGGGCGGTATGGTGGCCTCGTCAGCGAGAGGCCGAGGGGAGAGATGACCAACACGCGTGATCGGATGACGATGGACGCGACCGCGGAGAGCAAGGTCGCCACCGCCGGCCCAGCCGCCCACCCGACGGTGCTGCTGCGCGGTCAGGAGTTTCGCGGCGTCAACATCCGCAACGTCCTCGGCTCCGGCGCGATGGGCATCGCGTACCTCGCGAGCCACGGCAGCCTGAGGATGCCGGTCGTCATCAAGCTGTTCCGGATCACGATGGACGATCCGCTCGCCGAGGCGCACCTCGCGGCGCGCGTGATGTCGTCCTCCGTGGTGTCCGTGCTCGATGCGGGCATCGAGAACGGCATCCCGTACATCATGCAGCGCTACGTCGACGGCATCGATCTCGACGAGCTGCTGCGCATCCACATCGAGGCGAATCGCGCGATCCCGCTCCAGGTGATGATCCGGCTCGGCGTCGATGTCTATCGCGGGCTGTCGGCGATCCACGTCGCCGGCGTCGTCCATCGCGACATCAAGCCGGCAAACCTGTTTCTCGCCGGCAGTGGCCGCGCGCTGGTCGGTGATTTCGGCATCGCGGTCGATCCGCAGAAGGCGCATCGCGGCGAGGTCGCCGGGACGCCGATGTTCATCGCACCCGAGGTGTGGAGCGGCGAGCCGGTGACACCGCGCGCGGACCTCTACTCCGCCGCCGCCACGCTGCACATGCTGTGGCAGCGCCGGGCACCGTTCGATTCGCAGGACGTGCGGACGCTCGAGACCATGCACCGCGAGCATCGCTACGCGCCGCCGCCGACCAGCGATCCGGTCGAGGCGTACTTCGGAGCGGCGCTCTGCAAGATGCTGTCGAAGGACGTCGCCGATCGCCCCGCCACCGCGCTCGCTGCCTCGCGGATGCTCGAGCGGCTGGCGCGGCCGGCCCCCGAGTATCGCGGTCACGACGATGGATACTCGCGCGTCGGCGACGTGCTGATCGCGCTCGAGGTGCGCGACATCAGCACCGCGCGCACCGACGTCATCGTGTCGGCCGCGAACGAGGAGCTGAAGATGCGCAAGGGTGTCGCCAACGCGCTCCGCCAGGCCGGCAGCGATGCGATGGAGCGCGATGCGATGGCGCAAGGTCCGGTGCCGATGGGTCAGGTCGTGTGGACGCGGCCCTACAACCTCGGCTGCCAGGAGGTCGCGCACGCGGTCGCCGCGATGGATGGGGCGATCTGCATCCAGCGCGCGATCCTGCGCACGCTGTTCGAGTCCGAGCGGCGCGGCTATCGCACGATCACGTTCCCCGCGCTCGGCACCGGCGTCGGCGGCGTGCCGCACGGGCTCGGCGCGCAGCTCACGCTCGAGGCGTTCCGGACGTTCGCCGCGTTCCAGCCGCGCCACCTGCGATCGATCCGCGTTGCCCTCCCCACGCCCGATGCCGCCGCGACGTGGGGCCAGGCCTTGCTCGCGATGGATGCCGAAGCCGCGTGACCGCCCAGCTCGAGCAGATCCTCAACTACCTCGATCGCGAAGGCGTCACCGAGGTGATCCTCGCTGCCGGCCAGCCGATGCAGTTCCGTCGCTCCGGCGCGCTGGTCGCGATCACCGCGGCGCAGCTGACGCGTCATCAGGTTGCGGCGCTCGTCGCCGGCACGCCGCTCGCCACCTTGCTCGGCAACAAGTCCACCGTCGATCTCCAGCACGGCAAGCGCGCGCTGCGCGTCGCCGCCTCCGGCACGCCCGAGGCACCGCTGCTCGCGATCTCCAAGCAACCGCCCGCGCCGGTCGTCAAGCCGGCGCCCGCGGTCGCGCCGATCGTCACCGAGCGAGCGCGCCGGCCGTCGCGGCTCATGCGCTCCGATCGCGCGAAGACTCCGAGCTCGCCGCCGGCGCGAACGCGCGGCTCGACCAAGGCACCGCCCGACACCGCGCGCGAGCAGCGAGCTGCCAAGACACCCACGCCGGCGCGCGGTGCACCCACCCCCGAGCCACCGCGGGCGGGAAACCGGCTGACCAGGTCGGACATCAAGTTCAAGACGCCCTCGCCGCGATCGCGCGATCCACACGACTCGTTGCCGCTCGACCTCGATCCCTCGAGTGGCCCCGAGCTCGACCCGCCGCTGATCGATCTCGCAGCGCGCAGCGCGAGCCCGCTGTCGCTCGAGCTCGACGACAGCGACAGCGGCATCCAGCTCGGACCCGGCGGTCACCACGGCAGCACGCTGGCGATCGATCGCGCGTTCGCCGGCCCTAGCTCTCCGCACGCCGGCAGCACGCCGGCGATCGATCGCGCGTTCGCCGGCCCGAGCTCTCCGCACGCCGGCAGCACGCCCGCAGGTGCGCGACCGCATCGCGATCTCGACATCGCTCCCCCGCGCTCGTCGCATGCCGGCACTGCACGACCAGCTCCCGACGCCCCCACCGATGCGCTCGGCGGCCCACGCGGTGCCCGCGGTGCACGAGCTGCGGATCCCGATCTCGACATCTCGTTCGGCGGCTCGCCACATGCCGGCAGCACACCGGCGATCGATGCGGCGTTCTCGGGACGCTCGCGGTCCGACTCGGATCTCGAGATCGAGATCGAAGCAGGCACGGGTGTCGACCTCGGCCTGCCGATGGGACCGCGCGAGCGCGAGGCGCCGTGGTCGCTACAGGGCAGCACGCCGCTGCTCGACGATCGCGGCACCGGACCGGTCCAGAAGCCCGAGAACCTGGCCGCGTTCGAGGACGCGTTTTCTGCCGCGCCTCCGGATCTCGACTCGCTCGGACCTCGCGTGTCGACGACGCGTCCTCCGCAACCCGGTCATCGAGCGCCGGCCGCCGCGAAGCTCGCGCTG
>JAEYYY010000798.1 GCA_023430775.1 Pseudomonadota bacterium
TCAAGGATCAGCGCACCACGGCCGAGGCCGCGGCGACCACCGCCGTTCGCAAGAAGGCCGATGCCGAGGCCGCCGCCCGCGAAGCCGCCCGCCAGCGCGACGAGGCCGAGCAGCGCCGGATCGCGGCCGACCTCACGCGCAAGGCCGCCGAGGATGCCGCCCGCAAGGCGCGACTCGACAAGGAGGTCGCGACGAAGCAGCGGGACGAGGCCGAGGCCGCCGCGCGCGATGCGCAGAAGTCGCTCGCCGAGCTGCAGGCTCGCGTCGCGAAGCAGCGCACCGAGCTGGCCGCCGCCGAGAAGCGCAAGGCCAACGCGACCGAGCTGCGCCGGCTGCGCGCCGAGCTCGACAAGGCGGTCGATGCCCAGAAGCGGGCAGAGACGGCTCACCCGCAGGCGACGCGCGTGGTGGTCGCCGCGCAGACCGAGCCGGCGCTGTCCGGACCGCCGCGCGTCCGCGACATCGTCTATCGCGGCCGCAACGGCAGCGGCGATCTGGAGATCGCGGTGGCACCGCACGTCCGGGTCACGCAGGGTCGGGTGACGCGGAGCCGCGCCGAGCTGATCCTCGACGGTGTCGAGCTGGCGGCGAACCTCGAGCGCAAGCTCGATGTCACGAGCTTCGGATCGCCGGTGCGCTCGGTGACCACGTATCGCGATCCGCGGATCGCGGGTCGCGTGATCGTCGTGATCGAGCTCCTGACGTCGTCGACGCCGAAGGTGGTGCGCCACGCCGGTGGGATCCGCTGGCACGTCGTCGAGAACGACCTCGGCTAACAGCCGTCTGATAGGGTAGGTGCTGCGACGTGGCCGCCGTGATAGACCACGCCTATCGTGGACCGTCCCACCGTTCGCCAGCTCGAGAGCCTCGTCGCGGTCGCCGACCACGGCAACTTTCACCGCGCCGCCGCTTCGCTGTCGATCTCGCAGCCCGCGCTGTCGGCGCAGGTCGTCGGCGCCGAGCGCGTGCTCGGCGTGCAGGTGTTCGAGCGCGACCGCCGCAGCGTGCTGGTGACGCCGGCCGGTGAGGAGGTCGTCGCCAAGGCGCGCGCCGCGCTCGCGGCGATCGATGGCGTCACCGATGCTGCACGGCGGCGCGGCGAGCCCCTCGTCGGGCCGCTGCGCCTCGGGGTGATCCCGACCGTCGCACCGTACTGGTTGCCGCCGGTGTTGCCGGCGGTGCGCGCGAAGTTTCCAAAGCTCGAGCTGATCCTGCGCGAGGACCAGACGAACAATCTGCTCGCGCAGCTCACCGCCGGACGGATCGACGTCGCGTTCCTCGCGCTGCCGGTGCCGGGCGACGTCACCAGTGCCGTCGTCGCGCACGAGGACTTTCTGGTCGCGATGCCGCGCGGCGCGCCGATCGCGAAGCGCAAGCGGATCGCCGAGAGCGATCTGGCCGACGAGCAGGTGTTGCTGCTCGAGGACGGGCACTGCCTGCGCGATCAAGCCCTCGCGGTGTGCGAGCGCGGTGGCGCGGTGGAGTCGGTCGAGGTCCGCGGCACCAGCTTGCCGACGCTGGTGCAGATGGTCGCCGGTGGCCTCGGCATCACGCTGCTGCCCGAGGCGGCCGCATCGACCCTGGTGACCAGGAAGGGGCCGGTCGAGCTGATGCCCTTCGGCAAGCCGACGCCGGGTCGCACGCTCGGCCTGGTGTGGCGAACGTCGTCGGCGCGCTTGCGCGAGTTCCGGTTGCTCGCGGAGACGCTCGCCGAGGCGGCGGCCGGATTCCTCGCGAAGCTGCGCGGCTAACGGCGCGGCTGGTAGCGCAGGGCGACCGCACCCGAGGACAGCGGTCGACTGTCGATCAGGGTCAGGGCGACCGGCTTCGCCAGCCCTGCGAACAGCGTCGGGCCGCGGCCGACGAAGCGCGGGTGCACGAGCAGCTCGTACTCGTCGATCAGGTCGAGCTCGGCGAGCCTGCGGGCCAGCGTCAGGCCGGCGGTGTAGATGCCGCGGCCCGGCTGACTCTTGAGCTGGCGCACGGCGGTCTCGAGATCGCCGCGTATCAGCTCGGCGTTCCAGTCGACCTTGTCGAGCTTGCTCGACACCACGTACTTCTTGGCCGCATCGATCGTGCGGCGGAACGGGATCGTCCACTCGGGCATGCCGGCCGGCGATGGGCCGCGCCACGCGGACTCCATCATCTCGTAGATGACGCGGCCGAACAGCAGCGCGTCGGCTTGCTCGAGCATCCGCCGCGCGTGCTGGTGCATGTCCTCGTTGGCTTCCAGCGCCTGATGATCGCAGCAGCCGTCGAGCGTGACGTTGATCGAGTACCGGAGTGGTTGCACGGCGCGACCCTACTACGGGCGCCACAGCGAATCGAAGATCGTCTCGAGGTTGGCGGTGATGTGGCGATTGACGATCCGGATGCCGAGCAGGTGATGAGCGTCGAGCGACAGGATCGCCGCGGTGTCGCCGGCGAGGTAGAGCCCGAACCGCGACACCGGCTTCGGGAGGTAGCGGCGCTCGAGGTTCGGCCGGCTCGCGTAGTACTTCGCGTGGCGCCGCTCCTCGGTCGAGCGGTTGACCAGGAGACGCGTCATCAGCTGGTTGTCGATCTTGTGGCGCTTGACCCGCGCGCGCCAGGCATCCTCGAACACGAAGGCCCACGCGGGTTGCCAGATGAACTCGTCGCGCAGGATCCGCATCACCGCGCCCTTCGGCGCCGTGCGCAGCATCGCGAGGTAGATCCGGCGGAGGCCTTCCGCGCCCTCGAAGTGCATGATCTGCGGCACCTGTGCGGTCGCCTCGGCCAGCTTCGCGAGCTGATCGACCAGCGCGGTCGCTTGCTCGACTCGCTCGTCCGCCTCGCGCGCCGCGGTCTTCAGCGCCTCGAGCAGCGGAGATGCGCCCCCGGCGACGAACTGCTGGACATCGTTCTTGTGGGTGACGCCGACCAGGCCCTTGCCGGTCAGCACGCCGAGCGTCGCGTACACGCTCGAGCGAGACAGCCCGCAGTGCTTCGCGATCCAGGCCGCGCTGGTCGGGGAGTGCTGGAGCAGCGCCGCGTAGACCGCCGGCTCGTGCCCCGACAGACCGAGCCGTTCCAGGGTCTTGCGAAGCTCGTCGAACGTCATGGTGTCGGAGTTGTACGACAGCTTGGACAGCGACGGAACATTCGTATCGTGAAGCCATGCTGGACCTGCTGGCCCTCGCCCTCGCCGAGCTCCCCGGGCTGCTTGCCGAACCTGGCTGGAGCGGTATGCGCATCGACTACCATCGGCCCTTCGTCGACCGAGCGTGGCGACCGTGGCGAGCTTGCCGGCTGGCGATCCACCGCATCCATCCCTGTGAGCCGCACGAGGCGCTGCTCCATCCGCATCCATGGCCGTCGGCGATCGCGATCCTCGACGGTCGCTACGAGATGGCGGTCGGCTTTGGTGCCGGTCTCGGCGCACCGCCGATCGCCGCACGCGTGATCGCGGCGTCGGGCACCAGCTACGAGATGACGGAGCCCGACGGCTGGCACAGCGTGCGGCCGATCGAGGCGCCGTCGCTCTCGGTCATGGTCTCGGGCCCTCCGTGGCAGCGCGCGATGCCCGTCGAGCCGGCCACGCCGCAGCAGCCGCTGTCGAGCGCGGCGATCGCCGAGCTTCTCGCGGCGGCGGCTCGGCATCTCGCGTAAGCGATCGACCGATGCGGCGATTGCAGGCGCGCTGCATGACTCGCATCGGGAGATCGCGGTGGCGCGGCGAAGCGCGCGCAATCGTGTCGCCGCGCAGTCAGTAAATCTGCCAACCAGACGGGCGCGCGGCATGCACCTCACACATCCACGATCAGGAGATCAGGAGGCACCATGCGTCGTCTAGCGTCACTGTTGTTCACCTTGGCGGTTTCGGCCGCGCCCGCCGTGGCGCAGCCCTACGAGACCTACGATCACGGCGACGTCGACGCCAGCATCTATGCCGACGTCAACGTCACCTTCAACGGCAGCGAGGTGCCGGACATCTCGCTGTTCTTCGATCGCCTCGCCCCGTACGGCACCTGGTACGACGATGCGGTCTACGGCTACGTGTTCGCGCCGGCGGATCCGTATTACACGCCGTACTCGAACGGCTTCTGGAAGTACACGCAGTTCGGCTGGACGTGGATCTCGAACGACGCGTTCGGCTGGGCGACCGATCACTACGGTCGCTGGGTGTGGCGCAATCGCTGGGTCTGGAAGCCAGACACCCAGTGGGGCCCGGCGTGGGTGCAGTGGCGCGAAGGCGATAACGGCTACATCGGCTGGGCGCCGCTCGGCTACGACGTCAACGCGTACATCCCCGAGACGCACTGGCGCTTCATCCCGACCATCTACATCACCTCGCAGGATCTGCCGCGCTACTACGTGCGCCGCGATCTGTCGCGCTACGTCCGCGACACGCGTCCGGTCGTGCGCTGGAACCGCTACGGCAACCACCGCTGGGTCGCCGGTCCGGATCGCGACTACCTCGATCGCCACCGCGTCCGCGTCCAGCGCGACGATCGCTACAACCTGCGCCAGATCGGTCGCCTCGACGCCCGCGAACGCCGCGAGGCCGAGCAACGTGCAACGCAGGCGCGCGTCCGCTACCGCGATCGCCTGCAGCGCGAGGCCCAGGTCCGCAGCGATCTCGATCGCAAGCGCGTCGAGGTCGAGCGTCGTCAGGTCGAGCAGCAGCGCCAGCGCGTGCGCACGCAGCCGCGCGTCGATCGCAACGAGCAGCGCCAGCAGCAGGATCGCCAGCGCCAGGAGCGCGAGCGCCAGCAGATCCAGCAGCAGCAGCGCGAGCAGCGCGAAGGCGTGCAGCGCCAGCGCGAGCTCGATCAACGCGTCAAGGCGCAGCGCGACGAGCAGGCGCGCAAGCAGCAGATCGAGCAGCAGCAGCGCGAGCAGGCGCAGCGCCAGACCCAGCAGCGCCAGCGCGATGAAGCAGCCCGGCGTCAGGTCGAGCAGCGCCAGCAGCAGCAGCGCCAGCAGGAGGAGCGCCAGCGCCAGCAGCAGCACCAGCAGGACCAGCGCCGCGAACAGCAGCAGCGCCAGGTCGAGCAGCGTCGCCAGAACGAGGCGCGCCAGGTCGAGCAGCGCAAGCAGCAGAACGAGGCGCGCCAGCAACAGCAGCGCCAGCAGGTCGAGCAGCGCAAGCAGCAGAACGAGGCGCGCCAGCAGCAGCAGCGCCAGCAGGTCGAGCAGCGCAAGCAGCAGGCGCAGCAGCGTCAGCAGCAGCAGCGCCAGCAGGTCGAGGAGCGGCGCGAACAGAAGCAGAAGCAGGACTCGCGCGAGCGTCGCGAGCCGCGGTCGCAGAACGACAAGCGTGACAAGCGCTGATCCCGTCGACGATTGACCCAGCGGCCCGGACAGCGTGTCCGGGCCGCGGCCGTTCCGGACAAGCCGTCACGTAGTTTCGCGGTATTCTGACGGCACGGAGCCTGCTGATGCCCAGCGAAACCCCCAATCCAGGATCAGCAATGGCCGAAGAGAACGACAACATCACGACACAGGTCTTGATCAGTATCCGTGAGGAGCTCGCTGGGCTACGCGGTGATGTCAAGAAGCTCGAGGAAGAACAGGCGCGGACGCGTACGGACCTGGGCCGCCGAATCGATCAGACCAACCTGCAATTGAAGAATACGGAAAGTCGGCTCGCCACAGAGATCAGTGCTCTGCGCGCCACCGTGTCCAATTCAAACTCAGATCCGGACCTGCGAGACCGAGTCGAGAAACTCGAGCGCGATCTGGCGGAGCTCAAAGCCAGCAAAGGCTGATTCGCTACGTCGCGGTCGCGAGATCGATCAGGTCGACGACGAGCCGCTGGTCGAAGCGCACGAGCTTGACCAGCTCCATGTCGACGAGCATCCGGATGACGTCCGCGGGCGGCATCATCGTCGTCGGTCCGGCGCCGGCGCACGCCACCGCGAGCGGCGTCGAGAACACCTGCGCGACGAGGTCACCGCCCTCGCTCGCCAGCTCGGGCACCGACTTGTCCTTCTTCGACATCACGATGTGCCAGGCCGGGAGCGCCTTGAGCCACGGGATCGATCCGGGCACCGGACCACTCGGTGCGGGCGGCGCGACCGGCGCAGGCGCGGGCTCCGTGGGGGCGCGCGGTGCGTAGCGCAGATCGCGGAACCGATGAAACATCGCCCACAGGTTGTCGAGCGACGTGTGGAAGCCCCACGGCCCGATGTCGACGAGGAACCCGGTCACGCCGTACATCTTGAGCTGCGGAAGCCGCCGCATCGTCGCGTCCGGCGTCAGCGTCATCGTCGGACCGACCCGCCAGCGCGCCGAATAGGTGTTCGCGCCGTCGAGCGTGGTGAACGCGAGGACGGCGCGATGATTGTCGATGAAGTTCGAGAACGGCAGCGGTCCGACGGGCGAGGGCGCCGACAGGAAGTGCCACTGCGAGAGCAAGCAGAACTCGGCCCACAGCCGGTCGTGAGTGTCGGGTCCCGGCAGCTCGCGCGCCGCGCGGCAGAGGCCCACGAAG
>JAEYYY010000807.1 GCA_023430775.1 Pseudomonadota bacterium
CGTCGATACCCTTCAGATCGTCCTTGATGGCAGTCATTGGTCTCTTCCTTTTCTCTCTTGCTGGGCTTACTGGCGAACAACGGGGAGCGAAGCGGAGCGCTTCGGGTTCTTGGGTGCATTGGCGGCGAGCAGATCCTTGAGGGTCGCCACCGCCTGATCGACCTTGTCGTCGGTGCGGCCGACGCCGGCCATCTTGGCCTGCAGCTGCTGGAGCAACTCGAGCTTCTTCTGGGCCATGACCAGGTCGAGCTCCTTGAGCTTGTCGGCCTGATCCTCGTGCTTCTCGCGCAGGAGCATGAGCGTGTGGGCGTAGGTCTTGACGCGGATCTTGATCGAGCCGGAGGGCTTGTTCGCGTCGATGTCGTGCAGGGCCGAGTACGCCTTGCCAGCGCTCGCGATCACCGAGTCGATCAGGCCGTAGGTCGGCGCGTCGTGGCCGCACTTGAAGCTCGACAGGTCGAGGCACGCGATGTTCGGGTGCCTCGCGGCGTACTTCGCCGCCCAGACCTTCTGAACCGAGTTGGTGGAGTAGTTCTCCGGCCACACGTCGGTGACGTCGAGGCCGTTATCGATCATGCCCTTCGCGATGTCCTCGGCGAACAGCTTGTCGAGCGTGGCCTTGTCGCGCGGCAGCGAGCGCTGCGACAGGATCGGATAGCCGAGCGCCTGGAACTCCTCGAGCACGGCGTGGTTGAGGCCCGGATCGTTGTGGTACGGGCGGCCGAGCATGACGAGCGCGACGCGGTTCTCGCGCGTCACCTCGCCCAGGATCTCGTTGCCCTTGCGCTGCATCTCGTCCTCGAACGCGTCGAGCGCCTTGAACGCCTGCTCGATCGCGTAATCGCTCTCGTCGGAGGTGATGCCGAGCAGCGGGCCCCACTCGTTGAACATCTGCTGCTTGCACATCAGCTTCTCGTTGAGCGTCACCGCCGTGTCGAGGTAGCTGATGCCGCGCTCCGCGAAGAAGTCGGTCTCCTTCGTGAACGCCGCGCGGATCACCTTCGGCGTACCCGAGACGACCGGGCAGCTCGCCGTGTCCATCTGGTTGACGATGAACGTGGGGATGTGGGTGATCGACGGGAAGAAGATGTAGTCGAGCTTCTTCTTCTCGTGGTGCTTGAACAGCAGGTTGTGGATGTGCGCCTGGCAGACCTTGCTGGGATAGCAGGGGTCGACCGAGCCGTACTTGCAGCCGGCCTGCCACAGCTCCTCGCTGGTCTCGTCGGAGAACACGACGTTGCGTGAATCGACGCCGAGCGTCTCGAAGTAGGCGCGCCAGAACGGGCCCGTCGAGTAGATGTTGAGGACGCGCGGGATGCCGACGCGAACGTCGCGGCGCTTCTCCCAGGCCTCGGCGCTCGACCGCTGGAACGGCCGCTCGACCTTCTTGTGGCGGACGGCGCCGAGCAGCGTGCGCTTGACGACGACGTCGGGGATGAGCATGCCGTGCTCCGGCATCTTCTGCGGCTCGTAGAAGCTCTTGAACGCGAGCTTCGCCTCGTAGTCGACGAGGTTCGGGTACTTCTTCATGCGCGCCTGACGCTCCTTGTTGAGCTTCTTCAGGGCGTCCATGTTCTCGACCGTGCCCTTCTCGCAGGAGAAGCCGCTGATGTAGCGGGCGGTCTTGCCGTCGAGGGTCTTGGTGTCGATGAACGTGCGCGAGCAGTTGTTCGGGCAGAAGTTGCAGCGCGTCTGCTCGTCGTTGGTGCTCGTGTACTCGATGTCGATCGCCTGATCGAGACCGACGAAGATCGTGCTGCCACGGCGGCGGGTGACGCGCAGTGCCTCGAACGCGGCACCGATCGCGCCGGCCTCACCGGTGTGCGGGTGGAGATAGACCTCGGCGCCCGGGACGCGCTTCTCGATGTAATCGACCTGCGCCTTGAGCGCGGCGAGGTTCTTCTGGGTGCCGCCCTGGAGCACGAACACGCGACCGAGCTCGCTCATGCGCGGGATCTGGACGACGTACTGCCAGATGTTCTTCGGCAGCACGAGCGCGAGACCCGCGAGCAGCTCCTCCTTCGCGTAGCCTTCCTTCTGGAAGTTGACGCGGTCGGAGTCGAGGAACACGGCGCAGCCGTAGCTGAACTTCGGTGCCAGGCGCGCTTCGAACGCGACCTCGGCGTACTGCTTGACCGGCACGCCGAACTGATCGGCCATCGCCTGCAGCAGCATGCCGTTGCCGGCGGAGCAGCTGTTCGACAGGCGGAAGTTCTTGACGTCGCCGTTCTGCATGAACATCACCTTGATGTCCTGCCCGCCGATGTCGCAGATGACGTCGACCGCCGGGAACCAGCGCTTCGCGCTCATCATGTGCGCGACCGTCTCGACGATGTTGGCGTCGGCGCCGAGCGAACGCTCGAGCACGTCACCCGCGTAGCCGGTGACGCCGAAGCCGGTCACCTCGAGCTTCGCGCCCTGATCGGTGGCCCACTTCCGCATGTCCGCGAACATGTCCTTCATGTCCTGGATCGGGTTGCCCTTGCTGAGCGTGTAGACCTTCTTGAGGATGTTCTCGTTCTCGTCGATGAACACGCACTTCGACGACGTGCTGCCACCGTCGAGGCCGATCACGCCGCGATACGTCTTGCCGGCCTCGAGGATCGCGTCCTCGTAGTCCGGGGTCTTGTACTTCTCGGTGAACGCGATCGCCTGATCCTTGACCTCGACGAGGCCCGGCCCGGCGCTCTCGCCGAGCTTGCTCTTGCGACCGTGGTTGATGAACTCGTCGAGCGGATCGAGACCGCGGTAGCGGCCGACGCTCTCGGGCTCGTAGAGGCCGAACAGCACCGCGCCGTACGCGGCGTAGAGGTCCGAGTTCTTGGGGACGAAGATCAGCTCCTCGATCGGAACCGTCTTGTCGTACTCGTAGCCGCGCTCCGCCCACGCCTCGGGGATGCGGAGGCGCCAGCACTCCTGGAGGAACGGCAGGTACGTGTTCGGACCGCCGAGCAGCAGCACCTTGCTCTTGAGCGTGTTGCCGCGCGTCAGGACCGCGAGGTTCTGGCTGACGATCGCGTCGGCCAGCGAGTTCATGATCTCGTTGCGCGGGATGCCGCTCTTCACCAGGTTGACGATGTCCGTCTCGGCGAACACGCCGCACTTCGCGGCGACGTGGTGCAGCTTCGTCGGATCGAACTTGAGGCCGGGGACTTCTTCCCGCGGCATGCCGACCTTGAGCACGCACTTGTCGATCGTGGCGCCGGTGCCCGACGCGCACTTGTCGTTCATCGAGGTCTGGGCGGTCTTGTCGCCGGTCTCCTCGTTCTTCTTGAACATGATGATCTTGGCGTCCTGGCCGCCGAGCTCGATCACGCTGCCGACATCCGGGTGGAGCTTCTCGACCGCCATCGTGACGGCGTTGACCTCCTGGACGAACTTCGCGCCGAGGTGCGGCGCGATCGGACTACCGCCCGAGCCGGTGATGAACGTGCGGATCCGATCGTTGGTGATGGTCGGAAACGCCGCGTGGATCTCGCGGAGCATTTCGCGCGTCATCTCCGGCTGCCGCGTCTCGTGGCGTAGATACTTCGACCACAAGATCTCCTTCGACTGCGGATCGACGACCGTCATCTTCACGGTGGTCGAGCCGACATCGATGCCGATCACGACGTTGTCTGGTGCGTTGGCCATGCTGTGTGTCTCCCGAACGAAGCCCAGCCCATAGGCTGGACTGACGCGTCAGTCTAGTGCTGGACTGACACGTCAGTCCAGTTGTATGTGCTCGGCCACGCTGGAAAACTTCCGATCCCTCGATCGCGAAGAGCGCTACGCAGCACTCCGTATGGAAGCTCACATATAAAGCGTCTGTCCGCGTAGCGCACGACGCACCAGATCCCCGTCGTCAGGCCGACCTCTGCAAAGGTTACGCACCCAACACGACATTCACCTTCGGCCTATCCCTGAATCGCGTTACAACTCCGCGCGAACTTCAGTTTGCAGTCGGGCGCCGCAGGGCGTCGCTCCGAGTCGCGCTCACATGGAAAGGGTTCGTTGCTGATGAAGATGCAGAAGACGGTCATCAATCCTCTCGGCTTGCTTACTTCGCTCGTCCTCGGAACCTCGCTCATCGCTTGCCAGACCGGCGACGGCGATCCCTCGCGACTCGATGATGTCGAGGACGTCGAGATGCACGCCGGCCACGTCCGGTGCGCCACGCGAAACCTCACCGATGTCGAGCGGCTCGCGGATGCCGAGCACGTCGCGCAGTACATGGCGGCCGCCCAGAAGAAGGGCCCGCCCGGCGGTGGTGGCGGCGGCGGTGGTGGCGGTGGCGGCGTGGTCACCGGTGGCACGATCGACGTCTACTTCCACGTCATCAACGCGGGCTCGAGCGCGAGCCAGGGCAACATCAGCGATCAGATGATCGCGAGCCAGATCAGCGTGCTCAACAACGCGTACGCGCCGTGGGGCTGGCAGTTCCGTCTCGTCGCAACCACGCGCACCACCAACTCGTCGTGGTTCAACAACTGTCACCTGCTGTCGGCCGAGACCGCGATGAAGACCGCGCTCCGTCAGGGCAGCGCCGACGATCTCAACCTCTACTCGTGCAACCCCGGCGACGACCTGCTCGGCTGGGCGACGTTCCCGAGCGAGTACAATCGAAGCCCGACCTACGACGGCGTCGTCCTGCTCCACTCGTCGCTGCCCGGCGGTAGCGCGGCGCCGTACAACCTCGGCGACACCGCGACGCACGAGGTCGGTCACTGGATGGGCCTCTATCACACGTTCCAGGGCGGCGGCTCGAAGAAGGGTGATCAGGTCGACGACACCGCGCCGGAGCGCACCGCGCAGTTCGGTTGCCCGGTCGGCGCCGACACCTGCAACGGTGGCGGCCCCGATCCGATCCGCAACTTCATGGACTACACCGACGACGCCTGCATGTTCGAGTTCACCTCGGGCCAGGACGTGCGGATGGACTCGCAGTTCTCGGCGTACCGGCTCAACAAGTAAGCCGAGCGTTCACCCATCGCGATCGAGCTGGGCTCGGTCGCGATGTTTGGTTTTCGGTGGCGTTCTGGCGCGCGATCAGCTCTCGAGCGAATGATTGCCGCATCCCGGGCACGCGTGGCTGTTGCCGCGCTGCTGATTGTCGTGAACCGCCTTGTGGCCTGCCGGCGTCAGCGGCCATGGATGCGTCAGCCGGCGGCCGCGCAGGATTTCGTCGGCGGTGAAGTACGCCCGACAGTTCGCGCAACGGATCGCCATGACCGCGTTGTCTCACGGTTCGACCGCCAGTGGTCAACTGATCGATGCCGCGGGCTACTTGAGGACGCCGCGCAGCGCGACCGTCAGCATCTCGGTCACCACCTCGTCGACGGTCGGTGCATCGGTCTGGTGGATCAAGAGCTCGATGACGCCGCGGATCATGCCGAGCATCGCAGCGGCGACCAGCTCGGAGTTGCACGGGCGGAGCAGCCCGATCTCGACGCCGGTCTCGAGCGCCCGCTTCATCAGATCGCGGGTCTCGGCGAAGAACTGGTCGAGGCGCTCGGTGGCCTCGGCATCGGGCGTGTGACCGGCGGTGATCAGCATCGTCGCGAGCGGCCGATCGCGCACGATGTACTCGAGCGCCGAGACGATCTGCTCGCGCAGCTGGATCTGCGGCGGCGCGGCGGCGGTATCGGTGACATCGATGCGGCGCAGCTTGGTGCGCAGATCGGTCATCGCCTGATCGAGGATCGAATCGAAGACGGCGGCCTTCGACGAGAAGTAGAGATAGAACGTGCCGCGCGCGATCTGGGCGCGCTCGATGATCGCGTGGATCGAGGCGCCGTGATAACCGGCGTCGGCGAACACCGCCTTCGCGGCGGCGAGGATCTGGCGGCGGCGCTCCTGTTTCGCGCGCTCGCCGGGATCGAGGGTGTTGACCACGTTCAACCGCCTCGACGCGACTGGTACGCCATGATCGCGCGCTCGAGCCCCGAGTAGACGCGGCGCCAGCGCAGCTTCTGCTCGACGATCTGGCCCTCGGCGGCGTGCGATTCGATCTCGGTCTCGATCGCGCGCGCGAACGTCTCGTTGTCGGCGTAGAGGTTGATCTCGTCGTAGACGCCGTGCGAGAGCGGCGTGAAGTTGGCGGAGCCGACGTCGGAGTACCGGTGATCGATGACGACGACCTTGCTGTGCACCATGCGCGGCAACAGCACGATCTCGAGGTTGGCCGGCGCGCCGGTGAGCCGGCGGAGCGCGTCGAAGGTGGCGCGGTTGATGTTGCCGAGCACGTCGGCGAAGTCGGCGGTGACGAGCTTGACGTGGACGCCGCGCTGCACGGCGCGGGCGAGCGCGGCGGTGAAGCGGCGGTCGGTGAAGTACGCCATCTCGACGGTGATCGACTGCTTCGCGGCATCGATCAGCGCGAGCCGGTGACTGATCATCGGACACGACCTCGCGCGGTGCGCCTCGCGCGAGTGGACGAGGAAGTCGAGGCCGCGCGACGGATCGAACTCGTCGTGGCCGGCCATCCGCTCGCGCAACCGCGCGACGTGCTCGGGCCCTTCGGCCTCGACCATGACGTCGATCCAGTCGTGGCGGTGGTTATCGCCGATGCCCATCGAGCCGAGCATCAGGTAGCGATCGTCGACGATGTAGACCTTGCTGTGATCGAAGCGCTTGCGCAGGTGCTCGACGCGAATGTTCGGGTGGGCGAGGACCTGCGCCGACAGCGCGTTCGGCTTCTGCTTGAACGAGCCCGGCGCGCGATAGACCAGGCCGAGGAACCATGCCTGGAAGCCGCGCGTGGCATCGACGCGCTTGTGGAAGAAGCTCTGCTTGTTGCCGCCGGTGTACTCGTAGACCGCGGCGATCTTGTCCTTGTGGATGGTGACCTTCGCGCCGCGATCGGCGGCCGCGAGCACCGCCTCGCCGAGCTGGTTGCCGGCCTCGTCGTCGCGCCACAAGAACGCGCGGATATCGACGGAGCGCTCGGCGTTGCGCACGCGATCGACGATCGCCTGGAACGCGCGATCACCCGAGCCGAGGACGCGCAGCTTGGCGTCGTTCGCCGGGCTCGATGCCTCGTGCAGCTGCACCGGCAGCTTTGCCGATTGCATCTGGATCGCGCGACGTGCGCGGCGCTTGCCGCCCCAGAACAGGGGGCGCCGAGGAACTGCCGCGCGCCGGGTCGCCATGTAGAAGCATTACGGGTAACCCAACCCCGGCGATCGGTCAATCTTCGGCAGAGCCTGTCATCCCGAGAGGTTAGAACCTACATACGGCCAGCGAGCGAGAACAGCGGCCACGCCGGCAGATCGTCGCTGCCGCCATCCTCGATCACGCGGACGAGGCCGATGTCGGCTGCGAGTTTCTTCGAACCGAAGCGAACGCCGAGATAGCCGATGCCGGCCGAGTCGCCGTCCTCCTCCACCATCATCAGCTCGCCGACCAGCCGCGAGGTCGCGTTGCCGAGCGAGATGCCGCCACTGTAGATCGGCAGGGCTTCGTCCTCGTCGTCGGCGAACAGCACCTGCACGCCGGCGCTCGCCATCGCGGTGCAGTTCTGCGTGCACGCCGTGATGATGCCGCCGAGGCTCGCGATCCGCTCGTCGTCGCCACCATCGCCGCCACCGCGGATCGAGCCGGTCGCCGCGAGCTGCCAGCTGTCGCCGCGCGCGAGCACCTGCTTGAGGCCTGCGCCGTAGACGCCGCCCTCGTCGTCGATCACCGTGTAGACATCGGCCCACAGCTCGGTCGTCGAGGTCAGGCCGGCGGCGATCGACACGCCGTTGACCACGATCGCCGACTTGCCGGCGATCTCGACGCGGCCCTGGGGGGCCCGCCGGCGGGGGGGGGGGGGGGGGGGGGGGGGGGGGGGGGGCCGCGGCCGCG
>JAEYYY010000653.1 GCA_023430775.1 Pseudomonadota bacterium
GCAGCGCGGCGTGCGCTCCGTCGGCGCGACGAACATGTGCTCGAGCCGGTGGTAGACGGACAGCCAGTCGTTGCCGTGATCGATGATGATCGTGTGGCCGTCGAGGTGCTTGCGTGCATAGACGATCACGCCATCGCTGACCGCGAAGACCGGCGTCAGGCGCGGGATCCAGTAGTCCATCGACCGATCGGAGACCGAGCGAACGCGCGTGCCACCGGGGAGCGGATGGCGCTCGTAGGCGAGATCGATCGCGAGATCACGCTCGTCGTAGACCAGCAGGATCGGTTGCTGATCGTCGAGGATCGGCAATGGCACGACGGGTGGCGTGCGAACGATCTGCGAGCTGGACTTGTGGCGAGCGAGCGTGGCGAACAGGGTGCGGTCGAACATGGGTGGGGAGTCCGATCCCTGCGACGTCGCTTTCTCGGCTTCGCGGCGATGCCAGTGCGCGCGTAGCTCGACGTCCCACAGTGGCAACCAGCCGGTGTCGGCGCCGCAGGTGCAGGTGGCGCGGCCGAGCGGCTGATCGGCGGCGTGCTCGTTGGTCGCGAGGGTGACGGCATGCGGGACGGTCGGGTCGAACGGCAGCCGGTCCGCTGGATCGACGAAGAACGCGTCCAGATCGGGAACCCAGCGACGGGCTGCGTTCGAGAGCTGGGTGAGGGAGTTGAGCTTGCGGAGATAGGAGCGCTTGGTGGCTTTCATGCCCCCCTACAGCGCGACCTCCTCGATCGCCGACACGGATCGAAAAGAAAGTTGCAGATCCCGGCTAAGGGTGCGGAAACAAGACCACGCACACGACCGAAGTCTCGATCAGTCTTCGAGCCCGGCAAGCGGATCGTCGTCGGCGGTGTCGACGATCTCGCCGGTGACGGCCTTCAGCTCGGGCTCCTTCTCGGGGCCGCTCGACGCGATCAACGCGCGGCCGAGATCCTCGAGGCTGGCGAGCTCGGCGATCACCGGCGTGTCGCGCGGCTTCGCGATGCCCATGCGATACGGATAGCCGAGCGCGAACGCGACCACCTCGCCCTTCGGCCGGCCGAGTGCGGGCTCCGGCGGCAGCCACGCGAACAGACACGCGCCCTCGACGGCGACGTCGGCGTGCGCGGGGTGCAGCGGGCTCGCGATGTAGACGGTGGAGTCGCTCATGCCACCACCGTCGTCGGCATCGACATAGACCGGGATCAGCGATCGCTCGAAGCGCGCACCGACCTGATCGATGGAGACGATCGCGGCCGGCGCGCCGTGCGTGTTGACGCTGGCGTGGATCGATCCGATCGACACCGGTGTGATGTCGCCGTCGCTCGGAAACGCGCCCTCGAATTCGACGAGGCCGACGCCCGAGTAGCGACCGACGTTCCAGTTGAGCACCTCGATCAAGGGTGTGCCGTCGAGGCGCGCGATCGCGAGACGCTTCTCCGGAACGGTGCGCAACGTTTCTGCACTGGTCACGCCAATCACACGTGTGCCGTTGGCGACCAGCGTGATGGGCGCCACGAAGCGCACGGACACATTGGACGGATCGTCCGCGAGCGCCACGAGCGGTGCGACGGACCGTAGCTCGGGAGCCTTCGGGTCGCGGACAGAGGACATCCGCGCGACACTGCCACGACGGCTTCTCCAAAGTCGAGTGCGCCAGGGTTACCGTGCGCCCGTGCCGCACTGTCCTCGGTGGTATGCGGACTGCACCGAAGGCCTGCATGTCGGAACACCGTGAATTCCATTTGGCGCGGCGGGTCCGCCGGTACCGGATCGTGGTCGGTCTCGACCTGTCGGAGTACTCGGACGCCGTTCTCGAGCACGCCCTCGATCAGGCCGCGCGACACGATGCCCCGGAGCTCCACCTGCTGACCGTTCGCGAGAAGCGCAAGCCGACCGCCGACGAGGTCAAGCAGGCGTTGTGGGAGCGGGTCTACGGCACGCTCGAGGCGTTCAACCAGCACGCCCGCGAGTGGCGCGCGCGGCTCCACGTCCGGCGCGGTCGTCCCGACGAGCAGATCGTCCAGCTCGCGGCGGAGGTGTCCGCGGATCTGATCGTGATGGGCGAGTTCGGTCTCCATCATCCGCGCGGCTCGAGCAAGGCGATCCCGAACAAGGTGATCGCGAACGCCACCTGCCCGACGCTGGTGATCGGCATGCCCAAGCCGTACGACGCCAGCCAGTGCCCGGTGTGCGTCGCGATCCGCGAGCAGAGCGAGGGCGAGGAGTGGTGGTGTGACGAGCACAGCGCGAGCGGCAAGAAGCGCCAGCACGTGCTGACGCCGATGACCGTGTGGAACGGCGGCCAGTTCGAGATCGAGCGCGCCGCGTAACTGACGTCGCCCGTCTCGTGGCACGCTAGAACGCCATGGAGACGACGCTACCTCGCGAGACCGCCGCTGCTCCGTCGATCCCCGCTGTCCCGGAGCTGCCGTCGGTGCGCGGCGTCCTGGTGTCGGCGTTCCGGCGCCTGATGCGGCTCTACTTCCGCGACATCGAGCGCGTCGGCGAGCCGCCCGGACCCGACACGCGCGGCCGCGTGATCGTGTCGAATCACACCAACGCGCTGATCGATCCGATCCTGGTACTCACCGACGCCGCTTGCGAGATCTCCCCGGTCGCGAAGTCCACGCTGTGGAACGTGCCCGGCCTCAAGTGGCTGCTCGATCGCGCGGGCGCGGTGCCGATCGTGCGGCGCAAGGACAACGCGAACAAGGACGTGTCCCAGAACGCCGAGATGTTCGACAAGATCGCGAGTCACCTGTCGGGCGGCGGAAACATTCTGATCTTCCCCGAGGGCACGAGTCACTCCGAGCCGCATCTGGCACCACTGCGAACGGGTGCCGCACGCATGCTGCTGGCCGCCGAGCAGGTGCGCGGTATCCCGCCGACGTTCCAGGCCGCCGCGCTCGAGTTCGACGCGCGCAGCGACTTTCGATCGCGCTGCCTCGTGCTGTGGGGACCGGTGCGGCAGTTCGCCGACGTGCCGGGCACCACCGAGGAGGAGCGCATCAAGGCGGCCACCGAGCTGATGAACGCCGACCTCTCGGAGCTGCTCGTCGAGGGCGATACCCACGAGGAGCGGCTGCGAGTCGCGCGCGTCGCCGAGCTGCTGGCCAACGACGGTGGCGATCGGTCGCTCGGCAAGTGGAGCGGCATCGGTCGCCAGGTCGAGCTCGCGAATCGTACGCTCAAGACGGTCGATCCGAAGCTGGTCGCGCGCGTCGCCGAGCATGTCGACGCCTACTACGCGGAGCTCGAGCGGCTCGGTCTCGACGATGCCCGGATCGCACGCGGCGGTGTCGAGGAGCATCACGAGCCCGAACCGCGGTGGAAGCGCGCGCTGCTCGCGCCGCTCGCCGCCTCGGGCGTGGCGCTCTACGCCCTGCCCTACTTCATCCCGCGCATGGTGGCCAAGAAGTACGACCCGGATGCGGTGTCGACGATCAAGATCGGCGCCGCGCTGCTCGTCTATCCGCTGTGGATGGGTGGGCTGGTCGCCGGCTCGCTGGTGCTGTTGCCGCCGCCGCTCTCGTTTGCCGCCGCCGCCGTGGCGATCGCGTCGCCGTTCGCGGCGCTGCGCTGGCTCGACAGGTGGTACCAGCACACGTCGGAGCCGACGCCCGACGAGCTCGCGCAGCTGGCGCGGATGCGGATCACCGCGCGCACCGCGATCGACGAGGCGCGGTCGCGGCTACCTTCGTAACGGTAACGGTCTATAGACCGCCCAGATCAGCAGCGAGATCACGCCGGTCGCGAGCTGGATCGTCGACGACAGGCTGGTCAGGTTGAACGTCTCGTAGAGCACGGTCTGCGCCGGCGGATAGAAGCCGAGCGCACCGAACACGACCATGCCGATGCCGCTGACCAGCACGAACAGGTGCTCGAGCGCGAACCGCGCGAACGAGAAGCCGAGCAGACCGACGCCGAGGTTGAGTGCGAGGGCGTGCGCCGCGTTGGTGCGCACGAAGCCGAGCTCCTCGGTGAACAGGCCGATCAGGCCGAGCACGACGAGCGCGGCGCACACCGTCCACGACCAGCCGGCGAGGATCGCCTCGCGATAGTGCTTGCTGGTGCGGCGCGAGATCGGATCGGGCGGCAGCGGCGGTTTGACATCCGGCTTGCTCGCCGGTCGCGCGAGCAACGCGGTGATCGCTGCGCTGACCTCGGCCGGCTTGTGCTCGGCGATGAAGTGCATGCCGTGCTGGATCTTGGTCTCGACGGCGCCGGGGATCGTCGCCGTCAGCTCGTCGGCGATGTCGGTGGGGCACCACGGATCGGCATCGCCCCAGATCACGGCGGTGGGGATCTCGAGCGTGGCGAGCGCCTTCAGCTGGTGGCGGCGCGGTCGCAGCCGATAGCCGGCGAAGAACCGCGCGAACCACTCGCGATTCTCCGGCGCGTCCATCCAGCCGACGTAGCGATCGACGAGCTCCTTGTCGAAGATGCCGGCCTGCTCGTACGGCTCGAGGCCGAGGCGATGGATCTTCTCGAGCGGCAGCGCGGAGAGCAGCCGCGGTGCGGTGCGCGACGTGGTGGCGACCAGCCAGCAGCCCCAGAATCCGGAGCGATTGAACGTCTCGTGCGCGCGGCTGTTGAGGATGCCGAACCGCAGCACGCGATCGGGATGCGCGATCACGAAGCCGAGCGAGATGTAGCCGCCGTAGTCGTGGGCGATCAGGTTGCAGCGATCGATCGCGAGCGCGTCGAGCAGCTTGCCGATGCGCTCGACCTCGGCCTCGTAACCGACCGGCTGGGAGAGCGTGCGCTCTGACTCGCCCCAGCCGAACCAGTCGACCGCGATCACGCGATGGGTCTTCGCCAGCTCGGGAATCTGGTGGCGCCACATGTAGTGGCTCTGCGGGTAGCCGTGGATCAGCACCACCGGCTCGCCATCCGCGGGTCCGGCCTCGACGTAGGCAAGTCGCGCGCCGTCGACCGTGACCTGCCGCAGCTCGAGCTCGCTCACGGCTGCAATCTAGACCCCCTGGATCACAGAATCCATGGTTGCGACCAAAGGACCATGGACGAGCGCGCGTCCAAGCGGCGCATGTCATCGCTGCGCGCACTCCTGGTGATCCTCGCGCTTGCCACACCCGTGGCAGCCGCGCCCTCGACCGAAGATGCCTGGTTGACCACGCTCACCGATCGAGTGATCGATGATCTGAAAGCCGGCAAGCCTCTCGTCGCCGAGGTTCATGTTCCGCTGTGCGACAACACGATCATTTCCTGCGGCAACGCCAGGCTCGGCAACGGCGACTCGCTGGATGGCAATCTGCTGTGGACCACGACACCGGGCTTCGGCAGCTGGTTCGTGCGGCGCGGCAGCGGCTGGAAGCGCGTCGCGAAGCATCGCGAGACCGGCGATCCGGACATCCTCGCGATCGATGTCTATCGCCGCACCATCTCGACACCGGCGGCGTGGCGCAAGCGCGGCGCACCGGCGAGGTTCGAGCTCGACCTCGTGATCCACGCGTGGCGCGGCAAGGCGATCGATGCCGCCCTCGCGGCCTACGCGAAGGATGTCTCCGGCGGAGCGCCGCGCGACGTCGTGCTCGACGACAGATCGGTCTTGCATGCCGGCGGTGCGGCACAGCTCGTCGCCTGGGTCGGTCACAACCGGCTGATGGACCTCGATACCTTCGCGTGGCCCGAGCCCGGCGCCGAGGCGAAGGGCACGATCGCGATCGCGTGCCACACCGCCGCGTACATGGAGGCCGAGGTGTCGGGCTCGACGCGGGTGCCGCTGTTGATGACGCGCGATCTGCTGTTCGCGAATGCGGCGCCCCTCGAGGCCGTGGTGCTCGCGTTCGCCAACGGTCACGGCTACGCGAAGATCCGCTCCGATGCCGCGGTGGCCTACGCCGCGATCCGCGAGCGTCCCGTCGACAAGATCAGCGGCGCGTTCACCAACCCGAGTGATCGCCGCTGGAAGAAGCGCTGATCACGCGTCGAACGGCCGCGCGCGCAGCGTCGACTTCGGTTTCGGAGCGGTGTGCTCGAGGCTCTCGTGCGAGAGCTGATGGTACTCGGCGAACGCCTGGTCGAGCCTCCGGGCGGCAACCAGCTCCGCGTCCGACATCGGGTAACCCATCGCCTTTGTATGGTGCGCGAGCAACCGCTCGAACGTGCCGTGCCTGCCCTCGAGCGTGTAGTAGTCCTGATACGTCCTGTAGAGCAGTGGCTGGAGCATCCCGAGGGCGACGCGAAAGCGCACCCACAGGTGATTGTCCCAGTTCTCGGGGTTGCTGAACTTCTGGGCGAGCTTGTAACCGGCGGCCGCTCCGCGGTCGGAGAGCCGAGTGATCATCTCGGCCTGCATGTCGAGGTTGAGACCGCCCTCCTTGCTGGTGTGACTGATATGCGCGATGCGATCGCGAAAGCCGGGGCTGCGCGACGTCATGTTGTCGTTCCAGCTCTTCATCGTCTCGACCATCGAGATGATCAGCTCCGCGATCGGTAGTCCCTCGACCTCCAACCGCCGCCAGCGTTCGTTGTGGCCCTGGTTGTTCGTGCTCGCCAGGAACACGTGCTCGGTCTCCGGGGCGCCATCGACGATCGGGTGGTTCTGGTGTGTCGCGCCGAGATCGAGCGCGAATGTCGGCCTCGTCGGCACCAGCTGATCGAAGAAGTGGATCGGCAGGTTCGAGCAGATGCCACCGTCGGAGAACCAGCAGCGCTCGAGCTTCTGCTGGTCCTGCCGGAGCGTGAAGTCCACCGTGTAGAGCGGCACCGCCGAGAGCAGCACCGGGAACGACAGCGAGAGGCGAACCGCGAAGATCACCGGCAGATCGGCGGGGTCGGGGAGCGGGTAGAAGCCCGGCGGCCGACGGATCTCGAGCAGCGACCGTCTTCGCTTGTCGCGTTCGGCCTTGTCGTGCGGCGATTCCTCTTCGACGACATAGTCGGTCAGGGCACGCTTCCCGCCTGCGACGAGCGCGTCGACGATCGATTTCGGAAACATCTTGCTCATCTCCGCCTCGTCGAAGAACAACAGCTCGGTGCGGAACGGCACCCGATGCGGACGGCCGTGCGTCAGGTTGGTCGTCATCATCACGAGCTCGATCTCGTGCTTTGCGAGCATGCCGACCGTCAGTGGCTGGTCGACGCCGGCCACCGCCTGCAACTTGTCGGTCAGCCACTGCGTCAGCGGAGGATCGCCATCACGTGGCGGTCCGAACCCGAGGCACATCCCGCCCTGATTCTTCGCGATCGCCTGATAGGCATCGAGTCCCGTCATCACGGCGGTACCGGCGAGGCCTGCTGCGAACACCACGACGGCGGCGACGATCGCGATCGAGAGCTCGAGCGGCCCACCCCGGCCGCCGACCCAGAGGAGTGCCCCCGCGAGGACCGTGCCGAGCAACACGAAGGCAGGATTCGCCCGGATCACGAGCGGCGCGATGGTCAGCGCCTTGCGCAGCGGTGACCTGTCGGCGAGCGCCGCGAACGCGATGTCGAACGCCGGCTCGGTACTCGATGCGGGTTGGAACAGCGATGCGAGCCGGGTGCGCTTCGAAGCGAGCGTTCGTCCGAGCTCGTCGGGCAACTTCGCGAGCTCGGAGAACCCGGCATTCGATCTCTCCGTCTGCCGGCGGTACTCGGCTGCGGCCGCGCATGCCGCGGCGATCGCACCGGCGGACGCACCGCCGATCGAGCGAAACCGATAGTCCTCGGCGAGCTTGCAGATCGCGCCCGGATAGATGACGCCGCTCGTGACGCCACCCTTCATCACCAGATCGCACTGCTTCTCCGCCTTCGAGTAGTCGTGCCTGAGCGC
This sequence comes from Pseudomonadota bacterium, assembly GCA_023430775.1. GTDB lineage: Bacteria > Myxococcota_A > Polyangia > Haliangiales > Haliangiaceae > JABFXX01. The sequence continues at coordinate 7,760 of JAEYYY010000653.1, forward strand.
ATACACCTTCCCCTGTTCCGACATCCCTCGACTCTATGTCAGGACCGTCAGGGTCTGGGGTGCGCGGCGAAGAACTCCCACAGCGCGGCGGTCGCGTTCAGGTTGTCGCTCTTCTTGCCGAGCAGCGGCAGCGTGGTGCCACCGCCGGGCCACTGATGGCCGCCGTCGGCGATCGTGCACAGCACGACATCGGCGCCGCCGCTGCAACCTCCGTGGGTCACGCAGCTCGCGTCGCCTTGGGTGAACGTGGTCTCCATCGTCGTGCACTGGTTGTGATCGACCCAGAAGTCGACGCCCTCGTCGACGAACTGATACTGCGACAGCGTGTCGGACGTGCCGTTGACCATCATCACCGGCACCGGGCGACTCGGAGCGCAGCCGCTGAACAGCAACAGTCCGGCGACCGGACCGACCGCCGCGAACCGATCGGCGAGCTCGCAGGCAATGCGATGCGATTCGTAGCCGCCGTTCGACATCCCCATCATGAAGACGTGCTTGTCGTCGACGCACAGCTTCGCCTGCGCCTCGTCGAGTAGCGCGGTCATGAAGCCGGTGTCGTCGAGCTCGTTGGTCGACGCCGGGTTGCAGCACGTCCCCGAGTTCCAGCTCGTCGGCGACGTCGCCGATTCGGGATGGATCACGATGAAGCCCGCGGCGTCCGACGTCGCCTTCGACGCCGACAAGCTCATCTGCTGCGAGGCGTTCGCCGTGCGGCCGTGGACATCGAACACGACCGGCGTGGGAACCGACGGATCGTACGAGGCCGGGACGTGGACGTGGGCGACGCGCGCCTGGCCGCCGACGTCGATCGTCCACGTCGCGTCGAGCGGCTGCGCTTGCTTGTCCTCGCAGGTCGCCGACTGGGTGGGGCCGTCGCCGGGATTCCCCGCACCATCGGGCACCGGATCATCCGGCATCATCGTCGGGGAGCCACCACACGCGACGAGCAACACCAGCGCGATCCGCATGCGTCGTCGATAGCGAGGACGGCTGTATAGGAGCAACGCCAACTCGCGCAGCTTCGCTGCACCGATCGCGCACCCGTCTGCTCATTCGAGGTTGATCTTCCGGAAGGAAGGAGTGGTAGTCTGGACGGTGCCATGCAGCAGGTGGGGCGTGTAGGCAAGGTTCTGATCCTCGATGACGACGAGCGCGTCGCCGGATCGATCGCGCGCTCACTCGCGTTCGGGCGCGCGGTGTACACGGCGAGCAATGCCGAGGCCGGGCTCGCTCTCGCGCGGCAGCACCGGCCGGATCTGGTGATCGTCGATCTTCGTCTCGGGACCGAGAACGGGCTCGACGTGATTCGCGCGATCCGGGCCGAGCTCCCGGAGGCGCTGATCGCGATGATCAGCGGCTACGTGTCGACCGACATCACCGTCGTCGCGGTGAAGGCCGGAGCCGATGCCGTGGTCTCGAAGCCGGTGACCGCGCGCGATCTGCTGCGCCGGCTGACGGGTCCGGTCAACATCGAGATCGAGACGCCGACGCTCGCGCAGGTCGAAGCCGAGCACATCGCGCGCGTGTTGAACGATTGCGACGGCAACATCTCCGAGGCCGCGCGCCGGCTCGGCATCTATCGCAGCTCGCTGCAGCGCAAGATTCGCAAGCGCGATGTCTCGCGGTCGCGGGCCTAGTACGGCGCGAACGTCGCCCGCGACCGGCGCTTCGCGTTGAGGCGCGCGAGGTCGGCCGACGAGAAGGCGCTGGCGCCGCCGCTCGGTAGCCGCGCGCGGATGAAGCCGATGATCGCGGCGCGCGCCGACTTGCCCGCCTCGACGAGCTCCTCGTCACCGGTCTCGTCGACCTCGTCCCACAGCTCGAACAGCGCCTGCTTGCGCTGCGCCGGATCGCCGATCAGCTGCCACGTCGCCTCGAGGTTCTGGCGGACGATCTGCGCGGTCCTGGCGAGCACTTCCTTGCGGTACTCCTTGCCGAGCTCGACGCGCGCATCGCGGGTCTCGTCGAGGAACGCCAGCTTGCGACTCGCGTAGGGATCGATCTTCTTCCTCCGCATCATCGCGTCGGTGATGTCGAAGTCGAGCTTCAACAGGCCGAGTGGCCCCGCTGCACGCAGCACCTGCTTGACGTGCTTCCACGACTTGAACTGGTGCTGGACGTTCGCCTTGTCCTGCATCGACACCGAGCCATCGCGCTCGATGCGCCCCTCGAACACCAGGTCGTCGACCTTGTAGCCACCGTGGCCGCCCGGCGTGATCTCGGCGGTGACGATCGACTCCTTGACCTTCGGATCGACGATCGCTCCGGCATTCGAGGTCTCGATCACCGACCGCGTCTCCGGTTCGCCGACCGCGATCTTCTCGAGGGCCGGCGTCGTCAACT
>JAEYYY010000858.1 GCA_023430775.1 Pseudomonadota bacterium
GTCAAGATCAAGGGCGGCAAGCGAGGTCGCCGATGAAGGCGGGCTGGCTCGTCCTCGCGGTCGGCCTCGCCGCGTGTAGCAAGGACGAAGGCGGAGCTTCGGCCGCCGAGGGCACGACGTCCTCGACGAAGGCGGAAGAAGCCAAGGGGCTGTCGGAGGCGCAGCGGTCGATCGTGGACGCCTGGAAGAAGCAGGGTCTCGAGCCCTCCGAGCTCACCGCGACGAAGGGCTTTGGCAAGGACTGCTCCGCGGGCACCGTCGACAAGATCGAGGTCGTGATCTGCGAGTTCGCGAGCGAGGCCGAGGCCAAGAAGGCCGAGCAACCCGGTCTCGACTGGGTCGGCAGCACGACCGGCGCTGCCTGGACCGCGGGCTCGCTGGTGATCGCGGTGGCGGATCGGAAGAAGAGTGATCCGCACGGCAAGACCATCAACCAGCTGATGAAGTCGACGCCGAAGTAGCCTGCGACAACTCGCGCTGCGGCAATGTGACGCCCATCTGCCCGCAGCGACGTAGCATCCGAGGGTCATGAATCGCCTGCGCGTCTGGCTTCGACGGATCGGCAAGACCCTCGCGGTGCTCGTGATCATCTTCGGGGTCATGCAGCTCATCCCGTACGGCCGCACTCACTCCAACCCCGCACGGCGGGTCGAGCCGGAGTGGGACTCGCCGCGGACGCGCGAGCTCGTCGTGCGCGCGTGCTTCGACTGTCACAGCAACGAGACGCGGTGGCCGTGGTACGCGAATGTCGCGCCGATGTCGTGGGTCGTCGAGTACGACGTCGAGAAGGCGCGCGAGATCGTCAACTTCTCCGAATGGGGCAAGCATCAGCCGCTCGCCCCGTACTCGGCGCACTCGGTCGCCGCGCGCGGCATGCCGCCGGCGAAGTACAAGGTGGCGCACCCCGAAGCCGACCTCACCCAGGAAGAAACGCTCGATCTGATCCACGGCCTCGAGCGAACGCTCGGCAAGCCGCAGTGACGGTGACGCGTGACGGTGACGCGTGACGTGGTAGGTGACGCTGGCGTCGCGGCGCGGGTTCCGCTAGCGTGCGCGCCATGTCGTTGTCCCGCTGGTCGCAGCTCGCCGACCAGGCCCTCGCCGGCCAGTTGATCTCTCGCGACGATGCGCGCGCGGTGTTGCACGCGTCGTTCGACGACACGCTCGCGCTGCTCGATGCCGCGTTTCGCGTGCGGCGCCACCACTGGGGGCGTCGGGTCTCGCTGCACGTGCTCGAGAACGCGAAGCTCGGTGCCTGCCCGGAGGATTGTGGTTTCTGCTCGCAATCCAGCAAGCACGCGTCGCCCTCCGGCGAGGCGCCGATCAAGACCGCCGACGAGCTGGTCGATGCCGCGCGCCGCGCCTACGCGACCAGGGCCAAGCGCTACTGCATGGTCACCGCGACGCGCGGTCCCTCGCAGCGCGATCTCGACGTGATCTGCGAGGCCGCCTCGCGCATCAAGTCCGAAATGAACATCGAGCTCTGCGCATCGCTTGGCCTCCTCACCGAGGCGAAAGCGAAGCGGCTCGCCGACTCCGGTGTCGATCGCTTCAATCACAACCTCGAGACCAGCGAGCGGCACTACTCGAAGATCGTCTCCACGCACTCGTGGAAAGATCGCGTCGAGACTATCCGCATCGCGCAGCGTGCCGGCATGGACACCTGCTGTGGTGGCATCGTCGGGCTCGGCGAGTCCGAAGAGGATCTGCTCGACCTCGCCTTCGCGCTGCGCGAGCTCGACGTCGACTCCGTTCCGGTCAACTTCCTCGACGCGCGGCCGGGCACGCCGCTCGCCGGTTATCCGCTGGTCGAGCCCGCCTTCGCGCTGCGCGCCCTCTGCATGTTCCGCCTCGTGCACCCGCGCACCGACCTGCGGGTCGCTGGTGGACGCGAGATCACGCTGCGTGCACTCCAGGCGTTCGCCCTCTATCCCGCCAACTCCATCTTCACGCACGGCTATCTCACCACCGGCGGCGCAACGGCCCATGCCGATCACCAGATGATCCGCGATGCCGGCTTCGAGCTCGAGAACGCGTCCGGCGAGTCCATCCCCGCCGACCCAGATGCCATGAAGCTCGTGGCGCGGCGCTCGCCGTCGCTGCCCATCGCGCAGTGAACCACGTCGCCTGGCTCCGTGGCATCAACGTCGGTGGCAAGCGCTCGCTGCCGATGGCCAAGGTGCGCTCGACCTTCGAGGCCGCAGGTGCAACCAATGTCGCGACCTACATCCAGAGCGGCAACGTCATCTTCTCGGCCACCAGATCCCTGACCGCCGCAAAGCTCGCCGCCCTGCTCGAAACAACCGCGGGCTTCGCCGTCCCCGTCGTACTGCGCACCGCCGCCGAGCTCGCCGCGCTGATCGCCGCCAACCCGTACCCGAAAAGCGAATCGGTACACTGCGCGTTCCTCCCCGCCGCCCCGACCAAACCCCAGCTCGCAAAACTCGATGCGTTCGATGCCGCCCCGTATCTGCCGGCTCGTTACGCCATCAACAACCACGAGCTGTACCTCGACCTGCCGGAGGGCATCGGTCGCGACAAACTCGCGAACACGGTGTTGCGCGTCTTCCCGGATGCCACGGTGCGCAACTGGCGAACGGTGCTCCACGTACAGGGGATGTTGAACGCGCTGTAAGTGCCGGGAGTCTCCAGGAATCTCCGGACCGAGGTTTCGATACTGCCCCAAAAACCTCCATCCATTTCCGGACCGACGTTTCGTACTGCCCAGCCGCCAACCCAACTCTCCCCATTTCCGGACCCGACGTTTCGTACTGCCCAGCCGCCAATCCAACTCCCCATCCATTTCCGGACCGACGTTTCGTCCGCCGGCAGCAGCCGCGAAGAGCTTCGCTCGCATCTCCGGACCGACGTTTCAATACTGCCCAGGCCGCCTACCTTCTCGGACCGACGTTTCGATTCCTCTATCCAGATCGACGTTTTGTTCGCGCAGCGGCCGCAGAGGAGCTTCGATGGCGATCTCGAGCGGACTTGCTGTCTTCCAGGCGCCCGATCGCGTTCTCTGCTGGGCTGCTGCGAGCGACCAGGTGGATCTTCCGGAATGCCCCACGCTCCAATCACACGCGTGATCAGAGGAGGGGAGCCTTGCGACTTCGTGCGGGAGAATCCCGTCGGTCGATCAGATGCGTGAGGACGTGATCAACGGGGCACGCGTCGCCGGCGTGAAGTGCGCCATCCAGTACGTCCCGTGAGGAAAGACGCAAGACTTGCCGGCAAGCCAGAGAGCGCGAGCGTCTCTGTAGCCGGCGAGAAAGTCTTCGAACGACTGCGTAGCCTCTTTGCGGTTCTCGATGAGCCCGGCGAAGCGCGGCCGGATCTTCGGCTTGCCCGTCTTCGCCACGCGCGCGCGGTGGCTCGCCGGAAAGTGGTGCCATTGCTGTTGCAGAATCGCGCGAACACCGAGCACCTTCGCGCCGGCCCGCTTCGCTTTCGTCTCGCGTTCGATCGTTTCGACTCGATTGCGCAGCTCCTCCAAGATCTCCTCACGGTCGCCGAGTTCGGCAGGAATCTTGAACTCGAGCACGACCTCCGCCGGCAGCGAGCTGTCGCGCTTGAAGAAGAACCTGGGACGCCGCGCACGCAGCGGCCTTTGGTTCAGCAGATGGCGGTAGCCATTGAGGCCCGGCCATTGGACGGCGCGCTCGACAAGGCGATCCTTGACCGGGTTGGCGGCTGCGTACGCGAGCTCGCCCATGATCCCATGGTGGTCCAGCAACCGCGTCACACAGGTCTCCTCGCACGACCACAGGTTTTCTTTCCGGCACCACTTCTTGTTCAGGCTCCGTGCGACGAGCTTGTGAAAGTCCTCGATGAACCGCGGGTAGTTGCCTTCGCGGTCGAAGATGACCGAGTGGTAGTGGTTCGACTCGACGGTCGCCAAGATCACGTCGATCCGGTGACGTTCCGCTGCGACGCCCAGGCAATACGCGACTGCGTTGTTGACCTCGTCATCCGGCCGCAGCAAGAACTGCTGCTGGGCACAACTCCGAGTGATGAGATAGAACTCGTTGGGAAGAACTTGGCGGGGGCGGGTCACGGTGGAGTCCATCGCCCACGGTGTCTTCCGGTTGCGAAGGAACTGTCGGAGTGCCGGGAGCGCATTCGAAACTGCGAGTTAACGAAACGTCGGTCCGGAAACCGGAGTCCGGAGTGCGTCTCGAGACCGCCCGCCAACACCTGACCTTCGAAACGTCGGTCCGGAGGCTGAGTTGGTTAAGTGTCCGCAAATACTTCTGAAGAAAGGTTGTCACTGGAAGCGCCCCGCTCGCGTTGGCCACGTGAAAGGACGCCATCAATGCCGCTACTCTCCGCACTCTCGTCGGTCCGTGATCGTTTGACTCCGTACACGCCTCCCATCAATTCATCGGGCGCCGAGGTGGTGACCGCCGATGGGCGCTCGCTCCCGTTGCTCGGTGCCAAGTTGATGGGCGAAGCGAAGGGCGGCCTCGCGCGCGTCGTGCTCGAGCAGACATTCGCGAACCGCTACGCCGAGACGCTACACGTGACGTATCGGATGCCACTGCCCGCTGACGGCGCGGTGAGCGGGTATGCATTCGAGATTGCCGGCCGCGTGATCAGGGGGAAGGTCGAGCGGAAACAGGAGGCGCGCGAGCAGTTCGAGCGGGCAGTGGCGCAAGGCAAGACCGCCGCACTACTCGAGCAGAATCGCAACGACATCTTCACCCAGGAGATTGGCAACTTGCCTGCGGGGGAGACGTTGGTCGCGCGGATCACCGTGGACATGCGCCTCGCCTGGCTCGCCGAGGGCGAGTGGGAGCTGCGGTTTCCGACGGTGATCGGGCCACGCTACGTGGGCGGTGGCGATACGCCGGCGGACGCGCACGATACGGCGGTCGCGGTCGCACAAGGCGTCTCGTCGAGGATCCAGATTGCAGTGCGGATCGGCGACGTGCTGGTGGCCGGCCGGAAGCCAAGCTCGCCATCACACGGCATCCGGCGCGATGTCGACGGCGCCATCGAGCTCGATACCAGCGCGAAGCTCGATCGCGACATCATCGTGCGCTGGCCCGTAGCCACCCGCGAGGTGGGATTGGCGCTCGATGTGGCCCGCAAGGGCGACAGCTCGTACGGTCTGTTGACGATCGTGCCACCGGCTCGCGAGGTGAAGGCGGTCGCGTTACCGCGCGATCTGATCGTGCTGTTCGACACCTCCGGATCGATGGGAGGCCCACCTATCGAGAAGGCGAAGCACACGATCGCGATGCTGATCGAGTCACTCGGCGAGCTCGATCGGCTCGAGCTGATCGAGTTCTCGATGCAGACGCGGCGCTGGCGCGACGAGCCCGTCGCCGCGACCGAACCGATGAAGCGCGAGGCGATCAGGTGGGTGCGCTCGCGCGAGGCCAGCGGCGGCACCGAGATGGCGTCGGCGCTGCGCGAGTCGCTCCATGCACTGCGGATCGGCGCGCAGCGTCAGGTCGTGCTCGTCACCGATGGCTATATCGGCGGCGAGCAGCAGGTCATCAAGACCCTGCACGACAACCTTCCGAAGTCGTGCCGTCTGCACGTACTCGGCATCGGCTCGGCAGTCAATCGCTCGCTGGCGACCGCACTCGCGCGCGCCGGCCGCGGTGCCGAGGTGCTCGTCGGCCTCGACGAGGATCTCGAGCGCGGCACCAAGCGACTTGTCGACCGGATGAAGGCGCCGGTGCTGACCAACGTGGAGGTGTCGGGTAGCGCACTCGTGCATTGCGCGCCCGCAGCGATGCCCGACGTGTTCGAAGGCGCACCGGTGGTCGCCGGCGTGGCGCTGTCACCGGAGGGCGGCGAGCTGGTGGTACGCGGCGAGCTCGCGCATGGTGTGGCGGCGCCGGGGCATCCATATCGCGTGGCGACCGAGGCCTGGATCCAGCGCATCACCGTGCCGCCGAAGCGCGACGGAGAAGGCAACCAGGCGATCGCCGCGCTCTACGCCCGCGAGCACGTCGCCGATCTCGAGATGCGGTGGACGATTGGCGATCAGAACGCGATCGACCGCGAGATCGAGAGCGTTGGCACGAAGTTCCAGATCGCGACGCGGTGGACATCATGGGTCGCGATCGACGAGGACAGCCACGTCGACATCGAGAAGCCCTCGCGCCACGAGCTCCAGCCACAGGAGCTGCCATTCGGTACGAGCATGGGCAGCTTCGGGCTGCGCGCGGCCGGCGCACCGCAAGGCGGCATTGCGATGATGAAGACGCTGATGGGCTTCTCGCAGGTGCAGGAATTCCCGGCGCACGCGAACCTGCCGATGGGTGCGCCGTCCATGTCGGCACCGATGCAGCCGGGATCCATGCCGATGCAACCAGGATCCATGTCGATGCAGCCGGGACCGATGCAGCCCTCGCTCGAGGATGTGCAGCCCATGCGTGCACGCAAGGTGTCGTCACCTACCGGTGCACCGATGTTCCGGTCGAGCGACCTCGCCGCGGTCGAACCGAAGCGCAAGCGCTCGATGCTCCTGCTGCTGGTGTTGCTCCTGGCGGCGATCGCGTTCCTCGTCTGGTGGCTGTTGTGAGCAACCTCGACTTCCCCGCGTTCCTCTGCTGGTGGCTGGTGGCTGTGAGTAACTTCGCCCTCCTCGCGTTCCTCGCCAGGTGGCTGGTGCCGTGAGCAACCTCGACGTGAGCGACCTCGACTTCCTCCATCCGCAGATCGCGGCGGGCGACGCCGATGCCTTCGGGCAGTGGCTCGCCGGCGCCGAGCCGCGGGTGCGAGGGAGTCTCGCGTCGTTCGCGCGCGTGCTCGATGTCGAGGCGGTGCTGCAGGAGTCACTGGTGCGCGTCTGGCAGGTGGCGCCGCGCTTCGTACCCGATGGAAGACCCGATGGACTGATCCGGTTCGCCGTGCGGATCGCTCGCAATCTCGCTGTCAGCGAGCTGCGGCGGACACGTGCGCGGGCGGTCGAGCCAGCGGATCTCGAGGAGACGGTGGTCGAGGTGCCGTTACCGGACCCGATGCTCAAGCAGGCGATCATCGATTGCCGCGACAAGTTACCGGCCAAGCCGAGGCAGGTACTCGACGCGCGACTCGAGGCGGCGGGCACCAGTGACGACGCCGATCTCGCAGCGGCGCTCGGGATGCGGCTCAACACGTTCCTGCAGAACTTCACCCGTGCACGCCAGCTCCTCGCGGATTGCCTCGGCAAGAAGGGGATCGCGGTATGAACGACGACGAGCTGATCGAACAAGTCGCCGGCGCCTATCGCCCGATCTCGCGCGACGAGCTGCGCTACCACCCGGCGTGGCACGACCTCGATGATGCGGGGCGGGTCGAGGCGTTCGAGCGAGCCCGCAAGCTGCGCACGCTCGAGGCCGCGCTCGATCCGCACGGATTGTCGACGACGGCGCGCGCCGTGCTCGCCAGGATCAGGGCAGGGCGCTGATCACTTCAGCTCGCAGGCCGGCTTGTAGCCGAGCGTGCAGGCGCGCTTCCACGCGACCTTGGCCTCGCTCTTGTTCTGCGCGGTGCCTTTGCCGGCGTCGTGCATGTTGCCGAGCATCAGGCAGCCGAAGACGTCGCCGCCGGCGCAAGCAGTCTTCACCAGCTCGAACGCGCGCTCGAAGTTGCGGCGTCCGGCGGTGCCGGTCTGCAGGGCGAGTGCGCGGTTCGAGCAGCGCGGCACATCGCCGTTCTTGCAGTCGTCCTCGTCGATGTCGGTGACGGAGATGCGAGCCGGGCGACTCTCCTCATCGTCGCGGCCACGCTGCCAGAAGCTGATCTCGACGAGATCGATGCCGGGCGCGGCCTTCGCATCCGCCTTCTCCTCGATCGTGAACACATGAAACTCGCCGCGATCGAACACGATCGATTGCTTGGTGTAGGGCTGCGTCGCGCCCGGCCACTTGAGGACGCCGGGTAGCGTCAGCGTCGGATCGAACGCCTTGCCGTCGAGCTGGATCGTTCCCGCGAACATCGTCTTCGGCGAGAACGATGACGACATCGGCCGGTACGGGAATGTCAGCGAGATGCAGCGGCCATCGCCGGAGGTGCCGTCCGTGTCGTACGGTTCGTAGACGAGGATGCCGATCGCATCCCAGGTGTGGACCTTGTTCGCGCCACCCGTGTCCCACGTGCGATCCGGCTTGCCGAAGATGGCCTCCATGTCGGCGAGCTTCGGTTTGCCGGAGACCGCGATCCCGTTGATGTTGATCGTTCTCGAGGTCACCTCGACGCGGACGTCCGAGGACTTCGTCGGCACGCGATGCGCCACCTTGCCGGCTCCGACGGTGGTCGTGGGGCCAGTCGAGCCGCCGCACCCGAAGGCGAGTGCGCACACGACGACGATCGGCAATCGCATCCTCGGAGCATAAACGCGGCGGTATGCTGCCGCCATGCGCCGCGTGCTCTGCATCTCCGGCAAGCGCTTTTATGGCAAGGACACACTGGCGCGCGCCATGGTCGTCGCTGCGACTCGCCGTGGCCTCTCACTCGAGACCTACGCCTTCGCCGACGAGAGCAAGCGGATGTTTGCGGCGAGCCATCCCGACGTCGAGCTGGCGCGGCTCCTCTCCGATCGCGACTACAAGGAGCGGTGGCGCCCGCAGCTGACGGACTTCACCGTGAACGCCCTCGCTGCGGACTCGCTGGTGTTCGTACGCGAGGTCATGCGGCGGATCGAAGCGTCCTCCGCGCATCCGTTGATCACCGACCTGCGGCTGGTGCCCGAGCTCGAACACCTCCGGACCGCCTACGAGCCGTACGTCCTGCGGCTTGCGCGCAGCGATCTGCACCGCGCGACCTCCGGATGGAGCTACGACACGGCGAAGGACACCCACCGCACAGAGACCGAGCTCGACGACTCCAGCCTGTGGAACGAGGTCGTGCCAAACGATGGGACCGAGGCCGAGCTTGCCGAGCGCGCGGATTCGCTGGTCGGACGTCTGTTGGGCTAGTGCCTCCGGACCGACGTTTCGTTAACTCCACGAGAT
>JAEYYY010000661.1 GCA_023430775.1 Pseudomonadota bacterium
CTCCGGCATCGTTCGATAGAACTCGAACAGGTGGCGCGCGGTCCCGGAGACCAGTGCGCCGTGCTGGGCGCCCATCTGCTCCTGCGTTCCGGCGAGTCGGTTCAAGGTCAGGCTTCGGGTCATCGTCGGGTCTTCCTTCGCTTCGTCTTGCGCAGCGGTTCGATCACGGTCTCGGTCAGATCCTCGATCACGCGATCGGCGTGGGCGATGCCGAGCACGTGGTGCACCAGCACGCCGTCGACCACCGCGAGCACCAGCTCGACGACCCGCTCGGGATCGCAGGGCTTGACCTCGCGGCGCGCGATGCCGGCGCGCAGATCGGCGACCAGCGCCTCGCGGCCGAGCAGGACCATCTTGCGTTCGCGGTCGAGGATCGATGCGAAGTCACGGCCGCCGACCGCCCACAGCTGGAACAGCCCACCGATCAGGTGCGGGCGCTGGCGATGAAACTCGATCGTCGCCTCGACGACCGTGCGCAGCCGATCGAGCGGGTGCGCGACCAGCTTCGTGCGCGCGACGATCTCCTCGGCGTACGCCTTGTACGTCTGCTCGAGCACGGTCTCGAACACCGCACCCAGATCGGGGAAGTAGAAGTACAGGGTCGGCCGCTTGACGCCGAGCGCATCGGCGAGCTCGCGCATCGACGTCTGCATGCCCCGCGCGCGCAGCACCTCGAACGCCGCGTGGGCGAGCTCGGTGCGACGGGCCAGATCGGGGCGGCGCGGCATTGACTGACATAGTGTCAGTACAAGAAGGCTGACACAGTGTCAACCTATACGAGCTTTCCCGTCATTCTCCGAGGAAGCCGGCCCCGCCCCACCGCGTACCAGAACGTGTACGCTCACGAACCTGGTGGCGCTCGTGTCCCGCGATGACGTTGTAATGCAATCGCCGGAAGATGTTCGCTTCCTGGTGCCCGTGTTCCACACGACGAGTGCGTGCCCTGGAGCCGCGACCGCGTACGTGCTGCGCCGGATCGCGTATCGCGCCGGTGCCTACGCTCCCGGCATCCAGGAGCACATCTTTCACGAGCTCAACACGTCGCGCGAGGGCGGCTCGATCGAGAAGGTGCAGCGCTGGTTCGGCGGCCGCGTCTCGATGCTCCACCAGCTCGGCTATCGCCTGCAGAGCCGCCGCGTCGCCACGCCGACCGCCGCGCTCCTCGACTGGGTGCGCGCCGGCAAGGGCTATCGCGGCGCGATGCTCCCCACCGAGTTCAAGCGTCTCCATCCCTCCCCCGGCGCCGCCGGCAAGGACGTCAACGCGGAGCAGATCAATCACGCCGTCGGCATCACGATCGATCGCCTCGACGCCAAGGCCGACGAGGATCTCGTGATGATCGATCCGTGGCCGGGCATCACCGGCGGCGGCAAGGATCGCGACACCATCTCGCCGACGATCGAGCTCGCGCACCGCGATCGCGGCTCGCACGCGCTCGTCTACTTCTGGGTCGGCTGGTCCTGACTCGTCAGGGTCACCGCCCGAAGCGCTGCGGCGAGACCGCGCTGTAAGCGCTACTGGAACGAGCCGAGGTCGACGTACGCGTGGTCGGCCATGATGATGTACGGCCGATCCTCGAACGCGAGCTTGCCCTTGCCGTCGTGCTTGACGATCTGCAGGAGGCCCATGCCGTACCCCATCGGGCCCTGCGAGTAGTAGTCGATCGAGAGCCGATACGGCCCGGCCTTGCTGTTGCCCGGGATCGCGAAGCACTCGGGGCCGTAGCCGGTGGTGATGTCGGCGTAGAGCTCGCCGCCCGACGGCAGCTTCTTGTTCGAGTAGAAGGCGTGGCCGCCGCGCGCGTCCTGGATGTGGAAGTCGACGTCGTTCGCGTCGGTCTCCCAGTAGAGGATGAAGCGCGTCGACGGGCCGGTGGCGAGCGCCAGGCCGCGCTTGGTGAGCTCGGCGGTGATCGCCGCCTTCCTGGCCGGCACCGCCGCCGCGTAGGCCGCGCCGATCAGGCCCGCGTCCTCGCGCAGGATGCGATCGCCACCATCGAACCGACCCTCGGGATACTTCTGTGCGACGCCCGCGAGGATCGCGGCGAACGCGTCGGCATGCTTGCCGGCACGCAGGAGCGCGTAGGCGAGCAGGCGATGACCGGTCATGTGATCCGGTCGATCGGCGACCGCGCGGCGATAGCTGTCGATCGCGAGCTCGCGGGCGCCAGCGCGTGCGCCGATCCGCTCGAGCCGCTCGCCGGCCCAGCGACGAAGATCGGCGCGCCCCGGGAACAGATCGATGATCGAGCCATACGCGCGCGCCGCGGCCGCGAGCTCGTTTCGGGCCTCGAGCGTCTCGCCCAGTCCGATCCACGCGAGCACGTTGCCCGGCTCCTTGGCGTGCCAGGCGCGCGCCTTGACGAGCGCGTTGTTGGTGTCGCGCTTCGCGATCAGCTTCGCGATCTCGGCGAGCTCGCCCTGCAGCGCAGCCGGCTTGTTCTTCGGCGGCCACGCCTCGGCGGTGTCGCGCTCGTCGGAGTCGTCGGCGGCCATCTCGTCTTCGAGCTCGTCTGCTCGGCCTCCGCGGTTGCTGTCGCGGCCGTCGACCATCGGCCGGCGGCGGGTCAGCCGCTCGGGCGCCGGCTCCGCGACCGGCTGGCTCGGCGGCCGTGCGACCACGCGTGCGTCCGGCGGTGCACCGGTCTCCTTCGCGAGCGGCTCGTCGCGATCGTCGAGCTTCCGCAGCTTCATCGGCTTGGCGTCGTCGTCCTCCTCGTCGTCCATCCCCTCCTCGAGCGGATCCTCGAGGCGCTTCGCCAGCTCCGGCTTCTTGTCGGCCGGCTTCTTCTTGGTGACCGACTTCGCGGGCTGCGCGATCTGCAGCGGCGGCTTGCCCTTGCGATTGCGCGTGACGAGACCGTCGGTGGTGATCTCGAGGATGTCGGTCAGCGCCATCCGATCGATGCCGTAGCGAACGTAGTCGTCCTCGGTCTCGAGCACGAGCAGCGAGGTCTGGCTCGAGATCACGCGCGCGGCGACCGACCTCTTCGCGATCGCGTGGCGCAGCTCCCTGGTGTCACCGGTCGCGCTCGCGAGCTTGCCCTCGAGCTCGGCGATCTCCGCCGCGGCCGCCGAGCGCTCGACGAGCGCGCTGGTACCCGCGAGGACGGCGACCGACCGACGGTGACCGTTGATGCCGACCTCGAGCCTGGTGGCCGGCGACGGCATGCGCGCGTACACCATCACGCGCGTGCCGGCGCGCGCCGCCGGGATGACGCGCGGGAACACCCAGCTCGCGCCTTTGACGTCGACGGCGACACCCGTCACCATGCGCTCGGCGAGCGCGGTGACGACGCCCTCGGCGCCGCCGTCGAGATCGAGCACCGCGCCGGGCCGCTTCGCCGCACGCGTCAGCTGCGTCGCGACCTGATCATCGCGGATGCCGCCCGACAGCACGACATCGACGCGCTCGACACCACGCAGTTGCTTGATCTGCGCGGCCACCTGATCGGGCTTCGCACCGGCGGTGATCACGCCATCGCCGAGCACGACGAGCCGGCCGTGCGGTTCGTGCGCACCGAGCCACGCGATCGCCTGACCGAGATCCGAGGCGCCCGCGGCACCGCGATCGAGCAGCGCCTGCTTCGCCTTGCCGGTCCACTCGCTCGCCTTGCCGGAGAACATCAGCTCCGTCTGCTGGTCGTACGCGACGACCTGGAGCTTCAGCTCGTCGCCGTGGCGCTTGCGCAGCTGCCCGATCATCGCCTCGAGGTGCGCCACCGATGCCGCGAAGCCGAGCGTTCGCGACGCGCTGGTGTCGACGAGGATCGTCATCGCCGCCGGTGCATCCGGCGCGGGCATCGCCCCCGAGGCGTCGAGCACCGCGAGCTGGGTGGCGACCAGCCGACCCGAACCAACCGCCTCGGCCCCACTCCCCGCGGTCGACACGAAGTCGCGATCGGGTTGCCAGTTGCGCTCGGCGAGCACCTGCTCGACCCGCTTGCCGTTCGGATCGAGCGTGGTCATCCGGACGTCGACGCGCTCGGTCTTCGGCAGGCCGCGCAGCGGTAGCGTGTAGCGCTCGCCCGGCAGCTCCTGGCTGAACGACAGCACGATGTGCTTGTCGCCCTTCGCCGGGATCGGGAACTCGCGCGCGGTGAACTGGTTGCCTTCCGCCTTCTCGAGCAGCGCCGGATCCTGCTTGCGGTGGAGGAAGTCCTCGTAGGCGCGGCGCGCCACCATCTTCTCGACGACCTCGGCCTCCATCCACTGGCCGTTGTTCTCCATCGCGAACCGCGACACCGCCGCCTTGTTCGGCAGCGTGATCGCGAACGTGCCCTCGCGGATCCGATCCTCGGGGTTGTGGAAGTAGAGGTGGAGCTCGGTGAACGCGAGCGGCCCCTCGAACACCGCCCTGGCATCGACCCGCGTCAGCAGCAGGCCGCTACCATCCGTGGCGGTCAGCGACCACGGCGCCGGGACCTCGTCGGTGGCGATCTGCGCGGAGACACCAAATGCCGGCATCGGCACGCTCGCGAGGTTCGGCTCGGTGGCGCGTGGGCCCGACGAGCAGGCGAGACAGAACAGCACTCCAGCCAGGGCGGATCGAGATGGCATGCCCACGGTTGAACGCACGACCCGGCGCGCCGGTTCTCTTCCGTGCTGACCGAGAACCGCCAGGTTCCAGCAGCTTGGAGAGCAGATTTCTGACGATTCACGCAATAAACGGCGCGCGTTGCGTCTCGACCAGGCGGATCCCGGCGCTGTGGCCCGGATCGCCGACGATGCCGAGGCTGCCGGTCAACCAGCCTTCCCACAGCTTGCCGATGATGTCGCGCCGCCAGGTCGCCAGGGCCGGCAACGCCCGCGCCGCCTCGATCCCCTGCTCGTCGACGACGCGCGCGAACTCCTCCGCGTCGCTGCGGGTGGCGAGCAGGCGCGAGGTCACGCCGGTTTGCTCCGACGCGAGCTGCACGATCGCGATCAGGAGCTCCGACCAGCGCTGCGCACGCGCCGACATGCCCTTCGACACGATCGGACTCTCGGCGGACGGCTTCGCGTTGGCGATCACCGCCAGGATCTCCTCGACGCGCTGGCGCGCCGGCTGCGGCAGCCCCTTCATCGCGTGGACCTTGTCGGGATCCCGCGGTCGCTGCCGCGCGAGATCGAGGATCAGCTTCTCGGTCAGCACCCAGCCGAGGGGCTTGTCGAGCTCGGTGGCGACGCGAAATCGCCACGCCGCCAGCTCGCGGACCGCCGCGAACGCGATCGGGTCGAGCCCGCGCAGACCGCCGATGCTCCTCCACGCATCCTCGGGAGCCAGCGTCGCGGCGGCCAGGGCATCGGCGGCGACCACCGCGCTCTCGGCGAGTGCCCAGGTCATCCGCTCGCCGAGCTTGGCCGCGAGCTTCGCGTAGATCGCGTGCAGGTGGCGGACGTCGGCGACCGCGTAGGCGAGCTGCGCCTCGGTGAGTGGCCGCTTGGCCCAGTCGGTCCACTGCTGCTCCTTGGCCAGCGGAAAGCCGAGGAGCTCCGTCGTCAGGGCCCCGAGCCCGACCTGATCGCCGAGGCCCGCGAAGGCGGCCATCACCTGGGTATCGATGACCTTCGGCATCGCGATTCCGGAGCGGCCGATGATCGCGAGATCCTGGCGGGCGGCGTGAACGACCGTGCGCGGGTGTCCAGCGAGCGCCTCGAACACGGGCCTGGCGTCGACGTGGAGCGCGTCGATCACGCGAACTTCAGGGCGCGCCGCGACGATCGCATCGACCGGCGCATCCAAGGGTTCGCTCAGCCACGACACCTGAACGACACACAGGGTCGGGACGAGCCGGTCGGCCGTCAGGAACTCGAGGTCGAACGCGGCCAACGAGGCGCCAGAAATGGCCTCGGAGATCGCGGCGACCTCGGCAGCCTCGGCGACGAGCACGACCGCACGATACCACCCAGCCAGCGCGATCCAACCACGACACCTTTGTTAGATTGCGCCTCGGAGAACTCCATGACGAACAGCTTCGGCAGCCGCGCAGAGATCGCAGTCGGATCCAACAAGGTCTCGCTGTACCGCCTCGATGCCTTGATCAAGGCCAAGGTCGGTGACGTCGAGACACTGCCGTTCTCGCTGCGCATCCTCCTCGAGAACCTCCTGCGCTTCGAGGACGGCAAGACCGTCCACCCGAAGGACGTCGAGGCGGTCGCTCGGTGGAACCCCACCCAGCGCGTCGACCACGAGGTCCAGCTGCGCCCCGCGCGCGTGCTGATGCAGGACTTCACCGGCGTCCCCGCCGTCTGCGACCTCGCCGCGATGCGCGACGCGTTCGTCGCGCTCGGCCTCAAGGGTAACGCGATCAATCCGCTCAACGCCGCCGATCTCGTCATCGACCACTCGGTGCAGATCGACTCGTATGGCTCGCCGCTGTCGTTCAAGAAGAACGTCGACCTCGAGTACCAGCGCAACCGCGAGCGCTACCTGTTCCTCAAGTGGGGCCAGCAGGCATTCGCGAACATGAAGGTGGTCCCGCCGGGCACCGGCATCTGCCACCAGGTCAACCTCGAGTACCTCGCCAAGGTGGTGTGGACGGATTCGTCGTCGGGCTCCCTCGTCGCGTTCCCCGACTCGCTCGTCGGCCCCGATTCGCACCCCACGATGGTCAACGGCCTCGGCGTGCTCGGCTGGGGCGTCGGCGGC
>JAEYYY010000886.1 GCA_023430775.1 Pseudomonadota bacterium
CGGCGACCTGGTCCTCCATCGGTACGGTCACGAGGTCCTCGAGGATCGCGCGCTCCCAGGCGCGACCGCGATCCGGCGTGCCCCGGTTATCGCTGCGCACCACGATGAAGCCGGCGTCGGCGTACCACTGATCCATCACGTAGCCGTCTCGCGCCTGGGTGACCATCAGCGCGTGTGGCCCGCCGTAGACCTTGAGGAGGACCGGGTAGCGCTTGCCCTTCTCGAAGGCGCGCGGGCGCGTGATCGAGACGTTGTGCTTGCGGCCGCCGATCTCGACGGTCTCGAGCACGGTCGTCGGCTCGAGCTTCGGGCGCTCGGCAACGGACGGGATGACGTGGCGACCGGTCGACGTGATCGCGTAGACCTGCTTGCCGCCCTTCGCGAGCGCGGTATCGACCACCACGACGCCGTGCTTCGCCTTCGCACCGGCGACACCATCACCGTCCGAGAGCCGCGTCGGCGTCGAACCGTCGAGCGGCACGCGGTAGATGTCCTGGAGCGTGGCGTCGGGCTGAGCCTGGACGATCGCGGCATCCTGCTCGACGGCGAGCAGATGGCGGAGTCCGAATTCGGGGCGCGTGATGTCGGTCGCCTTGCCGTTCTTGTGAAGCTCGAGCGTCCACTGGCCGTGCTTCTCGGTCATCCACACGAAGCCCGAGCCATCGGGCAGCCACCTCGGCGCGCCGACGGCGACGTTGATCCACGCGTCGTCGTGCTCGGTGAGTAGCGTCGACTGCTTGCCGGTCGCCGGGTCGAACGAGAGGATCTGGACGTCGGTCTGGTCGCGGTTCATCACCAGCGCCGAGAGCGGTCCGTAGTCCCAGTGCACGCTCGCGAGGTACGGGTGCGTGTCGAGGTTCCACGTCCACCACTTCGGCTCGCCACCGCTCGCGTTGATCACGCCGAGGTCGACGATCGCGTTCGGTCGTCCGGCGCGCGGATACTTGAACGGCACCGGCTTCGCGGATGGATCGCGCGGGTTGCTGACGTACAGGGTGTCGACGACGCGCGCGTCGGTGCGCTGGAACACGATCTGCTTGCTGTCGGGCGACCACCAGAAGCCGCGCCGGCGGGCGAGCTCTTCCATCGCCGCGTGCTCGGCGACGCCGTACTCGATCTCGGCGGGATGCCTGGTCAGCTGCTTGGCCGTGGCCCCCGCGGCGGTGGCGATCGTCCACAGATCGCCGTCGCGAACGAAGGCGATGGTCTTGCCGTCGGGCGACAGGTGCGGATCGTACGAGGCGCCCTTCGGATCGACGGTGGTGCGCTTGCCCGAGGGCCGCTCGATCAGATGGAACTGCCCGCCGAGCGGGACCAGCACGAGGGAGCCATCGTCGGAGACGTCGACATCGACGACGCCCTTGGTGGCCGTGCGCGACCGTTCGCGGCGCGCCTTCTCGGCATCCGATAGCTTCTCCTCGACGGAGCCGATCAGGTCGGCGACCGTGGCGAGCGTCTTGATCGAGCCATCGGGAGCCAGCTCGTAGAGGTCGGACGCGAACGAGCGCGGCGGGGTGCGGCGGAACAGCACGCCGCCGTCCTTGGTGATCGCGAGGACGTTGGGCTGGCCGAGCCGGAAGTTGAAGGTGGCGGCCGCGTCGGCAAGCAGGGTTTCGTCGATGGCAGGCCAGCTGGGCATGGTGGTCGAGACCTTGGTGGGGTGACAGGCCAGGAGGAGCGCGATGGCAGCGAGGGGCGCACGCACGGGCGCAGTATGGCCAAAACTTGCCCCGCGGGAGAGCCGCACGGGACGATTACAAAATGAAAGAACGCAGAAAGCAGCGAGCCGAGACCACCACCGAGGCACTCAGGTACCAGCTCGCGGCGTGCTGCGCAGACGGCAGGATCCAGGCGATGGTGGTCGCGGATGGTGATGGCTTGCCGCTCGCCTCGTCGGGGGACACGTTCGCGTGCGACGAGGTGGCGGCGAGGATGGTGCTCGTCGGACCGAAGATCAAATCGTTCGACGGCACGCTGTTCGGCGCCGGGCACGCCTGGGATGTCCAGATGATCAAGGTCGAGGTCGAGGGCAGCGAGCTGCTGGTGTGCGCGGTCGGCGGCAGCGCGACCGCCCGCAACAAGCAGATCCAGCGTGGCGCCGAGGGCGCGCTGCGCATCCTCGCGGTCTGACGGGACGTGCCGCACCGCACATGCGGGGTAGAGTAGCGCCCATGCGCACCGCCCTCTTGCTCGCCATCTCGCTGGCTGCTTGCTCCTCGGGTTCCTCGTCGAACCCACTGCCCGCCGACGAGGCCAAGCAGCTGCTGATCGATCGCAACTGGCTCGACAGGATGCCGGAGACCGACCGCGATCGCCTCCACGTCTATCGCTTCGTGCCGACCATGGGCGGCGGCGTCTATCAGGACCGCACGCTCTACAAGGGGACGTTCGAGCTGTTCAAGTTCAAGGCGACCGGCGACGAGATCCACTTCGATCTGCCGGAGACCAAGACCAAGGTCGCGTCGGCCTACAAGATCGAGGAGGTCACCGGTCCCAAGCCGTTCGATCTGCGGCTGACCATCTTCGAGTCGCCGCGCGGTCCGAAGACGTACTACGGCATCAAGGCCGAGACCGATCCGCACGGCGAGCAACTCGAGGCGACGCTGGCGAAGATCGCCGGCTCAGCGGAGTAACGCGTCCGCGGCGGCGAAGTCGGGCGAGCCGGCCTGTTCGCCACACCTCGCGCGTGCCGCGCTGACCAGTTGCCGGTCGCCGAGGGCGGTGGCGGCGCGCAGCTCGAGCAGCGGCATGCCGAGCTCGATCGCCTTGGCGTGCGCCTCGCGATACGCAGCGGTCGCGAGCTCGCGATCGGCGGCGTAGTCACCACGCAGCACGAGTAGCTCGGGGAGGCACAGTAGCTCGGCGTGATCGAGCGCGTACGCGATGGTCTCCTCGATCACGGTGCGCGCTTCTGCCTGGTGGCCGGAGATCCACAGCGCGGCTGCGGTGGGTGGCGCGACGTTCGGCGCACCGAGCGAGAGCCGGGCGAGGCGACTGCGCGCTTCGGCGACTCGCGTCGCGGCGCCCTCGGCGGTGAGCGGCGTGGTGTGGCAGGCGGCCCAGCTCGCGATCAGGCGGCACTCGTCGGTGACCACCCAGCCGGCGGTGGCTCGCTCGAGGACGACACGCGCGGCGGCGGCGGCGACCTCCGGCGGATCGCGAAGCAGGACGTGGATGCGCGCGAGCATGTTCTCGGTGATCCCGAGGGCGATCGGATCGTGGAGCCGGCGGGCCTCTTCGATCGCTTGCTTCGCGAACGCGACGGCGCGGCCCGGAGCGCCGAGGTAAGCGTGCAGCAGTCCGAGATAGGACTGTGATACCGCGGTGCGCACGATCGGTCCGAGCATCGACGTCGGGTGGATGACGCTCGGCGGGATCTGCTTGCGATGCGTGTCGTCGAGGAGGAGCTCGAAGAGCCGCAGCGCGGTGGGGAGGTCGCCGCGATAGATCGCGAGGAACCCGCGCACCGCGGCGCTGTACTCGACGAGCATTCTATCGTCGGCGACGGCCGGCTCCTTCGCGATCAGCTCGCGCTCCAGCTCGAGGGCGAGCGCGATCTCGGAGTGGATCGTGCGGCGCAGGCAGAGGTTGGCGAGGGCGGCGAGCTCGTTCGGCGCATCGCCGATCTCGCGGGCGAGCTCGAGGGCGCGTTCGTAGACGTACAGCGGATCGCCACCCTTGTACGGCGTGCGGATCAGGAGCTGGCCGATGGTGGCGAGCAGGTTGAGCTCCTGGGCATCGCGCGCCGGTGTGCGCGGCACGCGCGAGAGCAGGCTGCGCGCCCGCTCGTAGAGCGCGACCGCATCGGCCGATGCGAAGCGCAGCGCGGCGTGGTGACCGGCGGCGGAGAAGCAATCGATCGCCTTCGCGGGAGAGCCGGCATGCTCGAGGTGAACGGCAAGCGCGTGGCAGTACTCGGGCTGGCGCGGATAGGTGCGCTCGAGGTGGTTCGCGATCGCGAGGTGCCAGCGTCGCTGCCGGCTCGGCGAGCCGCGTTGCGTGCAGACCTCCTGGACCAGCGCGTGGGTCATCGCGTAGCGCGAGATCGGGCCGCTGCCGTCGATCGCGTCGATGCTGGCCTCGCGGGCGAGGAACAGGCCGCGGCGGGTGAGCTCGTCGCAGCGATCGTCGACGTGCTCGATCGAGAGACCGAGGGCCGCGGCGACGCTGTCGGTCTCGAACACGGCGCCGATCAGACTCGCCGCCTCGAGGATCCGTTGGTCTTCCTCGGGAAGCCGGTCGAGCTGCATGTCGATCAGCTGGCGGATGCTGTCGGGGCGGTGTGCGGCGACCTCGGCGATCGACACCGTCAGCGTCCAGCCCGGCTTCTGCGCGAGCATGCCGCGACCGACCAGGTCATCGAGAAGCGTGACGAGGAACAGCGGCACGCCGCCGGTGATCGCGACCAGCGTGTCGACGAGCCCGGACGGGAACGCGTGATCGGGGAACCGCCTCGCGAGGAGCTCGCCGACGCCGGCGGGAGCGAGCTTGTCGAGCGCGATCGAGAGCGCACCGTTGCGCGCGATCGCCGTCTTCGCGACGCGGCTGACCGGATGGTCGGTGCCATGGAGCGCGGCGCGACGCAGCGTGCCGATCACGAGGAGCCTCGCGCGCTCGCCGCGCTGGATCAGCGACGCCAGCAGATCGAGCGTGGCGAGATCCGACCAGTGCAGATCCTCGAGCACGATCGCCAGCGGCTCCTGATCGCACGCGGCCTCGAGCGCCTCGGCGAGCTCGCGCATCATCCGCGCCTCGGTGCTGCCCTGGGCGCGCGCCGCGATCGGTGCGAGCTGACCGTCGGGCACCAGGTGCGGGACCTTCGCGAGGAACGTGGGTGCGTAGCGCGTCAGCGTGGCGAGGATGCGATCGCCGCGATCCGATCGGCGCAGCCGGCCGATCGCCTCGATCACCGCGAGGTACGGCTCCGGCGTGCCGAACTGCTCCACGCACTGGCCGCGCGCCACCAGCACGCCGCGATCCTCGAGCTCGTCGACGAACCGGTCCACGAGCGTGGTCTTGCCGATGCCCGGGTCGCCGGAGACGAAGCAGATCTGACGCCGCCCCGTCGAGGCACGCTCGAGCGCAGCGCGCAGCTTGTCGAGCTCGCCATCGCGGCCGACCACCAGCGTACGTGGCGCCGCGAGCTTCGGCGCCGCGGGCTCGACCGCCGGTGCAGTGGCCGAGATGTCGGCGATGAAGCGATAGCCGCGGCCGACCACGGTCTCGATCACGCCTTCACCGAGCACCTGTCGCAGCTCGTGAAGGTGCGTGCGCACGGCGCTCTCGCTGACGGTGGCGCCTTTCCAGACCTGCTCGAGCACCTCGGCGTGGGTGACCAGGCGCTTCGGGTTCTGCGCGAGGAGCTTCAGGATCGCGAACGGCTTGCGCCGCAGCGCGAGCAGCTTGCTGCCGTTCCACAGCCGTTCCTCGACCGGATCGAGTCGGAACGGCGGAAATTCGAGCATCCCTGCGTTGGTATCACGAGTGGCGACGGCGTCGCCGCACGAGCAAGCCGAGCACGCCGACGCCGAGCACCAGGCTTCCGGATCCACCGCTGCTCGAGCAGCAACCGCCGGTGTCCTCGGGCTCCATGCACTCCGGCGCCACGCACGCGTCGGCATCGAACGTCACCACGCAGACGTCGTCGATGTTCCAGCCACCGAGCTCGGTCGCACCGTTCGAATCGATCGACCACGTGATCGCACCGCTGCTCTTCATCGGCAGATCGACGAACCGCCACTCGCGATCGACGTGATCGAGGTGATTGCCGGTCGCGTTCTCCCATACGGTCTCGCCGGCGATGTGGATCGCGGCGCGATCGAACGCACGGTCCTCGATCGTCAGCCAGCGATAGAACTGCAGGTGGACATCGGCGAAGCCGGTGATGTCGATCTCCGGCGTGGTGATCGCCGTGGTCTCGGCCGCCCGAAAGCGGCCGCTGCCGAGGATGTTGGTGCCGAGCACGGCTTCGCCGGTGAACGCCGCCGGCGCATCGCCGGCCCGCCCGATCGGTTTCGCCCAGTCCCACGACACGGCGCCGGTCTGCTTCCACTGCGGATCGGCATCGAGCGAGTCGCACCACAGCGGCACCGCGGTGCCGAGGAACAGCTGGTACTGCGGATCGGCCGGGTTGTCGGGGAACGAACGATCGGTGCCGTCATCGAAGTACGCATCGATGCGATAGCGGATCACGGTCGGACCGTTCTGCGCCGGCAGCGTCGCGGTGTACGTCGCGCCGTTCGCGACCATCGCGATGGTCTCGCGCGGGCCGTTGCCGATCTGCCACGTCAGATCGATACCGGTCAGCGCCGGGCGCTCGCAGGCCTGACCCACGGGAACCTCGACGGCCACCGAGACGTCGCGGCCGTCGACCACCGGCGGGCTGATCTTCGTCGTCGCGAAGTCCGCGACGAGACCGTGCGCCGCGAACGCCGCTTCGATCTTGCACAGGTGTGGCGTGCCGTTGCCGAGATCGCCATCGTCGTCGTCGCCGATCAGCGCACCGAGATAGCTGGTCGCCACGTCGACGCCGTGCTGGACCACGCCGAGATACACGCGCTCCGTCGCCGCGATGCCCGCGAGGGCGCCGAGCTCGTCGATCATCGCCTCGCGCAGATCCCACAGCGCGCCGGCCACGATCAGACCGGTGACGTGCGGATCGCCCGAAACGTCGTCGGGAAACACCAGCTCTTGGTCCGGCGGATCGATGTTTCGCACGGGCACGTCATCGAAGTTGAGGCCGCGGCCGATGCCCGGATCGTCGGTGAAGTTCGCCGCGAAGAAGTCGGCGAGGCCCTCGCCGAGCGACAGATCGACGCCGCTGCCCGCGAGGTACGACTGGACGTGGAACGAGTGGCCGAACTCGTGGAGCACGACGTCGGTCACGCGCGCCGCGTTCTCGCACGCACCGGCACCGAAGAAGTGCAGGTCATCTCCCGTCGACAGCGCGTTGCACGAGCCCGGCTTGTTGACGTGGATCGCCAGCTGCTGATCGAGCCACCCGAGCGTCGGATGGATCGCGCGTGCCTTGCTCTTCGCGAGCATGCCGTAGGTGAACGCCGTCAGCTGCGCGTCGTCGTTGCCGACGTTCGCGCGACTCCAGTCGACGACCACACCGTTGCCGAGCACGAGCGAATCCGTCGCGGCGGCACCTGCGTCGTTGATCACGTTGACCAGCGGACCGGTCACGCTCGGGATCACCGACGCCGGCAGGTTGCCGTTCCACGTCACGAAGCCGGTGTCGTTGCTGGTGACCGGAAGATTGTCGACGATCATGTTCGCGCGCGCGGCCGCGATCACCGTGCGCGTGCTCAGTGGATGGCGCACCGGCACGTCGAAGCGCACGCGCCCGCTGCCATGCGCGACGCGGCTCGCGCGCAGCACGGGCGTGCCGTCGGCCTCGACGTACACGTCCCAGCGCTCGACACCGGCGCGGGCATCGAGCAGGTCGACGACCTTCATCGCGACATCGCCGCGGGCATAGATCAGCGGCAGCACGACGCGCTCGCCGGTGCGCTGCACGCTCGCAGCGATGCCGCTCCGCGCAAGCCACGCGGTGGTCTTGGCCACCGCCGCACGGCCGCTCGGGTGCGCGAGCTTCGCGGCGGGCACCGCGGTCGAGCCGGCCGCGAACAGTCGATCGTGCGCGAACACCACGAACAGCTGCGCACCGACGACGCGCAGGCCATCCATCGTCTGCTGCAGCACGACGGTGCGCTTGCCGCCGTCGACGCGATTCGCGATCGTCACGAACTGATCGATCGCCGTGCCCGCCGGCAACAGCCTGGTCGCGAAGTCGCGTGCGGCACGCTCGGCGATCGCCGCGTTCGCGATCGATCCGGACACCACGATCGAGCCGCCCCACATCGCGGCGATGGCCTGGGTGTCGCGATCGCGGATCGCCGTCCAGCCGGCCGGCGCATCCGCGCGCTCGACGGTGCGGACGTCGCGCGGCTGCTTGCCAGCGGCGACGCGAGGCGCGAGATCGCCACTGAACCCGGCATTCGCCAGGACCAGCGCGAGCAGCGCCATCCACCTCATCCTGTAACGATGCCCGATCCTCGAGGTCGGGGCTGCAACCTGGTTTCCGTCGGTGTCTTCGATTTCGAGTCCCTTCATGCACCCCTACAGCGCGAACCTTCGGATCGCCGACACGGTTCTGAAAAAACCTGCCGATCCCGGGCTAAGTGCGGTCAAATCCAGGGATGTGGCGCGGCCTCCTGGTGCTCGGCCTGGCCTGCTCGGGGCCCAAACCGTCGGCCACCATACCGCCCAGGCCCACCGAGATCGCCGAGACGAAACCGGCTGCCGTCCAGCCGCGCGAGAGTTGCTCGATTCGCATCACCGTCGAAGGCATCCTGGTCGACGGCGAGTGGATGAAACCGGAGCACGCGGTGGCCATCTGCAAGTCCAGCGGGCACGCGGTCGTCGAGGTCGATGATACGGCGAGTGGCTGGGAGAAGCTGAAGGACGATCTCGTGGCTGCCGGCGTCTCGATCACCCTGGCGAGCGAGCGCGGCCGGGATGCGTGCCGCACGGACAACCCACTCGCGAAGGGCTGCAATTGATGGCTTGTGACGGATCCTCGACGATCGAGCAGGCACGACCTGGCAACGTACCGGCGAGAAGCGGCAGATCTGCCGGGGCACGGGTGTTGCTGCCCTTCACGGCATGCATCGCATCGCCGCCGTCGTGCTGCTGTCCTCGCTCCCGGCTTGCTTGCTGTTCGACGACAACCAGACCTTCGATCCGCACCCACCGCCACCGCCGAACAACACCAACCCGCCACCGGATCCGCCTTGCGATAACTGCACGCCGACGATCCCGCTCGACTTCGAGGGCGTGGAGCCGTTGAATCCCAGCTTCCCGGATCAGTTCAGCGTCAACAATCACATCGCCGTCGGCGGCACGCACGAGGTCACGCTCCGGCTCGAGGACGGCGACACCGAGTTGCCGTTTCTGTACGACACCGAGATCGTCGACACCGGCGTGCTCGCGGTGGAGGCGACCGACGGCCCGCACGTCACGCTGCGCGGTCTCGCGCCCGGGCTCAGCGATCTGCGAATCCTCGAGCAGGAGGCGGGCACGCTGTTCGATCGCGCGGCATACGCGATGTCGACCTTCGATCGCGCCGTGCCGGTGGGCGTCGAGGAGGGCGTGACGTCGGCGGGGCTGTTGATTCCTGCCCAGAGCTACGTGTTCGCCCCGGGCAAGCGACCGATCGGGATCGCGTATCTCAACGCACTGACGCCGGCCAATCGACTCGTCGATACCTCGGCCGTGCTCGCCGCCGAGGGCGCGACGCAGACGCGGTGGGACGAGATCACGTTCGATGCCGCGACCGTCGGCATGCACGCGATCACCGTCACCGTCGGTGGCGTCGAGACCACGGTCGAGATCGAGGTCACCGACACGGTGGACAGCATCGAGCACTTGCTCACGCTCGGTGGCATCGCGTGCTTCGGCGCGTTCACCCACGGCGCGTTTGTCTCCGGCGCGCCGTGGCAGTTCACGGTGGACGGCCAGCCCTACGTGCCGGATCCCGCGTTCGAGGGCGCCAGCAAGAACTGCGTGTTCATGGACAGCGCGGGGCACACGATCGTCGCCACGGTCGGCGGCAAGACGATCACGATCTCGATC
Organism: Pseudomonadota bacterium; assembly: GCA_023430775.1. Classification (GTDB taxonomy): domain Bacteria; phylum Myxococcota_A; class Polyangia; order Haliangiales; family Haliangiaceae; genus JABFXX01. The sequence continues at coordinate 9,640 of JAEYYY010000886.1, forward strand.
TAGGCCATCGCGAGCAGGATCGTCGGGGACGGCCGGTTCGGCAGCTCCTCGACGGTGGGCGCCGAGTCGCGCAGCGAAGCCGCGACCCGCTCCGCGCGATCGGGGAG
>JAEYYY010000888.1 GCA_023430775.1 Pseudomonadota bacterium
AGTCGGAGCCGTGCTGGGGCAGGACGCCCTCGTCGGGTGGCGGCTCCCAGAAGTGATACGGCGGGATCGAGATCGCGATGGGCAGGATGCCGCTCGCGAAGTAGAGCGGCAGGTCCCAGAAGTGATCGCGCTGCATCGGCATCGAGCCGTGCGGAGCGAGCAGGGTGTTGAGGAGGATCGCGTTGCGCTCCTCCATCGCGCCCTCCAGCTGCGCGATGCCGCCGACAGGAAGGCCGAGGTCGAGCGCGATCGACACCGTGTGCCGGACGCGCGTGCCGCCACCGACGCCGATGACGAGCTTCTGCGACTTGTCCTTCTTGATCTCGATGAGCTCCTCGACCAGCGGCAGGATGGCCTCCTTGCCGCGATCGAAGATGCTCTGGCCGCCGATCATGACCAGCGAGACATCTGGAAAGATCTGGAGGTCGCGCTCGCTATCGGTCTTCGAGAGCACCTTCTTGTCCTGCAGCGACTCGCGCATCAGGTTCGACTGGATATGGGTGCGGCCATCGCCGCCGACGATTGACATAGTCACCTCCGAGCATACGCCCGAAAAAACAACCGGCGCCCGAGGGGGCGCCGTGAAACAGCCAAGCAACAGCTGAGACGGATGCTTAGTTCAGCAGCTTCGAGGGTCCGCAGACGCCGTTCGGGGCGGCAGCCTTCGCGGCCATCGTCGACTGGTAGAACGCCTGGAGAGCAGCGTAGCCGTTGTTGTTCTGCGGGTTGAAACCCGGGTGCTGCTGGTGCGGAGCGAGGCGGTTACCAACGCCTTCGAACGAGCGGTCGTTGACGATGATCTTCGCCTGCGCGACACCCAGCGAGAGGTCCACCGCGAAGTACTGCAGCATGTAGTACTTGTCCTCGGTGATGACGTTGAAGAAGTTCGTCGACACGTTGCTGGCGACGAAGCCGTACTCGGCGCCCGCGTGGCAGGTCTTGCACTGACCTTCGTTGCTGTTGACGTTGCCCCAGGCGCGCATGTCGGCGGCCTCGAAGTTCGCCTGGGTCATGCAACCGCTCCACTCCTGGAGGAGACGGGTGGTCGCCTGGCCGGCGCTCTCCGGGCCCTGCGGCTGGTCGGGACCCGGTGCGCCGCGCGCCTCGAGCTCCTTGTTCAGCCACTCGGTGATCTTGTTGATCTGGTCGTTGCTGTACGCGAGCGGCTGGTGCGAGGGCGTCTTGGTCGCGTCGGTGATCTTGGTGAGGATCGGAGCGCCATCCGGCGTCCACGTCCCGACCACCGCCTGATAACCAACCGCGGTCGCATATGCGTTCTGCAGGTCCGCCGAGACGAAGCCAGTCACGTTGTTCACGGGGCCAGCCGAGTTGTGGCAACCGAGGCACATGCCGGTCGCGATGGGGTGGACGTTTTCCTCGTAGAGACGCTTGGCCTGCGCCGCGGCGTCCTCGTTGACCGTGCCACCGCCCGTGCCGTCCGGATCCGGGTCGGCCGTCGGACCGGCCGACTCGAGACCACCGACGCAACCAACCAGTCCGAGCGACGCGATCAGTGCGAGAGAGATACGCATTGTGGATGGCTCCTAGTTCCGTGCTGAAAGGGGGAGGGGGATGACAGTCAGTTCGGACTAGGCGCGGCGGCGGCGGATGAAGGCCGCGAGACCGATGAGGAGCATCGAGGCGAGACCAGCCGAGCCACCGGTCGACGAGCAGCCACCGAGCGAGGCGCCGGGGTCAGCAACCGACGGGTCCTCGCCGGGGGTGGTCGGGTCGACCGGGTCGGTCGGATCCTGCGGGTCGGTCGACGGGTCCGTCTGGTTCTGGCAGCCCGGGGTCGAGCCAGTGCCGTCAGCGTTGCACGCCGAGGCGACGGGCGTGATGGACATGAAGGCGGTCGCCTTGTACTGCGGCATCCCGACTTCTTCCATCGGCTTGCCGGTCGTCGCGTGCATCATCAGGAACTTGTCGGTGTTGCCGTTCACGCCGACGAACGGGTTCGCGATCATCATCGAGTGCGAGTAGTTGCGGCCCTGGTTACCGGGGTTGTTGCCGAGGTAGTTCGGGTAGAGGTGGCGATCGTTTGGCGCCGTCGCCGTCATACCGCCGTCCTTGAACGACGCGGTCGCGGCGTCGAAGGTCATCGTGCGCGCCTGGCCGGCGAAGTAACCACCGGTGTGGCTACCGTTGAGGAACATCACGCCAGGCTTCATGCTGTCGGCCGCGCCGAACATGCCGAGCGTCATACCGAGGTGGGTGCCACCGAGACCGCGGAGACCCGCGCTCATGTCGGTCAGCGGCTGGGTGAAGCTCATGCCCGTCTTGTCGGCCTTGATGACGGCCATGTTGATGCGATAGACGGTGCCGCCCTTGCGGTTCTCGTTGTTGTTGCCGCGGAGGTCGTTCGAGTACCAGAGGATCTCGTTCGACGGCACCAGCGCGCCCGAGCCGTCCGGCTTCAGGATGCGCTCGTGCGACGCGCGCATCGAGTAGGTGCGGAGACCGTCGATGTCCTTGCGGCCGTCGACCTGCTCCTTCCAGAGGATCGACTGCTGGCGGTCGGCGCCCGAGAACTTGCCCGGGGTGATGTCCACCGCGGCGATCCAGGTGCCGTCGCGCTGCGGCTGGGTGTTGCCTTCCGTCCAGGTGCAGATGGCGGTGTTCGGGTCGGCCGAGTCGACCGAGCACTTGCCGTGCGAGCGCTCTTCGCGCGGGCACAGCGAGACGTCGAACTCGTTCGCGAACGCGACCGAGCCGTCGCCGTTGACCGTCAGGCTGTACGACTGCAGCCAGCCGTCGTCGCGGCCGTTACCGTTGGCGCCGCGCCACGCGACGACCTGGAACTTGTTGCCGATCTTCTGGGTGACCGTCAGCGGCGCGCCCGACTGGTTCATCGACGCGTCGTCGTTGTTCTTCGCGAAGACCTGCTTCTGGTCGAGCGTCTTGGCGCCGGTCTGCGAGTTGAAGCACTGGATGTAGCGCTTCGTGTCGTTGGTGTTGTTCGCCTGGTAGTTGTACTCGACGCACATGTTGTTGGCGTCGAGGGCGAACGCGTAGGGGTGGTTCGCGTTGCGGTACTCGTTACCGTCGTTGTTCGTCACGAACACCGACTTGCTCGGGTCGCTCTTCGCGATCACCGAACCGTCCGGGGTCTGCTCGAGCACGAACGGCGTCATCGACAGCTGCATGCGGTCGGTGGCGCGACGAACCGGGCCGCCCGCCGTCAGCGGCGGCAGCTCGGTGGTCATCGAGAAGTAGTAGCCAGACTTGTTGTCGCCAGCGAGAGCGAAGGTCGACATCTCGTTGCCCGGCTGCTCTTCGTTGGTGCGGCGGAGGCGGCCGTTCGCCGTCGGAGCCGTGTCCTCCACGGCGCGCGGAACCATGACAGCGGTGGTGGGCTTGCCGGCTTCGGCAGCGCCCTCGAGCGCGACAGGCGCGAGAAGCGACGTCGCCGTGAACATCAGAAGGTTGGTCTTGCTCGACATTGGATTGGTGCCCCGTGGAGTTTTGGGTTTGAAGATGTCGAGCTATTGAGCAAGGGGTGTGCCCGGAAGTTTACAGCGCAAGCTATTGAAAACAGAGCGTGTGATACGGGTGAAACATGGGGGGAGAGACTCCTGTCATGGGGCCTCAGTACGCCGAACCTCAAGCGATCCGGGGATCTTCACCGCTGCGGGAGCGGATTGGTCGGGATCGAGGTCCCCGCGGTGGCTGGGGTGACCTCCCTCGGGGTGGGGGATGGTTCCCCATGCGCGGGTCACATCGTTTGGTACGCGCGCCGACAAACCTTGCAGTGGTGCGCATGTAGGGCAACAGGCGTGGTGCTGTTGACGCGTGGTCAACATAAAGGAGGGGGAACGCGAAACGGACCGCAGTCTCCCTGCGGTCCGTGGCGTGTCGACGAGATGCGCGAGGGCCGCGCTTTTGTCGGCGTGTTCTAGATCAATCGTCCCACTCGGTCGGCCTGGGAATCTGCTTCTCGTCGAGCTTCTTGGTGAACATCGAGATCGCGTTCGCCTTGAGCTTCTGATCGCCGAGCAGCACGCCGCCCTTGGCCTGGGCGCCGGCGGTGAAGGTGAGGGCCGGGAGGTCCTTGCCGTCGATCCTCTCGTTCCAGCGCTCGTCGCGGATCACGTAGGCCTCGACGACCTTGCTGGTGTCGACGCCCTGCGCGGCGAACACGTCGGCGAGCTTGAAGATCGGCTCGTCGGGCTTGCCCGCGTTGACCGCCTTCTTCGCGTCGAGCTCCTGGCGCTTGATGATCGCGGCGAGCTTGTCGTCGAGATAGACCCGCACGCCACCGCGGATCGGATCGCCGTAGTAAGGCACGCCGGTCTGCGGCACGCCGTCGAGCTCGAGCCCGACGTTGCGGATCAGCGTCGGCGGCTTCTTGGTGATGTAGACGAGGATCGCGGTGGTCTTGTCGGGTGTCTTGCCGTTGCCGAAATCGCCCGGCGCCTGCGGGATCGGTTTCCCGCCGGTGTTGGTGCCGAACCGGAACAGGAACTCGTTCGCGCGCGGTCCGTTGAGATCCTTGCCGCCGACGATCAGCGTCTGCGACAGCTTCGGGCCGTAGACGTGGACCTCCTTGACCTTGCGGATGTCGATGCCGACCGCCTTGAAGTAATCGGTGAACTTGTAGAACCGCTGGTAGGCCCACTTCCAGCCCGGATCATTGGTACCCGGTCGCTTGCGATCGGAGACCTTGTCCTTCACCCAGGTGACGGGCATCCGCGCCGGCAGCTCGCCCCACGACAAGAAGCCGACCGGTTTTCCGTCGACGTAGACGCCGGTGTCCTTCCACCGCGCCATGCCCTGCTTGTGCTCGTTGGGCACCCAGTCGTTGTCATCCTTGTCGCCTTTGGTCTCGTCCTTCTTCTTGATCTCCTCGGCCGCGGATCCGGAGGCCGTGGGCTCGACGGCGGCTGTCGTCGTCGGGACGACGGTCGCGGGACGAAGCTTCGGCGCTTCATCGTGACCCTTGGCATCACCACACGCGGAGATCGCGATCAACAAGCTCACTGCGATGAACGAGCGGGTCATCATGGCCAGCACAACTGCATTGTCTCAGCCGAGATTCCTGTCGTGTATCGACACGGATTAAAATCAGATCCCGTGGGTACCCGAGACCACGTTTGGGGATTTGGCTCCCAAGATGACTCGCACCCACATCGCTGAATTCGCGGGCTTCGCGTGTGGCACCGGCGTTGCGTTACGATGCTGCCATGTCCAAAGCCGGGGCTTTCCTGTTCGCGTCCGTGTTGCTCGGAGCCTGTGGTGTTGGCGACGAGGGATCCAATGGCCCGGAGCCGGGCGATCCGAACCCCAACCGCCTGAAGTGCAGCGCCGCGCTGCGCACCACCGGTACGTTCCAGGAGAGCACCACCAACCCGCGTCCGAACGATCCGCTCGGCCCGGACGGCGAGGAAGGCACCGCCGACGACAACACGACCAAGCTGCAGGGCTGCTGGCCGGTCGGCACGTGGACGTTCACCGCGACCGTCGACGATACCGTCGAGGTCGTCGACATCACGGGCGATGGCATCGGTGATCGCTGCGGCGAGCTCGCCGGCACGCAACCGCCCTCGCTCGAGTCGAGCTACAGCTTCAAGGTCGATCGCGTCGACGATCCGGACAGCGACGGCCTCCTCGAGACGTACACCTACCTCGGCTCGTCGCCCAACTTCTTCTCGGTGAAGATCAGCGAGGGCGGTGGCGGCGACTGCGAAGGCATCATGGAGTTCAAGAGCGCCGACGACAAGCAGTGGTGGACGCTCAACCCGAACATCTGCACGTCGGACAACTGCTCGCCGCCGTCGAACAACATCACGGGCTCGGGCGACTTCACGTTCTACCTCGACGCGCAGCCGTACTGAGATGAGTCGCAACGGCAAGCTCTTGCTCGTCGGCGCGGTGCTGCTCGCAGCACTGCTGGTGTTCTTGTGGAAGTCGATGAACGAGTCGATCGCGACGCCGATCGTCGACAAGACCACCGAGCAAGCGGCCAAGCGTGCCGAGATCAAGCTCGCCTCGATCGCGAAGCCCGAGGAGCCCAAGGCTGCCGAGCCGGTCGACGAGGGCAAGCCCGAGAAGCTCGATCCGATGAGCGACGAGTTCTTCTTCCGGTTCACCGAGCGCGTGCCGAAGGAGCTCAGCTTCCAGGCCGCGACCTGCTACGAAGGTCTCCAGGGATCGCTGCACCGCAACCAGAAGGTCGTGCTGGTGTTCGACGTCATCGTCAAGAACGGTCTCGTCAGCGTGCACAACGTCAAGGTCAAGCCGGCCGACCCGGATGATCCGAAGCAGAACAACAACACGCTCAACAACGCCGCGCTCGAGTCGTGCTTCATCCAGAAGGTCGCGCGCGTGACCTGGCAGGACGATGCGCTCCCCGATTACTCGTGGCCCGACGAGCTGGTGCTCCGCCCGGAGCGTGGCCTCAAGGGCTACATGAAGTCGGATCGCGAGTACGTCGGTGCCGAGGCGCCCAAGCGCGATCCGAAGAAGCACACGGCAACGAAGTACGTGCCGCCGCCCGACAGCGAGCAGTAGCTCAGCCGTAGATCCAGCGCGCGAGCAGCGTCTGGAACCAGTCGAGCTCGGCGAGCTCGACGTACTCGTCGGCGGCGTGCGCCTGCGCGATGTCGCCCGGACCGATCACGATCGCGTCGATGCCGGCCTGCATCCACAGCGCGGCCTCGGTCCAGAAATCGAGCGGGCCGATCGAGCGCACGAACGGTCGCGCCAGCTCGGCGATCGTGTCGCACGCGAACGGCATGTGATCGAGCGTGGGCTTGATCTCGATCGCCGGATCGATCGCGCGTGCGAGCTCGGTGATCTCGGCGTCCCAGCTCGCGCGATCGAAGCCGGGGTAGGGACGCAGCGACCACTCGAGCTCGCCGCGCGCCGGGATCACGTTGAACGCGACGCCGCCGCGCAGGTCGGCGATGTTGAGGCAGGTGCCGGTCATGCCCTCCGGACCATCGTGCAGCCGGCGCCCGGCGCAATCGTCGAGCGCGACCGCGAGCCGCGCGAGCTGCGCGAGCGGCTTGGGCAGGAAGTCGGCCTTCGAGGAGTGACCACCGGGGCCGACCAGCTGCGCGGTCTGCGCGAGCACGCCGCGATGGCTGGTACCGGCAACGCGATTGGTGGGCTCGCAGACCAGCACCTCGCGGATCCCGGCGATGTGCGACGACGACAGGAACGCGCGCATCACGCCGCTGCCGGCCTCTTCATCGCCGGAGAACAGCACGCCGACATCCTTCGGGCGCTTGGTCGCCAGCGCGACGAGCGTGCACGCGATGCCGCCCTTGGTATCGGCCGAGCCGAGGCCGTAGAGCCGGCCGTTCGCGACGTGCGGCTGCCACGGATCGCGCGACCAGCCGGCGTTCGCGGGGACGGTGTCGACATGCGCGTTGACGACGCGCTTCGGCGTTCCCCAGCGCGCGAACACGTATGCGCCATCGCCGCCTTCGCTGCGCGGCGCGGTGCCGAGCGTGATCTCGTCCGGTGCGTGCTTCTTGAGCTGCTGCACCAGGTACTCGCACATCGCGCGCTCGTTCCCCGCCTTGCCGTCGGCTCCGGCCTGCTGCGTCGGGAACTTCACCAGCTCGGCGAGATAGTCGGCAGCTTTCACAGCAGCGAATCTACTCGCTTCAGGGCGTAACGGCGAGACGCGGCGACCGCACGCCCTTGCGCCTCGGAGGATCGACGGCGACCTCGTGGGTATCGACCGGTGCCCGCTTGATCTGCTGCCACGCCGGATGCTGCGCGATCAACGACAGCGCGCGGATCAGCAGTGTCTTGCCCGGCTCGGTGCGGTGCCAGGTGGAGGCACCCGACGGATGCGGCAACGCGATCATGTCCGTGGTGTGGCCGTGAAACGTGACGCGCTGGGAGACGCCGACGATCTCGACCAGCTTGTCCATGTCGGGGACCAGCTGCTCGATCGCGAGCTTGCCGACCGGGATGATCAGCTGCGGCTTCAAGATCGAGATCTCGCGCTCGAGGTGCTTGCTGCAGCGCTCGACTTCCTCGTCATCGGGCACGCGATCACCGCCGGCCTTGCCCTTGCCGGGGAAGCAGCGGCACACCGCAGCCATGTAGACGCGATCGCGAAACTGCTCCTCGGGCATGCCGAGGCCGAGTGCGTCATCGGCGAACCAGCCGAACATGGTCTTGCCGGCGGTCCACGCGAATGGCTTGCCGGCGGGACCCTCGCGGTTGCCGGGCGCCTGGCCGATCAGCATGACCGGCGACATCACCGCCTTGCCCGACACCACCGGACGGATCATGTCCGGACACGCATCGCACGCGAGCAACCGCGTGACGTGGCGACGGAGCTGGATCAGCGACACCGGGGCTGCACTATGGATCAGCCATCTGACAACGGAAACCCGGGAGTGAGCCCGCGAGATCACCTGATGGTGCGGCGATAGATCACGGGCAATTGTCGAGGCGCGGGGTATTCTTGGGGCCGTGACGACACCTCCTCACGAGCCGTTGATTCGCCGGGTCCTCGGGACCAACTTCCTCGAGCTCAAGCTGCGCAAGCTCCAGATCACGGAGCACGACATGACGAGCGAGGTGAAGGTGTCGGTCGTCGAGGGCGATCAGTCGTTCGACGTCGAGGGCAAGGGCATCGGCGTCGTCGATGCGCTCTACGAAGGACTCTTGTCCCGCTACGCCCGCGAGTACCAGTCGCTCAAGACGATCCAGCTGACCGGCTTCAAGGTCGCCGCCGATATCGAGACCAAGAAGGCGCAAGCGGGTGTCGATGCGGTCGGCCGGGTGACGATCGATGTCACCAACAGCGAGGGCAAGCACTTCACGTTCTCCGATGCGTCGCGCTCGGTCACCATCTCGATCACGCGCACCGTGCTCGCGATCGTGCAGTTCTTCGTCAACGCGGAGCGCGCGTTCCTCACGCTGCACAACGCGCGGCGCGATGCGCTGGCTCGCGGTCGCGAGGATCTGGTGTCGCGCTACACCGCGGAGATGGCGCAGGTCGTCGAGAGCACGAGCTACGCGGAAGTGATCGAGAACATCCGCAAAGAGATTTCTTAGGGTAGTTCCGGCATCGCGGCGGCGAGCTGCTTGGCCGAGGCCGCGGCGGCCTTCGCGGCATCGCCGGTGCGGGCGAGGGCGAGCCCGCGGTAGGCGTGCAGACGATCGCGCGATGGCTCGTCGGCGAGTGCCGCGAGCGCGGCGGTGTAGGCCTCGTCGGCGGCGCCGCGAATTCCGGCCGCGAGCATGGTGTCGCCGACGGCGAGCGAGATCGCGGCATCGACAGGCATGGCCTTGCGGTAGCGGGCGAGCAGCGGCGCGATCAGCGGCTTGGCGCGCGCCGGCGGCAGCAGCGTGATCTGGGCGGCGACCATCGCGACGCGCTCGATCGAGAACGGCTCGAGCGTGCTCGCGTTCTCGACGAGCAGCCCGGCGGAGAGCTTGCCGCGGTCCATGCCGAGCGCTGCGATGACGGGCCAGAAGCGCGCGCGATCGAGCGGGCCGCCCGGCGTCGGGGAGGGCTGGACGCCGAGCGCGCGCACCACGGCGACGGCACGAGAGCTGCCGGCGGCTTCTTCGTCGAGCTGCCACTGGCGGTCGTAGGCCAGCTTCGCCTCGGCGAGCCTGCCGGCGGCGAGGTGGATGTCGCCGATCACGGCCTCGATCTCGGCGAGGCGATAGTTGTTGTTGCCGTGGAGGTTGGCGCGGAGCTCGCGGGCGGCGGCCGCCGCCTTCCCAGCTTCGGCGAGCCGGCCGGCTTCGAGCAGGGTCTCGGCCTGACGGAACAGCGCGGTGGCGACCGCGCGATCCTCGTCGCCGAACGCGCTGACGCGGAGCTCGCGGCTCCTCTGATGGTGAGCGAGCGCATCTGCGATCCGGCCGCGCGCGCGTGCGGTGGCGGCGAGTCGATCGAGGTGGATCGCGAGCGTCGGATGGCCGTCGCCGAGGGCGCGGCGCGAGCGGTCGAGCGCGCGCTCGTGCAGCGCGAGTGCCGCCGCCGACTTGCCGAGCCCGAGCTCGACCGAGCCGAGGTTCATCTCGATCATCGCGCGCTGATCCTCGCGAAGGCGATCCTTCGACTCGAGCGCCCTGGTGAGGCTGTTGCGCGCGCCGTCGAGCTTGCCGGTATCGCGTTGCGCTTCGCCGATCAGGCCGAAGATCTCGGCGCCCTCGTGGCCGGCACGGATCGCGGCGGCTTCGCCGACGGCTCCCCATTCCACCACCAGATCGGCGCGGCCGCCAAACAGCTCCTGGCGGAGCATCCGCGTCCAGATCGCGAATTCGAGCTCGGTCGCCTTCGCCTTCGCGGCATGGAGGGCGGCGTGCTCGAGCAGCTTGCGCGCGCGCGAGCCATCGCCGATCCGCGCCTCGATCGCGCCGCCGAGCAGCAGCACCGCGGCCTGGAGGGCCGGGAAGTCGATGCGCGTCATCCGCTGCGACAGCGCGATCGCCTGCGTGCTCGCAGCGGTGTAGCGCCCGAGTGCATACGACGCCCACGCGCGATCGAGCTCGGCCGCGATCGAGGCCACCT
>JAEYYY010000893.1 GCA_023430775.1 Pseudomonadota bacterium
CACGCAGGTAGCTAATCACCACGACGATCGCGACCACGACGGTCACGAAGCCGGCGACCAGCAGCTTCCAGATCGTCGGACCGTGCACGAGCAACGTCGGAAGCTGATCCATCCCTTCCAAAAGCAACGCCGCGGGTGGGCGGATGTATTCAGCCGAGGTCCGCCGTCATCACCAGCGCATCTTCTTGATTGTCCTGGTAGTAGGCGGCACGCGTCGTGACGGTGCGAAATCCCGCGCGCTCGTAAAGTGCGATCGCCGGTACGTTGCCACGGCGAACTTCGAGCGTGGCGAGCGTAGCTCCGGCGGCGCGACCGGCCGCGAGCAAGTGCGCGAGCAACTGGCCGCCGACGCCGGCGCGCCGCTGATCGGGATGGGTGGCGATCGAGTGGATGTGGACCTCGCCGGCGACGATCAAGTAGCTGGCGAACCCGATCACGCCGCGCGTCCTCGCGACGATCAGGTGCGCGTGCTCGCGCGTCAGCTCGGCCTCGAACATCGCGCGCGTCCACGGCCGCGGAAACGAGTGGCGCTCGATGGCTTCGATGGCGTCGAGATCCGCCGCCGTCGCCCGCTCGATCACCATCACGGCTTGGGCGCGACGAGGCGGATCACCTGCCGCCACAGCGGTTCGAGGTTCTCGGCATCGAGCGTCGAGACGGCGAGCGGATCGCGCTTCAGGCCGAGCACCTTCTTCGCCTCCATCGCGGCGAGCGTGCGCTTGTTCTTGGGGAGCTTGTCGGACTTGGTCAACGCGACGACGAGCGGTCGCTCGTGCTGGGCGAGCCACGGCACGAAGTCGAGCTCCTCATCCTGGACGCCGCGGCGGATATCGATCAACAGCAGCACGCCGGCGAGCGATTCGCGCTTCTCGAGGTACGTCTCGATCAGCGGCCGCCAGCTGTCCTTCATCGCGGTGCTGACCTCGGCGTAGCCGTAGCCCGGGAGATCGACGAGGTGGAACGTCGGCTTCGCCTCGACCTCGAACCAGTTGATGAGGCGCGTGCGGCCCGGCGTGCGCGAGGTGCGCGCGAGGCCGTCGTGCCCGACCAGCGCGTTGATCAGGCTCGACTTGCCGACATTGCTGCGGCCGACCACCGCGACCTCGGGCAGCGTGGCGACGGGAAACTCGCCGGGCTTCGACGCGGAGATCACGAATCGTGCGGGGATGGTCATGGCTTCTTCACCGGGTGCACGGGCACGCTGGGGTCGAACACCTTGCCACGGAGTGGCCGCACGTGGCACTGCGCGCAGACCGCGGCGCGCGCCTTCGGCGTCGAGAGATCGACGAGCCCGAGCGCGCGAGAGACCGGCGGGTTGCGCATCAGATCGTCCTCGGCGTAGGCGGCGCCGGCGCCGTGGCACGACTCGCAGCCGACCTCGACGGCGATCGCCGGGCCCGCCGGTGCCTCGCCGGTGCCATGGCAGGCAAGGCACTTCCCCTCCGGCTTGCCGGAGAACCGCCTCGCAGTGGTCGCGTGCGGCGTCAGCTTCCAGGCCGCGAGCTCGGGCGCGTGACAGCTCCCGCACGCCGCGCTGCCGACCCAGTCGCGCTTGCCACCGGCGGCGAGCGTGGCCGCGAACAGCGCGGCGACGACCACGAGCACGGCGACAACGCGAGGCATGGGCGCACCCTACCCCGAGGCAGCGCGATCGTGGTACCCAGACGAGGTGACGCACGTGATCGGCCTGACCGGCGGTATCGCCTCGGGCAAGAGCACCGTGGCGCGCCTGCTCGCCGAGCGCGGCGCCGCGATCGTCGATGACGATCTGCTCGCACGCCAGGTGGTCGAGCCGGGCCAGCCGGCGCTCGCCGAGCTGATCGCGCGGTTCGGCCCGACGATCCTGGCGCACGATGGCTCGCTCGATCGCAAGCGCCTCGGGGCGATCGCGTTTGCCGATCCTGCCGCGCGCGCCGATCTCAATCACATCACCCATCCGCGGATCACGGCGGCGAGTGCCTCGGCGATCGCGACCTGGGCGGATGCCGGCGCCGGCGTGGTGTTCTACGAGGCCGCGCTGCTGGTCGAGAACGGCAGCCATCGCACGTTGCCCGCGCTGATCGTGGTCAGCGCATCACCCGAGGTCCAGATCGCGCGCGTGATGGCGCGCGATTCGCTGTCGCGCGAGGATGCCGAGAAGCGGATCGCCGCCCAGCTGCCGCTCGCCGACAAGCGCGGCGCCGCCACCTGGGTGATCGAGAACGATGGCGACGAGGCCGCGCTCGCACGCGAGGTCGACCGCGTGGTCGCCGAGGTCGAGAAGAGGTTCGGACCGATCCGCGTGCCGCTGCGAGATCCGACCGGCCGCAATCAACGCGCGGCCGGTGACATCGCGCTGGTCACCGGCTTCCCGGCGTTCACCGCGAAGCGCATGATCGCGAAGCTGCTCGCGAGCGAGCCGGACACGAAGCTGTTCGTGCTCGCGCAGAGCAAGTTCGCCGACGACGCCGCGAAGTACCTCGCGGCGTTGCAGGCACCACCGCAGGCCGAGGTGCTGGTCGGTGACGTCTGCGACATGGACCTCGGGCTGTCGAGCGCCGAGTACCGAGCGCTGTCGAAGCAGCTGACCTGGATCCATCACCTCGCCGGCATCTACTTCATGGGCGTCGACGACGAGACCGCGCGGCGGGTCAACGTCGCCGGCACGCGCACCGTCCTCGATCTCGCGCGCGACTGCGGCCGGCTCGAGCGCGTCGTCCACTGGTCGACCACGATGGTCTCGGGCGATCGCAAGGGCACGTTCTACGAGGAGGACCTCGAGGCCGGCCAGAAGTTCCACAACGGCTACGAGCGCACCAAGTACGAGGCCGAGCGGCTCGTTCGCACGGCGATGCGCCGGCTCCCGATCACGATCTTGCGGCCGAGCATCATCGTCGGTGATTCGAAGACCGGAGAGATCCAGAACCTCGACGGGCCCTACTACCTGATGGTGCTGATCGCCACCAACGCCTCGGGCTTCCGGTTGCCGCTGCTCGGGCGCGGTGACAGCCCGCTCCACCTGGTGCCGATCGATTACGTGATCGATGCGGCGTGGCACATCGGCCGCCAGGAAGCGTCGGCCGGCAAGACGTTTCACCTCGTCGACCCCAACCCGCTGACGGCGCGCGCGGTGTTCGACGGCGTCGCCGAGCACGCTCACACCGAGAAGCCGCGCGGCCACATCCCCGGTCCGCTGGCCCGCGCCGTGCTCAAGACGCCGGGGCTCGCGCGGCTCGGCCGCGGTCCGCTCGCGTTCGTCGACATCCTCGATCACGCGGTCCACTACGATCAGACGAACACGATCCAGGCGCTCGCCGGCTCGCGGATCGTCTGCCCGTCGCTTCCCGATTATCTCGGCACGCTCGTCCGCCACGTGCTCGACGTCACCAAGCCCGGCGAGCCGCCGCTGCGACCTTCCGCCGAAGAGATTCCGGACCCGCTCGCCTAGGGTTTGACGCCCACGGCCGCGTAGAGCGGCGCGCTGGTGTAGAGCACGCCGCCGCGGACCGTGCGCTCGATCGAGCGCAGCTGGCTGATGTCGACCGTCGGATCGCCACTCAGGATCGCGAGATCGGCGCGCTTGCCCGCCGTGATCGAGCCGAGCTTCTTGTCCATGCGAAGCGCGCGCGCGGAGTCGATCGTCGCCGTGCGCAGCGCGTCGACGGCCGGAATGCCGGCCTTGACGAACAGCCGCAGCTCGTCGTGCAGCATGATGCCGGCGATGTGATCGGTGCCCGGCACCACGAGGAGCTTGGCCTTCCACATCATCTTGACGGCGGCGAGCATCTTGTCCCACGCCTTCAGGTAGAGCTCGCGCTTGTTGCCGTCGAGCGGCAAGCCACCCCCGAGGAACCAGCGCTTGACCTGCGACGGCAGGCGATCGACCACCGGCTCGAGACCCGGCGTGATCTTGCCGGGGACACCGAGATAGAGATCCTGGAACGCGACCAGCGTGGGATCGAGCACCGTCTTCTTCGCGCGGAACAGCTCGATCAGCTCCTTCATCTGTTTGCCGTCGAGATCGAAGTCGGGCAGCTTCTCGCCGACCAGGGTGAACCGCGTGGTGTCGCGGGTGTCGGTGTCGTGGGTGGCGAAGAAGTTCAGCATCATCTGGTTGATGTGCTCGACGCCGTCGTAGCCGGCCTTGACGGCCTCGTTCGCGAGCATGTGGATCGGCACGTGGCCGGTCACGAACATGTTGCGGGCGTGCGCTTCCTTCGCGAGCAGCGGCACCAGCTCGACCTTCACCGAGTTGTAGATCTTGATGCCCTCGTAGCCGCGCTTCGCGAAGTACTCGACGGCCGCCTTGGCCTCGTCGGGAGTCTCCGCCGTGACCACCGAGGAGGCCGCCTTCGGGTTGCGGCCCTCGATGAAGCCGTAGCGCACGATCGCCGGTCCGACGGCGGCACCGCTGTCGAACCGCTGCTTCATCTCGTCGAGCCGATCCGGCTCGTTACCGACATCGCGCAGCGTGGTCACGCCGGAGGCGATGGCGAGCACGCCGCCGGTGACATCGGTGTGCGAGTGCATGTCGATCAGGCCGGGGATGACATTCTTGCCGGCGAGATCGATCACCTCGGCGCCGGCAGGGATCGCCGGCTTCGCGCCGATCGCCTTGATCGTGTCGCCGACGATCACGATCGTCTGGTCGGCGAGCCACGTGCCCTTGGCGATGTCGAGCACGCGCGCGTGGGTCAGCGCGAGCCCGGCCGCCGGTGGCACGTGGCGCGCGGTGCGCGCGAGCTTCGCGTCGTCGGCCTTGGTCAGGGTCAGCTGGTGCTCGACCAGCTGCTGGCTGACGGGCTCCCAGCCCTCGCGCACGATCGAGTACCAGCTCGAGAAGTTGCCGAACCACACGCCGGCCTCGTCGAACCAGGTGTACTGCGGTGCGAATTCGAGCCCGCGGATCGCGTAGCCCGCCAGCTTCTTCTCGAGCGCGCCGACCTTGACCGTGAACGTCCCGATCGACTCCAGCGTGGCCTCGCCCTCCGGAAGCAGCGCGAGCTTGCCGCCCGCCTTCTGGAGCGCGGGCACGAGCAGATCCGCCGTCGGGCCATCGGCCATCGGCAGGAAGAACGCCGCGCCGCCGAGCGTGCGATCGCCCTGCTCCTCCTCGCTCTTCCACTCGACGCGGTTGCCCGAGCGCGTGAATCGCTCAGCCACCTTGGTGCCCATCGTGTGCTTGCCGGTCGCCGTGTAGCGCGCGAACGTGCCGTCGGGCGCGAGTCGCCAGCTGGCCTCGATGTGAGGCCCGCGGCCGTTGTCGACGACGTGATAGACGGTGGCGACGTCGCCATTGGCCTGCGGCGTCTTCGTGTAGTAGCCGACCTTCTGGGTGCCCTGCGAGGCGAGCACGGTGTAGCGCAGCGCGGTTGCCTTCGCGGCCGGTGGCGCCGGCGCCTTCGCCGAGCCGGAGCCGATCGGGACCACCGGCGGGAGCTCCTGCCGCGGCGGCTGCTTCGGCGTGCACGCGGCGACGACGAGCAACGGGAGCCACGACTTCATAGCCAGGTCCCGGTCTGCTTGCAGTACGCGAGGTAGTCGGCCTCCTCCGGCGTCGAGGTGCGGCCGAGCACGGCGTTGCGGTGAGGGAACCGGCCGAACCGCGCGATCACGTCGAGGTGCTTGCGCGCGAACTCCATGCCGCCCTTGATCTCGGCGAAGCCCTCGGGATCGCGCAGCGCGATGCGCGTCAGCAGCGCCATGCCTTCCTTCTGCGCCTCGAGATCCTCGGCGTGCTCGAACGGCAGGATCGCGAACAGCTGCTCGGTCGCGGACAGGTTCGAGAACCTGTTGGCCGCGTGATGCGTGCGCGTCCACGCGAGCGCCTGCGGATCGCTGGTAAACGCCTCGGGCTTGTTGCGGTAGATGTTGCGCGAGAACTGATCGACGAGGATCAGCCAGGCGAGCGCGCCGCGCGGCGTGGTGCCCCAGCTCTCGAGCTTGCCCGCGCGGGCCTGCTCGACGAGCGTGCCGAACTGGGCCGCGATCTCGGCGTCGATCTCCGGCCCACCGCCGAACCACAGCTTCTGCTTCTCGGCGCGCTCGGCGGCGTTGCGGCCGAACCAGTACGCGAGCACTCGATCGACGTCGTCGGGATCGTCGTTCATTTGGCAGCCTTGTCGAGCTCCGACCGGATGCGCAGGCGCAGCGCCTGGAGCTTGATGAACCCCTGGGAGTCGCGCTGGTCGTACACCGAGTCTTCCTCGAACGTGACGATGTCCGGCCGGTACAGCGAGCGCGGCGCCTTGCGCCCCAGGATCGTGACCGAGCCCTTGTAGAGCCGCAGCCGCGCGGTGCCGGTGATCGACTGGGCGATGTCGTCGACCATGCGCTGCAACGTCTCGCGCTCCGGCGCGAACCAGAAGCCGTTGTAGACCAGCGACGCGTAGCGCGGCATCAGATCGTGGCGAAGCCGAAGCACCTCGCGATCGAGCGTCAGCGATTCGACCGCGGTGCGCGCGTGATGAATCACGGTGCCGCCCGGAGTCTCGTAGACGCCGCGCGACTTCATGCCGACGAAGCGATTCTCGACGAGGTCGACGCGACCGACACCGTGCTCGCCCGCGAGCTGATTGAGCTTGGTCAGGATCTCGACAGGCCCGAGCCGCACGCCATCGACGGCGACCGGGTCGCCGTGCTCGATCTCGATCTCGATGTCGCGCGGTTGATCCGGCGCCTTGGTGGGATCCTTGGTCAGCTGGAACATCGCCGGATCCGGCGCATTCCACGGATCCTCGAGCACGCCCCCTTCATACGAGGTGTGCAGCAGGTTGCGATCGACCGAGTACGGCTTCTCCGCGGTGGCCTCGATCGGAATCTTGTGCTCCTTCGTGTAATCGATCAGCTCGCGGCGTCCCTTGAACTGCCACTCGCGCCACGGCGAGATGATCTTGATGCCCGGCCGGAAGTGATACGCGGCGAGCTCGAACCGCACCTGGTCGTTGCCCTTGCCGGTGGAGCCGTGGCTGATCGCGTCGGCGCCCTCGGCATCGGCGCACTCCATCATGCCGCGCGCGATGCACGGCCGCGCGAGCGAGGTGCCGAGCAGGTATTGCTGCTCGTAGAGCGCGCCGGCACGCAGCGCCGGGAACACGTAGTCGCGAACGAACTCGAGCCGGAGGTCGCGCACCACGGCCTTGTTGGCGCCGACCGCGAGCGCTTTCGTGCGCGCTCCTTCGAGATCTTCGGCCTGGCCGACATCGGCGCAGAAGCAGACGACCTCGCAGCGATACGTCTGCGCGATCCATCTGACGGCGACGGAGGTATCGAGACCTCCGGAATAGGCGAGCACGACCTTGCGGACCATGGAGGGGTTTATATCGTGCCCCTGCCCTTGCCCATGCCCGTGCCTGCGGAGAACTGCGTCCCCTCGAACGCGGTTTCAGCTCGGGCCGCCGGCGGGGGGCACGGGATCAGCGCAGGATGCCGCGCAGGAACAGCTGGCAGAGGTAGCGGTACGCCTCGATGCGCGGCATGCCGGAGACATCGAGCAGCTCGTCGAGCGTCAGCGTGCCGTCGATGCGCGATAGCAGGAACGCCGCGCGCGGCGAGATCGGAGCATTGGCGAGCTCGTGCAGCGGGCGCGCGAGCACGGGCTGGCGATCGAGGTTGCCGAGGAACGCCTGGAACACCTGGAGCATCTGCTCGCGATGCCGGTGGATCAGCTTCTGCCCCAGCGCGCTGTTCGGATCCTCCGACAGCGCGAGATCGATCGAGGCCACGGACTTGTCGAGCTCGCCGCTCTGCGACCACGCCAGCGCCTTCTCGAACAGCGTGGTGATCCGGCGCCGCGTCTTGTCCTCGCGCGACTCGCGATCCGGCGCGCCCTCGTCGATCTCGTCGAGGATCTGGGCGGTGCGCGCGTCGATCGGATCGAACGGCAGGATCAGATCCGCGCGCGTTCCCTCGCCGACCGCGTTGGCCGGCAGCGGCTTGCGCTGCGACGTCTTCTCGTCCTCGGCGCTCGCCGGCGTGGTGATCGAGATGCCGAGTGGCCGCAGCCCGAGGTCGCGCGTGGGTGCCGAGATCAGGTCGCGGCCGTAGTTGACCTCGCCGGCCTGCATCTCGCGCGTCGGTGTGGTGCTGGGCTTGGGCATCGCGGCGTTGGTGGGCTGGGTCTCGAAGTCGCGCGTCGTGGTGTCGCGGGTCAGCGCGGCCGGCATCGGTACCGTACCGACGCCACCCTCCGCGGGCGACCGCAGCGACGATGGCAGCTCGGCGGTGCCGGTACGCGGTCCGGCGGATGGATCGGTCGCGCCGCCCAGCGCGGCGGGTGTCGGCGTCGGCAGCGAGCTGATCAGATCCGCCGCCGCGTTGGGGTCGTCGTACGACAGCGAGATGGTCGAGCCCGCCTGCGCGCCGGCTTCCTCGGTGGGCAAGTTGGTGAGCGGCGGCATGCTCATCGTCGAGTACGGATCGTCCACGCCGGGCGTGCGCAACGTCATCTTGATCTCGGCCGGCACCTGCGATGGCCGCTTCTGGCGCGTCGGCTTGACGAAGCCGGTGTCGCGCTCGCGCAGGTTGGTCGGCTCGTTGGAGAACGCGACCGGTCCCGGCGTCAGCTCGACCTCGGCGAACTCGCCACGTGCGCTGTCGGAGGTGCGGTTGGCGCTCTGGTACTCGCGCGTCTGATCGTCGAACGAGATCGGCGTCTGCGTCGTCGGATCGGCGCCCGGGCCGGCTTCATGTTCGGCGGCTCCGGCGGGCCCGCTCTCGTCATCCATGAACCAACCCTCGTCGACATCGTCGACCGCGATCGATCGCTGCGAGGGCTGGAGCTGCTCCAGCTCGCCCGGCAGGATCTCGATCTGATACGGCTCTTCCTCGAGTGCGAACGGAACCTTGGACTCGTCGTTCGGCAGCTCGCCGGTGAGCAGGTCGTAGTTCGAGCGAACGTAATCGACGTAGCTGGTCGCCTGCGCGTTGTCCGGATCCACCGACAGCGCCTTCTCCCACGCCAGCAACGCCCCGTCGAGGTCGCCTTGCCCGTACAGCGTGAGGCCCTCTTCGATCAGCTGATCGATCTCGGGTGGAGTCATCTCATCCGCGCGTCTTCGAAACGACACCGCGGAACATGTTGAGCGTGCGGTTCAACGCCTCCGTCGCCTCCGTCAGCGTGGTCAGATCCTTCGCCGCGATCGACGTCCGCGTGCGATCGACGACGGCACGCGCCTTCTTCACCGCGTCCTGACCGAAATCGGAGCCGGCGATGATGTCGGTGACCTGCGGGAACAGCGACTCGATCTCTTCGAGCGCCTTCTCCGCCATGTGGCGCGCCTTGTCGAACTCCTGGCCGGAGCGGACCTCGACCATGTAGTCCTTGTTGGCGTCGACCATCTTCTTGATCTCTTCCTCGGTGAGCCCCGAGGTGGCGGTCACGGTGATCGATTGCTCGAGACCGGTCTCGAGATCGCGCGCCTTCACCGACACGATGCCATCGGCCGAGATGTGGAACATCACCTCGATCTCGACCTCGCCGCGCGGCGCGCGCCGCAGACCGGTTAGCACGAACTCGCCGAGCAGCTCGTTCTCCTCGGCGCGATCGCTCTCGCCCTGCAAGACGAGGATCTTCACGCTGGTCTGGTTGTCCTTGACCGTGGTGAACACGTGCTGCTCGCTCGTGGGCACCGTGGTGTTCTGCTCGATCAGCTTGTGGAAGTAACCACCGACGATCATGATGCCGAGCGAGTGCGGCGTGACGTCGAGGAGGAGGATGTCGCTCTTCTCGTCGGTGAGCTCCGCGCCCTGGATCGCGGCGCCGAGCGCGACGACCTCGTCGGGGTGGACACCCTTGCACGGCTCGAGGCCGAAGAACTCGGCGCACACCTGCTGCACGCGCGGCATGCGCGTCATGCCGCCGACCAGGATGACGTCCTCGATCTGCGACTTCTGGATCTCGGCTTCCTCGAGCGTGCGCGCGCAGATCTCGATCGTGCGATCGACGAGATCGGAGGTCAGCTCCTCGAGCTTGTCGCGCGACAGCATGGTCTGCAGGTGCAGGGCCTCGTTGCGCCCCGTCGAGATGATGAACGGCAGGTTGATCTCGGTCTCCTTGACCGCGGACAGCTCGCACTTCGCCTTCTCGGCGACGTCCTTGAGGCGCTGCAGCGCCATCTTGTCCTTGCGCAGATCGATGCCGTGCTGCTTCTCGAAGCCGAACACCAGCCAGTCGATGATCCGGCGATCGAAGTCTTCACCGCCGAGGAACGTATCGCCGGCGGTGCTGATCACCTCGAACACGCCGTTGCCGATCTCGAGGATCGAGATATCGAACGTGCCGCCGCCGAGATCGTAGACCGCGACCTTGCGCTCGATGTTGCGACCGAAGCCGTACGCGAGCGCGGCGGCCGTGGGCTCGTTGATGATGCGGATGACGTCGAGGCCGGCGATCCGGCCGGCATCCTTGGTGGCCTGGCGCTGGCCATCGTTGAAGTACGCGGGCACGGTGACCACGGCCTTCATGACCTCTTCGCCGAGGTACTCCTCGGAGATCAGCTTCATCTCCTGGAGGATGTAGGCCGAGACCTCCGGAACGCTGAACACCTGGTCGCGCAGCATGATGCGGACGTCGTCGTGCGGCCCCTCGACGATGCGATACGGCATGATCTCGAGCGAGCTGCGCACCGCCGCCGAGCCCCACTTGCGACCGATCAACCGCTTCGCGGCGTAGACCGTGTTCTCCGCGTTGGTGATCGCCTGACGCTTCGCGATGTGACCGACCAGCCGCTTGCCGTTCTCGGCGATCGCGACCATCGAGGGTGTGGTCTTGTAGCCACCGCGATTGGGGATCACTGACGGCGTTCCATCTTCGACGATCGCCACGCACGAGTTGGTCGTGCCGAGGTCGATTCCGATCACCTTGTCGCTAGCCATGGCGGGGCCATTTTCCCCTGATTTTTGGCGGGATAGCCAGTCGGGGACCCTGTATTTGCTCCCGTGGAATCTCCTCGCCCCTCCCCACCCCAAACCCTAGTGCGCGAGCAGTCGCCGAACCTCGGCGAGATCGTGCCGCAGCTCGGCGGTGAGCGTGTCGTTCTCGCTCTTCATCGCCATCGCCATCACCAGCACTTCCTCGGCATCGGTCAGCTTGCCGGCGGCGCGAAACGCCGCGGCGAGCAGGCGCGCCGACGACGGATCCTGCGACGACAGCCCGTGCGCTTTTTTCGCATACTCGACCGCCGTCCGCGGCTGACCGGCGGCGAGCGCGCAACTCGCGGCGCGGCGCAGATAGCGCAGCTGCGGATCGACGCGAACCGCGGCGGCGAACAGCTTCATCGCGCCCATCGCGGCGC
>JAEYYY010000287.1 GCA_023430775.1 Pseudomonadota bacterium
AGACGCCCGCACCTGACGGTGCGGGCGTTCTTGTTTTCGGCCGCTGCGCGAGTTGTGCAGCTCGCTGCACTGTTGACCTTGCGTCAGTAACCGTCGGCACGCTCTGTTGACTTGTCGTCAACTAGGATTATCGCGCGCGACACTCGATGTCATGTCGGTGCCGTTGGCCCGATCGCGCGAGCTGTGTGCAATGGCATCGCGTTTCAAGGGAGGCTCCGATGCGCATGCGTACGCTCGGGATCGCGGCAGCGTTGTCTGCCGGTCTGGTCCATGACAGTAGTGCCGTGATCCGTTCGAAGGCGGCTGATGCTCCGCAGACATCTGCGGGAAGCGGGCCACGGTCTCACCGATCGATCGGCTGGGGATCGATCCAGAGTCTGAACTGGCAGGTGATGTACGACCGCGATACCGACGTGCCGCTCCGCATGTGGGGCAAGGGCATCGCGGCGCCGGGCGCGGTGAGCGATCCGGCGATCGCCGAAGCGGCGGCGCGGCAGTTCCTCGCCGCGAACATCGCGACGCTCGCGCCGGGCGCGCTGGTGGCTGACTTCGTGCTGGTGTCGAACCAGCTCGGCGGCAGCGGCGACACGCGCAGCGTCGGCTTCGCGCAGACCAGGAACGGCATGCGCGTCCTCGGCGGCGCGATCGGCTTCACGTTCAAGCACGATCGTCTGTTGATGGTCGGCTCGACGGCCTTGCCGAACGTCGCGGTGGCGCCGACCGGCTCGCGGCTCGCGACGGCGACGCTGGCGGCGAAGGCGACCGGCTGGCTCGCGGCGGATGGCTACACTGCCGAGCTGTCGCGGACCCGCACGGCCGTCGCGACCGATCGCGTGATCGTGCCGATCGTGCGGCCTCGCCGAGGGGCGGCGATCGATGTCACCTATCGCGTGGCGGAGCAGCTCGCGCTCGAGTCCAGAGATGGCACGCCGGGATCGTGGGACGTCTGGGTCGATGCCGCCGACGGCAGCCCGATCGCTCGCAGGAGCCGGCTGCACTGGTCGTCGGGCAAGGTGCTCTACGACGTGCCGGAGCGCCATCCCGGTGCGACGCGGATGCCGCTCGCGGCGCCGTTCGCGAATCACTCGATCGGCGGCTCGACGGTGATGTCGACGCTCGACGGCAGCGTGACCTGGAGCGGGACCGGCTCGACGACGGTGGCGCCCGGCCTGCGCGGCCCGTTCGTCGCGATCTCGAACGCGGCCGGCTCGCTGGCGACCGATTCGCTGACGCTGGCGCCGAACGGCACCGCGACCTGGAACAGGGCGACGAGCGAGACCTCGGACGCGCAGCTGGCGGCGTTCGTTCACGCGTCGATCGTCAAGGAGTTCGCGAAGACGCGGCTCGATCCGAACCTCGCCTGGCTGAACAACCAGATCTCGGTGAGCGTCAACGAGGGCTCGAGCTGCAACGCGTACTCGACCGGCGACGACATCCACTTCTACCGGAAGAGCGCGCAGTGCGAGAACACCGCGCGGCTCGCCGACGTCGTCTATCACGAGTTCGGTCACTCGCTTCACAACCACGCGATCATCGAGGGCGTCGGCTCGTGGGACGGCGCGCTATCGGAAGGCATGAGCGACGTGCTCGCCGCGCTGATCACCAACGATGCGGGCATGGGGCGCGGCTTCTTCCTGTCGAACGCGCCGATGCGCAACCTCGATCCGGCGCAGGATCTGCGGTGGCCCGAAGACCGCACCGGCGAGGTGCACGACGACGGCGAGATCATCGGCGGCACGATGTGGGACGTCAAGAAGGCGCTCGAGGCCAAGCTCGGCGCCGCCGCGGGCCACGCGAAGACGATCGAGATCTTCTACGGCATCCTGCAGCGCGCGTCGGACATCCCGAGCTCGTACGCCGAGGCGCTGGTCGCCGACGACGATGACGGCGATCTGTCGAACGGCACGCCGAACCAGTGCGAGCTCAACACCGTGTTCAAGGCGCACGGCCTCGCCAGCGGCGTGGTGACGGCGTCGATCAAGGCGCCGGTGCGCGAGCAGTTCGCGGTGTCGCTCGATGTCACGCCGCCGTCGGGCGATTGCCCCGGCCCGGCGGTGGCGAGTGCCAAGGTCGAGTGGCGGCTGCGCGGAGAAGACACGCAGACCATCGAGCTGACGCGAACCGGCGACAAGTTCGACGGCGCGATTCCCGAGCAGCCGGAGGGCAGCGTCGTCCAGTATCGCGTCACGGTGACGCTCGAGAGTGGCTCGACGATCTCGTACCCGAACAACGCGGCCGATCCGTTCTACGAGTTCTACGTCGGCTACGTCGCGCCGCTGTGGTGCGCCGACTTCGAGTCGCGGACCTCCGACTGGACGACCGGCGGCACGGGCAACGACTGGGAGGTCGGCGAACCGCTCGGCCTCGCCAGCGATCCGAAGCTCGCGTTTCGCGGCGACGGCGTGTTCGGCACCGACCTGTCGCAGGACGGTTCGTACGGCAAGCAGACGTCGACGTTCGCCGAGACCATCGACATCGATCTCGAGGGCCACACCGACGCGCGGCTCCAGCTGCAGCGCTGGCTCGCCGTCGAGGACGGCTTCTACGATCACGCGCGCATCCTGATCAACGGTCAGGAGGTGTGGTCGAACACGGCGTCGCCGTCGGCGCCGCAGAACAACGGCATCAACCACATCGATCGCGAGTGGCGGTTCGCCGACTTCGATCTCGCGGCGTTCGCGCAGGACGGCAAGGTCAAGCTCCGCTTCGAGCTCGAGTCCGACGAGGGCCTGCAGATGGGCGGCTGGAACCTCGA
>JAEYYY010000392.1 GCA_023430775.1 Pseudomonadota bacterium
CGCACGAGCGATTCTCCGAGGCGCGGCGCCGGTCGCGCAGCCGCGACCTGTTGCTGGCGCTCGGCGATCTCGAGGTCGCGCTCCACGTCGCCGACGGGCCGGAAGCGGCCAAGGGCATCTCCGAGCAGCTCGCGCCGTACACCCGCGATGCACCGATCACGCGCCCCGAGGTCTACGAGGATGCCAAGCGCCGGATGCGCGCCCAGGCCGAGGGCAAGGGCGAGGCGTCGGCGCGTCGCGAGCTCGAGAACGCGCTGCTCGTCGGTGCCGATGTCGTCTATCTGCGCGGCGACTACCTGCAGGTCGGCCACGTCGCGTTCCGGATCTCCGAGGTCCGCGAGTACGCGCTGCGCGGCGCCAACCTGCCGCTCACCGGTGGCCGGCTGCTGCAGGCGGCGATGGGCCTGCTGGTGGTCGCTGCCGAGGAGCGTGCGGCACAGGGCGAGGACGTCGTGGTGCTTTCGAAGCGGATCGCCGAGTACGAGAGCTGGTCGGGTCACACCGCGGGTCGTTAACGAGCTCGCGCTTGCAGATCAGCAACTGCACCCTGCAGCAGAGCTCGCCCTGCAATAGCGCTCGCCCTGCAACAGCGGGTCAGGCCGCTCGCGCTCGCCTGTGCGCAACCGGAAACAAAGATCGGTGACATCAAGACCGTTGACATGGGTGGGCATCACTTCGAAGAGTCCGACCGCGGTCGTTATCGGGTGCCGCTCCCCGCGAAAGGCCGGTCGCGCTCGAAAGAACGCGTCCGGTCAACGCAATCCTTGACCAGATCCTTGGCGAAGCTTGGCGGACCTTGGGGGCTTGGCGACCCTCTGCCCACGTCCTGACCACGAGTGGCTGTCAGCTCCTAGCGCTGCGTCATCAGCCGGAGCTCGAACGCGCAGCCGTGCTGCGGCTCGCTCGCCGCGTCGACGGTGCCGCCCCACGGCTCCACGATCTCGCGCGCGAGATCACCGAGCGCCGTCGCGCGATCGCTGCCACTGCCGTTGTCGATGATCGAGACCAGCGCCCAGCCCGGATCGCTGTCGATCATCGTGCGCACGCTGAGCGTGCTGCTGTCGAGCGCGCGCGCCGAATCCGCGCAGGTCGCGACGAGCTGCGCCACCACCATCGCGATCGTGCCGGGCGCACCCTGCACCTTCGGCGTGGCGCCGAGATCGATCATCAGCTCGATGCCGGCGACGACGTGATGATTGGCGAGCCGAAGGCCGTGATCGACGGCGGCCGCGAGATCGAACCAGCCGGGCTGGTGATCGAGCAGCGCGCGCTCGAGCTCGTCGAGCTTGCGCGCGAGCGTGGTGGCCTCGAGGTAGGCGCCGCCGAGATCCTGGCGGAGTGCCTGCACCGAGCGCCACGGATACGGCGTCGGGCCGGTCGACATCGCGACGTGGCGCTCGAGGTGATCGACGATCAGGCCGAGTCGATCGCGCAGTCCGCGCAGCGGATCGGCGAGCTGCTTCGCGACATCGGCACTGACCTGGCCGACGATCAAGTCTCCCTTCTTCTCGATCACAAGCTCCCCGTCAGCAAGAACCACCCCTCGCCCACACCGTCGGACGTCAGACCATGCGAGTACCCGATCTCGAACGTGCCGGGTACGAAGTAGCCGAAGAACGCGTCGAGCCGCAGCGCGCCGCCGACCGACGCCTTGACGTTGCGATCGATGTCGAGCTGGTTGTCGAACGCCGTGCCGACATCGGACAGCCCGGCGATCGAGATCCGGCGGAAGTAGATCGGCAGCGTGCCGAGGCCGCGCTCGATCTGGAGCAGCTCCTGGCGGTACTCGAGGTTGAGCAGGTGGAACTGGTTGCCCTGGACCGCGCGCGGTTCGTAGCCGCGCAAGAACCCGGTGAAGCCGACGCGGATGGTGTCGATGATCGAGCGCACGATGTCCTGGTTCGGCACGCTGCCGAGCGAGAAACCGCCACCGCGCACCTGATCGCCGGCGCGGAACGCACCACCGAGGCGCGCCGCGATCACCGGCGTCTTGCCCCACAACCGGCGGAACGTGTTCGCGGAGTAGCTGAACGTGATGTTCTGCTGCGTGGCGCCGAGGGCCTCGTGATCGAGGCGCAGGCCCGCGGACATGTCGAAGCCGTACTGCGGCCCGACGCCGAACGTGACGCCGCGAACACTCGAGTAGGCGACGCGCGCGCCGACCCCGGCCTGGCGGAAGTTGGTCGGCGGCGACACCGGCACGCTCATGTTCGGATCCGGTTCGTCGGGCAGCGCGCGCGGCGCGTCGACGAGGCGGAAATAATCGATGTCGTAGTCGAGCGACAGCGACCAGCTCGACGCCGGCCGCGACTCGAACGGGATCGAGGTCGACAGCGTCGCGCTCCAGTCCTCCTGCTTGTAGGTCGAATTGACGCCGTCGACGCGGAAGCCGCCGCGCTCGCCGATCGTGCGCGCCCCGGCGAACCGCACCGGGAAGCGCAGCCGGTTGTACGAGTACACCGCGGCGAGCGACAGATCGCCGTTGCCCAGGTTGGCACCGAGCGACAGCTGGTAGGCGTGGAGGTTGAACGGATCGTTACCGTCGGTCTGGATCGCGACGCCGGTGTCGTTGCCGGTGGTCGTCAGCTGCGCCGTCCACGCACGCGGTGCGAGCGACTCGGTGGGCCGGTACTTGCGCGGTGCGGACACCACCGCTTCGTCGTCGGGCACGATCACCGGCTGCGGCTTGTCGTCGACGAAGCGCTGCGCCGGCAACCAGCTCGCCCGATCGAACGGCAGCTCGTAGATGTCGTAGCCGCCGCGCGGCACCGCATTGATGTAGGCGACGCGCGCGCCGTCCGGTGACACCGCCGGGTGGAACGCACCGCCGAGCACGTTGGTGACCTGCCAGGTCGAGCCGTCGGTGGTGTCGTAGGCGTAGATGTTCGAGATGCTCGTGCGATCGCTGTCGAAGAACACGTAGCGGCCGTCGGCCGACCACGCCGGTGCCATGTCGACGGCGCGATCGTTCGTCACCTCGGTGACCGCTCCGGACGCCAGCTCGACGATCAAGATGTCGCGCTTGCCGGGACGCCGCCACGCCGAGAACGCGATCTTCTTGCCGTCGGGCGACCACGCCGGCGAGTACACCTGGTCGCGCGGCTGACCGCGCCACGCGACCGAGACCTCGCCGTTCGGGCTCGTCGGCGCGATCGCGAGCACGCTCTGCGACGCCTCGTTCTGCGAGAACGTCACCCGCCTGCCATCGGGAGACACCGACGGATCGCGCGCCCGCGCACCGGTGGTCAGGCGCACCACCTGCTTGGTCCGCGCGTCCCAGCGCATCAGATCCTGGAACGAGTAGTCGCGGCGGAACAGCCGGTTCTGCTCGAACACGAGCGAGCCATCGGCGAGCACGTCGAACGATCCCATGGCGTCGGCGCGCATCACGTCGCGCGCCTCGGCACCGGGCGCCGAGCTGATCGCGCGCACCTTGGCCTGCGAGTAGCCGTCGCTCTGTAGCCAGAACAGCTCGCCGCTCGCCCCGTAGACCGGGAACAGGTTGACCTCGCCGGTCCTCGTCAACGCGCGGCCGCCGGCGCCACCACGCAGGCCGCGGCGCTCGGCGGCCATCTCCTGCATGCCGTAGCGATCGCGGAGGTAGCCCTTCCAGTCGTCGTACAGCTGGGTGAACGGCTTGCCGGTGACCTTCGCGATCTGACGATTGATGGCGTACGGCACCGGGTGCGAGCCGCCCGCGTGAGTCATCGCGCGCAGCGCGTCCTCGCCGAACCGATCGAACACGTAGCGGAGGAAGTGCGAGCCGTAGACGTAGACCGCGTTGCCGCGCGGAAACTGTCGCGGCGCGCCGGTCACCTGGTCGAGCCGCAGGTCCTTGTCGTCGTGGCGGGCGATGCGGATGAACTGCTCGAACCGGCTGCCACGGTTGCGCCCGCCGGCCGCCTTCTTGCTCTCCTCGTAGGTCGCGATGCCCTCGATGATCCAGCGCGGCATGATCTGGTTCGGCGACCAGGTCTTGCCGAAGATCCGGTTGTAGACGGCCGGCAGCCCCTCGATCGTGTCGAGGTGAAGGATGTGCGTGTACTCGTGGGCGACCAGGCCGTAGAGCCAGTCCTCGTGATCGTCGAGCTCGGTGAACGCGCTCGGTGCGGTCGCGAACAATTGGATCGCGTTGCGCGGCAACACGCCGGCGAAGCCGTTCGCCGAGTCGGTATCGTCGACGAGGACGATCAGCGTCTTCTCGGCCGGCAGGTGATCGAGCGCCGGTGCCAGGTTCTTGTGCGCGCGCTCGGCCACCGCGGCGACCCGGCGCGCCGACGCCTCGAGCCTCGAGTGGTAATGGATGACGAAGTGATCGGTCTCGATCGTGAAGTAGGACAGCGTCGGATCACCGGCGTGTGCCGTGCCCGCCCACAGCGCGAGCGCGAGCACCGCCAGCCATCGCCGCGATCTACGCACGACCCTTGCGCTGCCCCTGCGGAGTCAGCGAGAGCACGAAGTCGCTGACCATCGCGCGGATCTCCGCGGCGGTCGGCAGCTTCTGGATCGTTCCCACCAGCGCCTCGGCATCCGAGACCACGAGGTTGCGGATCGTCGCCTTGACCTCCGGCACCGACACCGCCGACATCGACAGCTCGCGGATGCCGAGCCCGAGCAACACCGGTGCGACCGCCACCTCGCCGGCCATCTCGCCGCACACCGTCACCGGGATGTCCGCCTTCTTCGCGGCCGCCGCGACGCTGCCGATCAGCCGCAGCAGCGACGGGTGCAGCGGCTCGTAGAGGTACGACACGTACTCGTTCACGCGGTCGACGGCCATCGTGTACTGGATCAGGTCGTTCGTTCCGATCGAGAAGAAGTCGCACTCCTGGGCGAGCAGATCCGCGGTCAGCGCCGCCGACGGCATCTCGATCATGATGCCGAGCTTGACCGCCGGGTCGAACGCGATGCCCGCCGCGGTGAGCTCGGCCTTGACCTCGTCGACCACGGCCTTGGTCGCGCGCAGCTCGGCGACGCCCGAGATCATCGGGAACATGATCTTCAGCGGCCCGTGCGCCGAGGCACGCAACAGGCCTCGCAGCTGGGCGCGGAACAGCGGCCGCCCGAGGTCGGCGAGGCACAGCCGGATCGAGCGCAGGCCGAGCGCCGGGTTCGCCTCCTCGAGATCCGCCGCCTCGAGAAACGGCGCCAGCTTGTCGGCGCCGAGATCGAACGTGCGGATCGTCGCCGGCTTGCCGTCGAGCTTCTGCAGCACCGCCATCGCGTTCTGGAAGTGGCGTTCTTCGTCCGGCAGCACGGCCTGCCCCATGAACAGATACTCGGTGCGGAACAGGCCGACGCCCATCGCGCCGTACTCCAGCGCATCGTCGAGCTCGTCCGGGCTATCGATGTTCGCGAACAGCTGGATCTCGTGATCGCAGCGCGTGCGCGCCGGCAGATCGCGCATCGCGTGCAGCTGCGACGACGCGGCGACCTGGCGGCGCTGCTCCTCGCGGAACTGCGCGACCGTGGCAGCCGATGGATTGACGATGACCACGCCCTCGGCGCCATCGATCAGCACCAGATCATCGGTCTCGACCAGCTCGGTGATCGTCTCGAGGCCGACCACCGCGGGGATCTCGTGCGCGCGCGCGATGATCGCCGTGTGCGAGGTCTTGCCGCCGGCGTCGGTGATCAGCCCCGACACCGCGGCCTTGTGCAGCTGCGCGGTGTCGGCCGGCGACAGATCGTACGCGACCACGATCGCGTCGGGCGGCGGCTGCAGCGGGCCGGTGTCGCGGCCCAACAGATTTCGCAACACGCGCTCGAACACGAACTCGACGTCGCTGCGCCGCTCGCGCAGATACTCGTCCTCGATCGCGTCGAACACGCCGGCGATATCGTCGACCGCCTTGCGCGCCGCCCACTCGGCGTTGATCAGCTCCTCGCGGATATAGCTGACCGCCGCGCCGACCAGGTGCTCGTCGTGGAGCATCATCTGGTGCGCGGTGATGATGTGGTAGTCGCTCTCGTTCTCCGAGGCGAGCTTGTCCTTGATCCGCGCGAGCTGCTTGTCCGATGCCGCGATCGCCTTGTAGAGCCGCGCCACCTCGGTGTCGATGTCGTCGGCCTCGATGTGATGGCGCGGCGCCTTCAGCGTGTCGCGACCGATCAGGTACGCGCGGCCGAACGCGATGCCCGGCGAGACGCCCAGGCCCTTGCGCCGGACCTCTTCGCGCCGTGTCTCAGTCACAACTCACTTGCCCTCGCCGAACTTGTCATCGATCAAGGCCGCGATCGCGGCGACGGCTTCGCCTGCCCGCTCGCCCTTCGCTCGCAGCGTCACCGTGGAGCCCTTGCTCGCGACCAGCATCAGCACACCCATGATGCTCTTGCCGTTCACCTCGTGACCGTCCTTGGTCACCGTGAAGTCGCACGGATACTTCGACGCCAGCTGCACGAGCTTGGTCGCCGCCCGCGCGTGCAGCCCGAGCTCGTTCTGGATCTGCAGCGTCTTCTCGGCGATCTCCACCCCACCCGTCGACGTCATCCGGCACCTCGCTCGACATCGCGGTGGCGCACCAGGATGTCCCATTCGCCGCCGAGCCTGCGCCGCAGCTCCTCGACGATCGTCACCGAGCGATGCTGGCCGCCGGTGCAGCCGATCGCGATCGTGACGTACAGCTTCCCTTCCTTCTGGAAGTGCGGAAGCGTGAACCGCAGCAGGTTCTCGATCTTGTGCGTCAACTCGAGCCCGTCGGCGCCGAGCACGTACTTCGCCACCTCCGGATCGCGACCGTCGAGGTGCGTCAGCGTGGGCTCGAAGTACGGGTTGGGCAGGAACCGGCAGTCGAACACCAGGTTGAACTCGAGCGGCAGGCCGTGCTTGAAGCCGAAGCTGACGAGCGTGACCGCGAGCTTGCCGGTGCCGCCGTAGCGATCCTGGATGATCGCCTTGAGCTGGTGCATGTTGAGGTTCGACGTGTCGACCACGGCGGCGCCGTGCCGCATGTCGGTCAGCAGCTCGCGATCGCGCCGGATGCCCTCGGACAGATCGTCGCCCGACAGCGGGTGGCGCCGTCGCGTCTCGTTGAACCGCCGCAGCAGGACCTCGTCGGTGGCGTCGAGGAACATCACCTCGAGCCGGTGTCCCGAGCCGCGCAGCTTGCCGAGCGCTTCTTTCCACGCCGACAGGTTCTTGCGCTGCCGCGAATCGATCGCGATCGCCACCTTGTCGCGATCACCCTCGTGCGCGAGGTGATCGACCATGGTCGCGACCAGCGGCACCGGGATGTTGTCGACGCAGAAGAACTCGATGTCCTCGAGCGCGCGCAGCGCGGTGCTCTTTCCCGCACCCGACAGCCCGGTGACGATCACGATCTGCATCTACGGCCGCTCCTTGTGCATCGCGCGGTCGAGCGACTCGCGAAATGCATGCGCCGAGTGCGTGCCCTGGATCTTGAGCAGCTGGTTGCGCGCCGCCACCTCGACCAGCGTGGCGAGGTTTCTGCCCGGCCGCACCGGGACGCGCAGCGCGGCGACCGGGACACCGAGGATGTCGTCGTGGCGATCGTCGAAGCCGAGCCGATCGTACTCCTCGTTCTGCGCCCACTCGCGCAGCTCGATCAACAGCTCGATGCGCTTGGTGTCCCGCACGGCTGCGATGCCGAACAGGTCCTTGACGTTGATGATGCCCAGCCCGCGGATCTCCATGTGGTGACCGAGCACGCCGGCCGCCTTGCCGACGACATGCGTGCCCTTGCGCTGGATCTGGATGACGTCGTCGGCGACGAGGCGATGACCGCGCTGTACCAGATCGAGCGCCGTCTCGCTCTTGCCGATGCCGCTCTTGCCGGTCACCAGCACGCCGATGCCGATGACCTCGAGCAGCACGCCGTGCACCTCGGTGGATGGCGCCAGCCGATCGTTCATCCACGCGGTGACCAGCGCGATGAAATCGGCGGTCGGCAGCTCGCTGACGATCAGCGGCACGCCGCGGGCCTCGCATGCCTCGCGCAGCTCGGGGGGCGGCTCGCGACCGCGGCACACCACGACGCACGCCGGATCGCTGGCCATCATCGTCGCGATGCCCTGGGTGCGCGCCGCCTCGTGATCGGCGAGGTACTCGATCTCGGTGCCACCGACGACGAGGACGCGACCGTCGTGCAGCTGCTCGGGCCAGCCGGTGAGCGCGAGGCCCGGCTTCTGGATCCGCGGTACCTCGATCTCGCGGGTGTTCCCCGCCATCCCCGCGATCGCCGTTCCCTTCAGCTCCGCTCGCTCCAGCAGCTCCCCGACGGTGATCGCATTCGACACTAGTACTTGGCGTCCTCGTCCGCGACTACGCTGTACATCGCCTCGGCGTCGTCCGCGGCCAGCAGCCGGCGCCGGAACTCCGGGTCCTTGAACACGCGGCTGATGCGCGCGAGCGCCTTGAGGTGCGCGCCGGTCGACGACTCGGGCGCGACCAGCACGAAGAACAGATACGTCGGGTGGCCGTCCATCGAGTCGAACTCGACGCCGGCCTGCGCGCGACCGAGGCACGCCACGATCTCGCCGACCGCACTGAGCTTGCCGTGCGGGATCGCCACGCCCTCGCCGATCGCGGTGGAGGCGAGCGCTTCACGCTCGACGAGCACCTTCGCGAGGGTCGCGCGATCGATGCGCGGGTGGTGACCCGCCATGTACGCGGCAAGCTCCTCGAGGATGCCCTTCTTGTCGGTCGCCTTGAGCGCGGGAACGACCATGTCGCGCTTGATGAGGTCGACGATCTTCATAACGACGATCCAGCTCGGGGCATCAGCCAGCCCGCGAGCAACGTACCACTTTCGGAGTGAGAAGGGCGACTACGAGGTCGCGCCGGTTGGCGTTTCGATGAGTCCGTACGCACCGTCCTCGCGCTTGTACACCACGGCGACCCGGCCGTCCGTGTCGTGGCGGAAAACCAGAAACGGCTCGTGCAGCAGATTGAGCTGCACGATCGCGTCCGAGACCGACATCGGCTGCGCGTGGAACTTCTCGGTCTTGACGACCTGGAACTCCGGGGCGCGCATCGGATGCGAGTCGCTGGTCGGGATCTGCGCCTTGCCGTTGCCCGTGCCCTCCTCGATCCCGTGGAAGGCTTCCTCGACCACGGAGTGTGACCACGGCATCGCCTGCACGTGGTGCGGGCGGGCCTTCATGCCCTCGAGCTTGCCCTTGTACTTGCGGACCTGGCGCTCGATCTTCGCGATGCAGAGATCGATCGAGCTGTACATGTTCTCGGTCGTCTCGTGACCGGCGACGGAGAGTCCGTTGTGAAGCTGAAACGTGACGTCGATGCGGTGGTTATGACGCTCGGTGGATAGGACGACGTGGCAACTGATCGGATCGGGCAGATACTTTCTGACCCGTTCCATGCGTTCTTTGGCGTACGACTTGAGAGCTTCGGTCGGTTCCATGTGGCGGAACGTCACCGCGAATTGCATCGAGTCCTCCCTAACGGTTGGATCGATCCTAGCTGGTTTGCCGGCTCAGTTCACCGGAGGATGCCGCCCATCCTCGACGGTGTTTTCGAAATCGCCGCGAGTGTAATCGAACTGCGTGGCGCTGTCAGCGGGTGAGTGGTGGCGGCACAGTCAGCGGGGTGAGTGCCTCGACGAGCGTGTGTGCGACCTTTCGCGCGTCGACGACCAGCGCCGGCTCGATCGTCTGACCGAGCTCGTCGAGGACGGCCAGGCAGTCCTGCGTCACCCGGCGGGCCTTGATGAACATCACCCGGCGCTCGACCTGGGACTCGCACGCGAGCCCCTGCTTGACCAGCTGACCGACCACCGCCGACTTGCGATCGAGCTGGTCGCGAAGAAACGACCGCTCCGCGCTGTTCACCCGCACCACCACCGCATAGGCCTCGTTCGACAGCTGGTGCGACAGCGCGAGCAGCTCGATGCGAGCGTGCTGCTTGCTCTCGGTTCGCGATCGGACGACGACCTCGGTCATCACGACCGTTCTACTACGCGGTCGTCGATTCCCGACCACCCCCCAGCCACCTGGTACCCCGTGCATAGCCGAGGCACCTTCGGGTAGCGGCTCAGAACACTTGCTTGCGCTTGCTCGAGCTCAGGATGCCGAGCTGCTCGCGATACTTCGCGACCGTGCGGCGGGCGATGTCGATGCCGCCCTTCTTGAGCAGCTCGACGATCTTCTGGTCGGAGTGCGGCCGCTTCGGATCCTCGGCACCCACCAGCTCCTTGATCTTCGACTTGACGGCCTGGCTCGCCAGATCCTCGCCATTGGTGCGCGAGATGCCGCTGTTGAAGAAGAACTTGAGCTCGAAGATGCCCTGCGGCGTGTGCACGTACTTGCTGGTGGTGACGCGCGACACCGTGGACTCGTGCATGCCGATGTCCTCGGCGACATCGCGGAGGATCAGCGGCTTGAGGTGCGCGATGCCCTTGTCGAAGAACTCGCGCTGGAACTTCAGGATCGACTCGGCGACCTTGATGATCGTGCGCTGGCGCTGCTGGATGCTGCGGATCAGCCACTGCGCCGAACGCAGCTTGTCCTGCACGTAGTCCTTCGACGCCGCGCTGTTGCCCATCGCGTTCTTGTAGAAGCCGCTGATCTTGAGCTTCGGCAGGCCGTCGTCGTTCGGCACCACGAAGTACTTGTCGCCGACCTTGTGGATGTAGACGTCGGGCGTGACGTAGTGCGGATCGTCGGAGCTGTACTGGCGACCCGGGCGCGGGTCGAACTCCATGATCACCTTCGCCGCCTCGTAGATCTCCTCGAGCGGCTGCTTCAGGTCGCGCGCGATCGCCTGATAGTTCTTCTTCTCCAGGTTGCCGAGGTGCGACTTGATCATCTTCACGCACAGGTCGTCGTCCTGACCTGCAGCGATGCACTGGATCAACATGCACTCGGCGAGCGACCGGGCACCGACGCCGACCGGATCGAAGCTCTGGATCTTCTCGAGCACCTGTTCGCAGACCACCGGATCGACCCCGAGGTCGGCGGCGAGCTCGGTGAGCGGCGGGTCCTTGATGTAGCCGTCGGCGTCGATGTTGCCGAGGATCTCCATCCCGATCTCGAGCTGATCGGGCGGCAGGTTCGTCATCTTCAGCTGCCACGCGAGGTGGTCGTGCAGCGAGGGCGGCTTGGTCAGCGTGGCCTCGAGCGACGGCATCTCCTCGCCATCGCCGCGGAACGCCGGCATCGGCGGACCCATCGAGTAGTTGTCGAGGTAGTTCTCCCAGTCGATCTCGTTGACCGCGGTGGCGTCGCCCTTGATCTCGGTCTGGGCGATGCCGTCGACGACCGAGCCCTCGACGGGGACCTCGGTCGAGCCGGCCCCTTCCATCTGGTGCTGGACCTCGAGGTCGCTGCCGGCCTCGTCGCGCTCGCGCGACCGCTCCATGTCGAGGTCGAGCTCGTCGTCGAGAATCGGGTTCTCGAGCATCTCGTCGTGCACGAGCTCGGCCAGCTCCATCCGCGACAGCTGCAAGAGCCGGATCGCCTGTTGCAACTGGGGGGTCATCACCAGCTGCTGCGAGAGCTTCAGTTCCTGACGCATTTCCATTGCCATCTGGAACTCCTTATTTGTTTCGCTTGGTTAGCATTAGTTTCACTACGCTCTGGGAAGCGACCCAGCGACCGCCATCTTCTGGTATGACGATTGAAAAGAGCCTACGCGCAAAGCGGGTATCTGTAAAGGGCTCATGGCCCGGCTCTTGCTCTGTGCCAACGATCTTCAACTGATCCAACCGATCTAGTTCGCTGACCGCGGGCGTTTTGCCCCGCAGTCATGCACGGTTCGCGGTCGTCACCCTAAGCTGCAACGGTGGCCCTGCAGCTCGAGATGCACGGACCTGCCCGGGTACATCCCGGACAGGTGATTCGCTACGAGCTCGAGCTCGTCGGTGATGCCTCGCAGGTCACCAGCGTCGAGCTGACGGTGCGAGCGAGCCGCGGCTACCAGATATCCCCGCAGGTCCACTACGCCGCGAACGAGGTGCTGTCGTCGGTGATGTTCTCTCCCGGCGGCACGCGCTTCCCGATCGACGTCACCATCCCGGCAGCACCGAGCCATGTCCTGGGAAGCCACGTCGCGTGGGCCAACGTGTTCATCGACGTCCGGCTCGGCGGCCGCGTGCCGATGGGTCACCGGTTTCCGCTCCACGTCTGCGAGCGCCTCGACAACGCGCGACTCGAGCCGGCGGTCGCTCGTGTCGATCAACCCGTCGAGCTCGCGCTCGGCCTCGCCGCGACGCGCGCGACCGGAGGCATGACGCTCGCGGGCAACGTGTCCGTGCAAGCGCGCGGCGCGCGCCCGGATCGCGAG
>JAEYYY010000425.1 GCA_023430775.1 Pseudomonadota bacterium
GGCGGGCTGTCCGTCGGTGTTGCCACGGCGCCGTACGATGGCCTCGAACCCGACGGCATGCTGACGGCCGCGCGGGCGGCGAGCGATCACGATGGCGAGGGTGCCGTCGTGCGCGCCAGCGAGGCCGTCGAGACGCTCGCGATCGCAAGCCATCGGATCATCGTCGCGGACTCCGCGATGGCGAAGCTGTACGAGCTCGCGCGGCGCGTCGCTCGCTCGACGATCCCGGTGCTCGTCCTCGGCGAGACCGGCGTCGGCAAGGAGCTCGCCGCCGCCACCGTTCACGCGAGCTCGCCGCGCGCGAGCGGACCGTTCATCTCGGTCAACTGCGCCGCGATCCCCGAGACGCTCGCCGAGAGCGAGCTGTTCGGCCACGTCAAGGGCGCGTTCTCGGGCGCGCTCGCCAACAAGGTCGGCTACATCGAGGCGGCCGCCGGCGGCACGCTGTTTCTCGACGAGATCGGCGAGCTGTCGCCGACCGTGCAGGCGAAGCTCCTGCGCGTGCTCGAGAGCGGCGAGCTGATCCGCGTCGGCGACGTCAAGCCGAAGGTGATCGATCTCCGGATCGTCGCCGCCACCAATCGCGACCTGTCGCGCGAGATCGCCGCGGAGCAATTTCGCAGCGACCTCTACTTCCGGCTCGGCGCGGCCCGCCTCGAGATCCCACCGCTGCGGGAACGCCCGCGCGATCTCGCGGTGCTCGCGGCGACGATGCTCGCCGATGCCTGCCGGCGCCTCGGACGCTCGCCGCTCGAGCTGTCGACGGGCGCCGCGATCGCGATGTTTCGCTACCGCTGGCCGGGCAACATCCGCGAGCTGCGGCACGCGATCGAGTACGCCGCGGCAGCCGCGCCCGACACCGCGAGCGAGCTCGAGCTCTGGCACCTGCCCCAGCCGCTCGCGGCGGCGGCGCGCAGCGATCGCGACAGCGTCGCGTTGCCGATGGCGGCTCGACCCGCGGTGACGAGCACGCCACCACCCGCCGCGCCGGGTGGCTTCCGCCCGATCGCCGACGAGGTCCGCGAGCTCGAGCGCGCCCGCATGATCGCCGCGCTACGCGCGACCGGCGGCCTGCAGAACCGCGCCGCCGAGCTGATCGAGATGCCACTGCGAACGTTCGTGACCAAGCTCAAGCGCTACGCGATCGCACCGGCTGAGTGGAAGGCCTGAGCACTCGGCCACGCCGTGCCCTCTGCGACGACGACAGCAACGGACACGGGCAGTCTGATGATGTCGGCCGATCGTGTTACGCGCTATCGCGCACTTGGCCGGCTCCAGCTCGGGATCTCTTTTCGCGAAGATGTCTAGACCGTCTAGATCGTCTAGACATGTCGCTGAAAAGAGACCTCGTTCGAGAGCGCGCTAAGTCCTCGATTCGGGCAGCCCTCGACGAGTACGAATCGATTTTCAGGTTTCGGACCCACGTGCGCCGGCGGCTTGCTCCCCGCTACTGCGCGACCACGGTGTCGAGCTGCTGGTAGCAGGCTTCCATGCCCTCGTTCATGCCCGAGGCCAGCGCGTTGTCGCGGTCCTCTTTGGACTTGTAGGTCTGCGTGACGCGCATCTGCGTACCGCCCTCCTTGTCGGCGAGCTCGTGGACCTCGAGGAGCTCGAGGACGATGTCGCCGGACGCGGTCTTCATCGTCTCGGTGTGGGCCATGCGATCGTGCGGCGACCACTCGGTCCACTTGCCGGTCAACGTCATCACCGGATCGGCGTCGGCCGTCTTCCACGCCAGGCTGAGCGCGCCGCCGAGCCGGGCGTCGACCTCGCACGTGGTCAGCGTCATGCCGGGCGGCGGGAGCATCCAGCGCCTCATCTTGTCGGGCGTGGTCAGCGCTTCCCACACGATGCGGCGCGGGGCCTTGAAGGAGCGGGAGAGGACGACGGTGATGTCGTCGGGCGTGGTGATCTGGAGACTCATCGGTTTGTCCTTTGAAGATGCCTAGCGACGACGGGGACGGGATTTCTCCTCGTCCACCATCTCATCGAGAACTGCGTCGAGTGCCTGGAAGCGCGCCTCCCAGTGCTCGCGGAACGATGCGGTCCACTGCATGGCTTCCTTGAGCGGGCCCGCCTGCAACCGACAGAGATGCTCGCGGCCGACGATCCGCCGGCGCACGAGCTTCGCTCCCTCGAGCACGCGCACGTGCTTGGTGGCGGCAGGGAACGTCATCTGCAGCGGCGATGCGAGCTCGCTGAGGTTGCGCTCGCCGGCGGTCAGCTGACGGACGATCGCTCGCCGCGCCGGGTGAGCCAGCGCGTGGAAGACGAGATCGAGACTGGGTGACCGGTCAACTGAAACCATATGGTTTACTATACCGATCGGTTTCATATGTCAATCGGTGATTCGCTCAGCGATGCCAACCTCAGGCGTCGAGCGAGCGGCGCATCGCGCGGACGTCGGCGAAGCCGAGCTGGGCGGCGATCTGGGCCTCGGTGGCACCGTCGCGCTGGAGCTCCGCGCGGCGGCGGCGGCGGACGTGGGCGAGCACCTCGCGATACGACGTGCCCGCGTCGGTGAGCCGGCGCTGCAGCGTGCGATGCGTGATCGCCAGCGCGCTCGCGATCGCGTCGATCTGGAGGTCACCGCTGCGCAGGCGGAGCTCGATCATCTTGCTGACGTGGCCGATCACGTCATCGCCACCGAGCGAGGCGACGCGATTGCGCGCCTGCGCGACGTGGAACTCGAACAGCGCCGCATCGGCCATCCGTGGGATGCGCGCCGCCTGGTCGGGATCGAACGCGAAGCCGCTCGTCGGCTGGCCGAAGCTGACGGGACAGCCGAACCGCGCCGCGACCTCGGCGGTATCGCGATCGTGCGCGAACCAGACACGCGTGACCTGGAGCGGCAGATCGAGGCCGGCGTTGGCGAGCTTGAGCACCACGGCCACCGAGTACTCGTTCAGCTGGATGCCGAGGCCATCGCGCGAGCCGGACACGCACAGCTCCATCGCGTGCTCGGAGTTGCCGGCGGTGTAGCGCCACTCGATCATCGGGTTCACGAGCGGCACCGACGCGCAGAACATCGCGAAGCCCTGACGCACGGTGGGCGCGAAGCGGCCGACGAACTCGGCGAGGCCGAACGTTCCGGGCGGCACGAGCGCGGCGAGATCGAGTCCGAGGAGCGGGCGCTCGAGCAGGACGGCCGCGCTGTCGACGAGCTTGCGGATGCGCGCGATCGGCGCCGTGACTTCACCGCCGAGCGCCTCGCGCGGGAGGCCGACCTCGCGGAGCAGCACATGGGGATCGATGTCGCGCTTGACGAGCAGGCCTGCGATCGCCGGCACCATGCGGAACGAGAACAGCTGCGACGTCACGGCGTCATGGTGGCGCGTTCTGCTGCCAAGATGTGGCCCTAGCTGCGGTGCTCCGGCGACGGCTCGATGTGGAGGCGCTTGCTGGCGGTGAGCACGTAGAGCACCGGGATCAGGACGAGCGTGATCAGCGACGACACGATCATGCCGCCGATCACCACGCGCGCGAGCGGCGCCTGGATCTCGGCACCCTCGCCGATCGCGAGCGCGACCGGGAGCATGCCGAACACGGTGGTGGTGGTGGTCATCAGGATCGGGCGAAGGCGGCGGCGGCCCGCCTCGACGATCGCCTCGATCACGTCCCTGCCCTCGTGACGGAGCTGGTTGGCGGCGTCGACGAGGACGATCGCGTTGTTGACCGAGATGCCGACCAGGATGATCGAGCCGAGGAACGCGTTGAGGCTGAACGTGGTGCCGGTGGCGACCAGGGCGAGCACGACACCGACGAAGCCGAACGGTACGGCCGACATCAGGATGAGCGGCTGGCGAACCGATTCGAACTGGACGGCCATCACGGCGAACACCAGGAGGATGGCGAGGATGATGCCGATCTGGAGGCCGGCGAACGTCTTGTCCTGTTCGCGCGCCTCGCCGGCGACCTCGATCGTGAAGCCGTTGGGTAGCTCGACCTGGGCGAGCGAGGTCTCGAGATCCTCGATCACGGCACCGAGCGGGCGATCGCCGAGGCCACCGACGATCGACAGCACGCGCTCCTGCCCTTCGCGCTCGATCGAGCCCGGGCCGCGGCGGACCCCGATCTCGGCGACGGCGGAGAGCGGGACGACGCCACGCGCGGTGAGGATCGGTAGCTCCTGGAGCTGCGCGGTGGTGGCGCGATCCTGTTCGCGCAGCATCACGCGGATGTCGTACTCGTCGCCGGCCTGGCGGAGGCGAGTGGCGACGCGACCGAGCACGTAGGTCTCGAGCGTGCGCGCGACATCGGCGCGAGTGAGACCGAGATCGGCGGCGCGCTCGGTGGCGACCTTGATGGTGCGCTCCTCGAGGCCTTCCTCGCGCGACGGCCGGACGTCCTCGATGCCGCGCGTCGCCTTCATGACGGTCTCGACGCGCTTCGCGAGCTCGGAGGCGACGTCGAGCTCGTGGCCGCGGATCTCGACGACGAGGCGCTCCCCCTGGCTGCCGCGCATGAAGCGCTGGAGCGGGTTGGTGGTGCGCTGGCGGATCCGGACCTTGATGTCGGGGATGGTCTGCGCGACATCGCGGATCACCTTCACGATCTCGGCGCTGCCGCGCTCGCGCTCGGACACCGGGACGAGCGTCGTCTCGATCTCGCCCTCGTGACCGCCGCCGGGGCGATACGGGTTGTCGGGACCGGCGGAGGACACCATGTTGCGGATCTCCTCCGGTTTGACGACCGCGTGGATCTTCTTCTCGAGATCGAGCACGACCTCGCGCGTGCGCTCGACCGGCGTGCCGACGGGGAGCTCGAAGTCGAGATCGACGACGCCCTCGTCGGTCTCGGGCATCAGCTCGACCTGGACCCAGCCTGCGACGCGGTAGGCGCCCAGCAACAGGACGACCGAGGCGGCGACGGTGAGCCAGCGCGCGCGCAGCGTGGCAC